>JBBRUZ010000043.1:0-18868 GCA_038247355.1 Rhodobacterales bacterium
GCGGCTGGGGCGGGGGGGCGCCCCCCCCAGTTCGGGGCGGGGGGGGGGGGGCCCCGCCGCGGGGGGCGGGCGGGGGCCCGCCCCCGCCGCGCCCCCCCCCCCCCCCCCCGAGGCGGTGATCACGCCGGTCCTGCCGTCCTATTTCGACGCCGACAGCACCGGACGCTTCCTCAGGGACATCGAGGAGATCAAGCGCGTCCGCAAAGGCAAGGTGGTCGTCCACCTCCTGGCGAACCGGGTGAAGGCGCAAGGTCGCGCCACGGAAAGGCTGCGCGGCTTCTTCGCGGCGCTCGGCCACGAGCCGCTTGCGTGGATCACCGAACGCGCCGCTTACGGCGATCTGGCCGAGGAGGGCCTTTCGGTGTTCGACCGGCCGCAACGCGCCTATGCGCCGATCCGCGCGCAATGGGAGCCGGTTCTGGCGGCGCTCGCGTAACACTGCCGCCCTCGCTGCCGAAACGTTAGCCAGCCACCCGCATCGAGGTTTTTCCACGCTTGACCGGCGCCGATCCCCGGCGAAGGACGTCGTGCGGCGACCGGACTCGCGCCGGCGCCCCTTGCGTTCGCCCGATTGCGCCATAGGCTCGGACGCCAAGCATTGGGAGCATCATCGTGGATCTTGGAATTCGCGGCCGCCGCGCGATCGTCTGCGCGGCGAGCAAGGGCCTCGGGCGGGGATGCGCCGAGGCGCTCGCCGCCGAAGGCGTCGATCTGGTCATCAACGCGCGCGGCGCGGAGGCGCTCGCGGCGACGGCGACAGCGATCCGCGCCGCTTGGGGCGTGACGGTGATGACGGTGGCGGCGGACGTGACCACCGAAGCCGGACACGCCGCGCTGCTGGGCGCCTGCCCCGATCCCGACATCCTCGTCACCAACGCGGGCGGCCCGCCCCCGGGGCTCTGGTCGGATTGGGACCGGATGGATTTCATCCGCGCGCTCGACGCCAACATGCTGACGCCCATCGCGCTGATGCAGGCGGTGCTGCCCGGAATGATGGCGCGCGGCTGGGGTCGCGTCGTCAACATCACTTCGCAATCGGTCAAGGCGCCAATTCCGGCGCTCGGCCTGTCGAACACGGCGCGCTGCGGTCTGACCGGCTTCGTCGCGGGAACCAGCCGCCAGGTGGCGCCGCAGGGCGTGACGATCAACAACCTGCTGCCCGGCATCCACGCGACCGATCGGGCCTTAGCGCTCGACGCTGATGTGTCGCGCGCCGAAGGGCTCACGATGGAGCAGGCGAAGGCGCGGAGAGAGGCGACGATCCCCGCGCGGCGCTACGGCACGCCGGCGGAATTCGGCGCGGCCTGCGCGTTCCTCTGCTCGGCGCACGCAGGCTTCATCGTCGGCCAGAACCTGCTGCTCGACGGTGGTGCTACGAACGCCACGCTGTAGCGCTTGCCCGGCCGGGTAAGCCGGGCGCGGATTAACAATCGGCACATGGATGACTGCGTCTCGCCGCTCACATCGGGCGCAAACTGACCGACGCATCACGCACAGTTACGACTCGGCCGCCGCCCGTCGCAAGGGCCGGACTGTTTCCGAGACGTCCGTGCGTGAGATCAATGGTGGAGCCAAGGGGGATCGAACCCCTGACCTCTTGCATGCCATGCAAGCGCTCTCCCAGCTGAGCTATGGCCCCACTGCGACTTGTGCCGCGCGCCCGTGCTTTAGGCGGCGCCCCCCGTCAGAGCAAGCGGAAAATTGGCGGCGCCCGGCGCTCATCCCGCGCTCAGCCTTCCTCCTCTTCGCCGGCGACGTCGGCAATTTCTTCGAGATCGACGTTGTCCTCCTCGTCCTCGAGAATGTCGTCGGCCAACTCGTCGTCGTCTGCGATCGCGTCCTCCTCGGGGTCGATGTCGGGGATATCCTCGATGTCGACCGGTTCGGGCTTGACCTTCTCGGGACGCATCGCCTTGGGCTTGACGGCCGTCAGGCTGTCGAGCGTGAACGTCGCGCCGCAGGCGGGGCAGGTCATCGGATCGGTGCGCAGGTCGTAAAAGCGCGTCGCACAACTCGGGCAAACGCGCTTTACGCCCCATTCGTCCTTGGGCATCGCTTGGTCCTTCGGGTTTCGGAGGTTTGGCGCGTCCCCTGACATGGAACGATAACCTTTGTCAAAGCATTTGACGTTAAACAAATGTCACATGAGGTTTCGCACTGCAGCATCCTGTCTTGATGCAGCGCGAAAACAAGATACGGTGCAAACGGATGCACGGCAATAAAATTACCCGAGGGATGGCCCATGCTTTACCACGCCTATGAGATGACGCATGCGGCGATCTCGCCGATGCGCGCAGCGGCGGAGTTGAGCCAGCGCGTCATGCGCCATCCGCTCTGCCATCTGCCGGGAAACTACGGGGCACGCACTGTGTCGGCCGCGCTCGACATGTTCATCGACGCCACGCGCCGCTACGGCAAGCCGGCCTTCGGGATCGAGACGACGCCGGTCGATGGCGTCGACACGCCGATCGTCGAAGAGGTGGTCTGGTCGCGACCGTTCTGCGACCTGCTGCATTTCAAGCGCAATTCCGAGCGGGCCGAGGCGCGGCGCGATCCGAAGGTGCTGATGGTGGCTCCGATGTCGGGCCACTACGCGACGCTGCTGCGCGGCACCGTGCAGGGTATGCTCCCCGAACACGACGTCTACATCACCGACTGGGTCGACGCGCGCGGCGTGCCGATGAGCCTCGGTTCGTTCGACCTCGACGACTACGCCGACTATCTGGTCGCGATGCTCGAGCATCTGTCACAGGACGGTCAGCGCGTCGCCGTGATGGCCGTCTGTCAGCCCGGCATCCCGGTGATGGCCGCGGCGAGCCTGATGGCCGCGGATGCGAACCCCGCCCGCCCCTCGGCGATGGTGCTGATGGGCTCGCCGATCGACGCCGCTCGCAACCCGAAGCAGCCGAACGAACTCGCGAACCAGAATCCGTTGAGCTGGTTCGAGAACAACGTCGTGGTCCGGGTCCCCTGGCCGAGCCGCGGCTGCATGCGGCAGGTCTACCCCGGCTTTCTGCAGCTTTCGGGCTTCCTCGCGATGAACGCCGACAGGCACGTCGACGCCCATGTCAAGCAATTCCACGACCTCGTGCGCGGCGACGGCGACAGCTCCGACGCCCACCGCCGGTTCTACGATGAATATCTTTCGGTGATGGATCTGACCGCAGAGTTCTATCTCCAGACCATCGAGCGGGTGTTCCAGAAGCGGCTGCTCGCGACGGGCCGGTATCACTACCGCGACCGGCTGGTCGACCCCGCGGCGGTGACCGACATCGGCCTGATGACCGTCGAGGGCGAGAAGGACGACATCACCGGGCTGGGGCAGACGGAGGCGGCGCAGGATTTGCTCGTCAATATCCCCGATGCCGACCGGCTGCATTTCGTCGCGGAAGAGGTCGGGCACTACGGCGTCTTCAACGGATCGCGGTGGCGCAATCTGATCCAGCCGAAGGTGCGCGATTTCATTCGCGCCCAGCGCCGGACCGCAGGCTGAACCCGAGCGCCCCCATTTGACCGAGGGCATCCGCATCGGCGATCCTGCCATCGAAATCCGCCTGCGCCGCGACGCGCGGGCGCGTCGGATGGTGCTCCGCGTCAGCCGGACGGAGGACGGCCCGGTGCTGACGCTGCCCCCGCACGTCTCGATGGCGCGCGCCCGCGCATTCGCGCTCGATCAGGAAGGCTGGCTTCGCCGTCAGCTCGCCGCGGCGCCCGGCCGCATCCCGGTAAGGCACGGCACCGCTCTGCCCTATCGCGGCGGCGTCGTGACGGTCTTCAACGCGGCGACCGGCCGGCCGGCGATCCGCGACGGCGGCCTTCATCTTTCGGGTCCGGACGCCGCCGTGCCGGCGCGCGCCGCAGCCTACCTTCGCGAGGCGGCGAGACAGCGCTGCCTCGCCGCCGCCGAAGTCCATGCGGCGCGGCTCGCGCGACCCGTCGGGCGGATCACGATGCGCGACACCCGCGGGCGCTGGGGGTCCTGCACCGCGGCCGGCGATCTGATGTTCTCGTGGCGGCTGATCCTCGCGCCCGATCCGGTGCTCGACTATGTCGCCGCCCACGAGGTGGCGCATCTGGCCGAAATGAACCATTCGTCGCGGTTCTGGGCCGTCGTCGCACGGCTCCGCCCCGATTACGCGGTGCACCGCGACTGGCTGCGCCGCAACGGCCCCGACCTGATGGCCTACGACTTCGCGCCGACCGGTTGACGCGACGATCCGGCGCGCAGATCGAGCACAGATGATCGACCGCGACCGCGCACCAAGCGACACGGCTCCGCCCGCCCACGAGCGGCTGTACCGAATGCTTCGGGCGCGGATCATGTACGGGTTGATCCCACCGGGCCGGCCGCTGACGCTGCGCGGGCTCGCCGCCGAGTTCGGCGTGAGCACCACACCGGCGCGCGAGGCGGTACGCCGGCTTGTCGCCGAAGGCGCGCTGAAGCTCACGCCCTCGGGCCGGATCTCGACGCCCGAGCTGACGTCCGAACGTATCGAGGAGCTGGCGGCGCTGCGCGCGCTGCTCGAACCCGAGCTCGCCAGCCGCGCCCTGCCTCGCGCCCACCCGGCGCTGATCGACCGGATGGCGGCGATCAACGGCGTGATCGACGAGATGGTCGTCAAGGCCGACGCGAGCGGTTACCTGCGCACGAACCTCGAGTTCCATCGCACACTCTACCTCCGGGCCCAGGCCCCGGCGATCCTCGGCCTCGTCGAAACCGTCTGGCTGCAGGCAGGACCGACGATGCATGCGCTCTACGCGCGGCTCCAGCGCCAGCAGGGGCCAGCCAACCACCGCAAGATCATCGCCGCGCTGCGCGCTCGCGACGAGCCAGGCCTGCGCCTCGCGATCCGGATCGACGTGACGCAAGGGCTGCGGATGCTGGCGGTCTGACGCACGGGCGCTGCTTCCCCGCGCCGCGGCGGCCGTGCTAAACACCGCGCGCGGGCGGCGGGCGGCGGGCGACGGATATGCGGGGCGGTTTCATCAATCTGGCGCAGGGGGTGCTTCTCGCCGTGCTCGTCGGCCACGTGCTGGTGATCGCGCGCGGCGTGGTCCTGCCGATCGACGCGAGCCTTATCGTCGCCTATGTCGTGCTCGGCCTGACCGAACTGATCGGCCGGCTGCCGGGGATCGGCGGCGCGATCCCGGAGCCGCTGCGCCACGGCCTGTCGATCGTCGTCATCGGGGCCGTGCTGTTCGGGCTCGTCTCGATGATCGTCGGCAACATCGGCCGGATCGTCGCGGCCGCGCCGCAGTATCAGGACCGCTTCCTCGCGATCGTCCAGGCCGGTGCGGAACGCATCGGCGTCGAGACCGCGCCGACCTGGGCGACGCAGCGTGCCGATGTCGTCGGGCGGATCAATCTCCAGCGCCTGCTCGGCGCCGCCTTCGCCTCGGCGTCCGCCATCGTCGCGACATTCTCGATCGTGCTGGTCTATGCGGCGTTCCTGCTGGTCGAGCGGAACGCTTTAGCGCGCAAGATCGAACGGCTGTCCGACGACCCCGCCAAGGTCGCGCGCATCCGGCTGGTCATCGAGGACGTCAACGCCCGGATCGGGACCTACCTCGTCACCAAGACGCTGATCAACGTCCTGCTCGGAAGCGTCAGCTACGTCATCCTGCGGGTGGCGGGGGTCGAGTTCGCGCCGTTCTGGGCGATCCTGATCGGGCTGTTCAACTACATCCCCTATGTCGGCTCGTTCATCGGCGTGTTCTTCCCCGTGGCGCTCTCGGTCGTGCAGTTCGGCGCGGTCGGGCCGGTGCTGGCGCTGACCGTGGCGCTCGGCGCCGCGCAGATGGCCGTCGGAAACCTCGTCGAGCCCTGGCTGATGAGCAGTTCGTTGAACCTCAGCCCGTTCGTGATCCTCGTCAGCCTCGTCGTCTGGAGCGCGATGTGGGGCGTCGCGGGCGCCGTCCTCTCGGTGCCGATCATGGCGATCCTCGTCATCGTCCTGTCGGAATTCGCGGGCACGCGCCCGGTCGCCATTCTGTGGTCGCGCGACGGCGACGTGGGCCCGGCGCGCGCCTGACCGGGCGTCTTCGGCAAACGCCAACCCGATCTATCCGCGAGCGCCCGCCTCCGGAGCCGGCGGGCGCTTCGCCTCGAACCCGAGCTCGTCGGGATCGAATTCGTAATGCGCGCCGCAAAACTGGCAATCGGCGGTGACCTTGCCGTCCGCCGTTGTCATGCTCCGGATATCCTTGGCCGAATAGATCGACAGCGACCGCACCACCTTGTCCGGCCCGCACGTGCAGCCGAAGCGTACCGGCTGCGGCGTATAAACCCGCGGCCGTTCCTCGTGAAACAGCCGCAGCAGCAGCCGGTCGAGACCGACATGCGGGCCGATCAGTTCCGTCTCCTCGACGGTGCCGAGCAGCGTCGTCGCCCGGTTCCAGTTCTCGGCGTCCTCGCCGTCGAGCATGTCAGCCGCCGCGAGCAAACCGTCAAACCCGGTCGCGTCCTGCTTCGCAGTCATCGCGCCCTTCGGCATGTGCTGAAGCATCACGCCCCCCGAACGCCATCGTGACGGTGCGCCCGGCGCGGAAGCCTCGCCCATCGCCAGCGCGAACCGGGTCGGCAACTGCTCGGACTGCGCAAAATAGGTCTCGGCGCAATCGGCCAGCGAGTGTCCCGCGATCGGCGTCATGCCCTGATACGGCGTGTTCGCCGGCCCCTGATCGATCAGGATCGCGAAGATCCCCGTCCCGACCAGCCCGAACGGCGGTCCGCGATGCGCGGCCACCGCCGCCGCGTCGAACCCCGCATAGGCCCGCATCTGCGCCGGCTCGCCGTCGGCGACGGGCCCGAAGTAATCGGTCGCGATCAGCCGCACCCCGCTTTGCCCGCGCACCTGCAGGCTCAGCTTCCAGCGCAGCTTCACCGCCTGTCCGATCAGCGCCGTCAGCAACACCGCCTCCGCGATCAACGCCGCCACCGGCGCCGGATACGCATGCTGGCCGAGGATCGTCTCGAGCACCGCATCGAGCCGCGCGACCCGTCCCCGCACGTCCGCCCGGTCGAGCTGGAACGGCAGGATCGTGTCGTCCCAGGCGATCTGGCCAGCGAGGCTCATGCGCGCATCCTTCCCTTCGGCGCACTCAGATAGGCGCTCCGGGCGGGAGTTGCAAACGTCGGGCCACCCGGCGATCAACGTGCGGGCGGTGAGTTCGCCAACGCCGACGGCTCAAGGTCGGCAGATCACGCCCGCCCGCCAGGCAGGCGAACCGATGACGACGGGGTGGCGCGATCACGCTTGGCCGGCGCCGCGAAACCCGGTCGCGATCAGGAACTTTTCTGAACTGTCCTTGCGGCTCGAGGGCGGTTTCATGTGCGCCACCTTGGCGAACCGGCGGTTCAGCAGCGCGACCAGCGCCGCATCTGCTCCGCCGCCCCGTACCTTGGCCACGAACACGCCGCCCGGCGCCAGCACGTCGGCGGCGAAATCTGCGGCGGCCTCGCAAAGCGCCGAGATCCGGATGTTGTCGGTCTGCGGATGCCCAGACGACGCCGCCGCCATGTCCGACATCACGACGTCCGCCTGCCCCCCCAGCAGATCGCGCACCACCGCATCGGCGCCGTCCTCGAGAAAATCGAGCTGGTGCAACTCCGATCCGGCGATCGCCTCGACGGGCTGGATGTCGATCCCGAGCACGCGACCCACCGGCTTGCCGCGCTTTTCGCCCAGCGCGTTGACCCGCGCCACGGCGACCTGCGTCCAGCCGCCCGGCGCACTCCCGAGATCGACCACGCGCGCGCCGGGCTTCAGAAATCCGAACTTGTCGTCGATCTCGCGGATCTTGTAGGCGGCCCGCCCCCGATAGCCGTCAGCGCGCGCGCGCTGCACATAGGGGTCGTTGAGCTGCCGCTCAAGCCACAGCGTGGAGCTGAGCTTGCGCCCCTTGGCGGTCTTGACGCGCACCCGCAGGTCGCGGCGCCCTCGCCCCGAGCCCGGACGGTCGGGCTCGGTCATGGCGCCGGCGTCCGCGCCGTGAACATGCCCTTCGCGCTCATCATCGAGAACAGTATCCCCTCGCGCAGCCCGCGGTCCGCGACGCGGATCGACTCGGTCGGCCACAGCCGCAGCAGCGTCTGCAGGATCGCGGCGCCCGACATGATCAGTTCGCAGCGGTCGCGGCCCAGACCCGCGTCGTTGCGCCGCCCCTCGGGCCCCAGCTTGAGAAACCGGGCGATCACCGCGTCGATCGCCGCCGCCGACAGACTCATGCCGTCCACCTTGCGCCGGTCGTAGCGGCGAAGCCCAAGATGTGCTGCGCCGACCGTCGTGACCGTTCCGGAGGTGCCGATCATCTGGAAGGCTCCAGTCGCCCCGTTCGCCGGAATGTCGAGATAGGGTTTGAAACCTGCGATCTGCTCCTCGAAGTACCATGACATCAGCGCGAATCGTGCGCCGTCCTCGACCACGTCCGCAAACCTGTCGTGCAGCGTCGCGACACCCAGCGGCACCGAAATGAAATCGACGATCCTTGCGGCGCCGGGCGCGCCGGCGGCCCCGGTGACCTGCAGGTTCAGGATCGCCTGCGCCCGCTCGGCCGGCACGACGTCGCTCAGATCGATCCAGACGAGTTCGGTCGATCCGCCGCCGATATCGAACACCAGAACCTGGCTCGCCTCGGTCGCCACCAGCGGGGCGCACGAGATCACCGCCAGCCGCGCTTCCTCCTCCGGCCGGATCACCTCCAGCCGCAATCCGGTCTCGCGCGTCACCAGCGCGAGGAAATGATTGCCGTTCCTGGCGCGCCGGCACGCTTCGGTTGCGACCAGCCGCGAATTCTGCACGCCATACCGGCGGAGCTTGTCGGCGCAGACGTCGAGCGCCTGCAATGTCCGGGTGATCGCACCCCGCGACAGATGGCCGGTTCGCTCGAGCCCCATCCCGAGGCGGACCGATTTCGCAAACGCGTCAACCACACGAAAATGATCGCCCTCGGGCGTGGCGATCAGCATTCTACAGCTGTTCGTGCCCAGATCGAGGGCGGCGAACAACTCCTTTTCAGCCTGCGCAGGCCGACTGCAGTGGCGCCGATGCGCCAAGGCGAAGCTGTCCTGCACAGTCTCCGATGAGTCCTGCGCCATGTATCAGCCGAAGATGTGCCCTCGAGAAAATCCCGAAGCCTTGATTGAAGGTTACATGACGTTTCCGTTGATGGCAAGAAATGCCTCGATGCCGGCGTCGCGCGACCGCGCGAACGTTCACTTCCGCCGATGCTCCTCCAGCCGCGGCATGATCTCGACGAAGTTGCACGGGCGGTGCCGCAAGTCCAGTTGCGGCCCGAGAATTCCATCCCAGGCGTCCCGGCACGCCGAGGGCGACCCCGGCAACGCGAACAGATACGTGCCCCTCGCGACGCCCGCGCACGCCCGGCTCTGAATGGCCGAGGTCCCGATTTTCTCATACGAGATCAACGTGAACAGCGTGCCGAACGCCGGTATCGCCTTCTCGTAGACCGCCTCGTGCGCCTCCACCGTCACGTCCCGCCCCGTCAGCCCGGTGCCCCCGGTGGTGATCACCACGTCGATCGCCGGCGCCTCGATCCATTCCAGCAGCTTGGCCGCGATCACCGCCTGCTCGTCCCGGACGATGCCGCGCTCGGCCAGCACGTGCCCCGCCGCCTGCACCCGCTCCGCCAGCACATCGCCCGAGCGGTCGTCTGCCGGCCCCCGCGTATCGGAGACCGTCAGAACCGCGAACCGCACCGCAACGAAAACAATGCCTTCATCGATCCGCCCCATCACCCGCCCCCGTCTAGCCGTACCCGTCCAGCCGCGACCGCACGGCCAACAGATCGGCCCAGGCCTCGCGCTTCTTCGTCGGATCGCGCAGCAGCGCCGCTGGATGAAACATCGGCATCACCGCCACGCCCCGCCAATCTCCCCACGTCCCGCGCGCCCGCGTGATCCCGGTAGTTCCCAACACCGTCCGCAGCGCGGAATTGCCCATGACCACGAGCACTTCGGGCGCCGCCAACGTGATGTGGCGGAACAGGAACGGCCCCATCGTCGCGATCTCGTCCGCCGCAGGTTCGCGGTTGCCCGGCGGTCGCCACGGCAGGACGTTGGTGATGTAGACGGCCGACCGTGGGTCCTCCGCCCGCCGCGACAACCCGATCGCCGCCAACATCCGGTCGAGCAATTGCCCGGACCGCCCGACAAACGGCAACCCCGCCATATCCTCCTCGCGCCCCGGCGCCTCGCCGACGATCATCACGCGTGCGCCCGGACGCCCGTCGGCGAACACCAGGTTCTTCGCCCCCAACCGCAACGCGCAGCCCTCGAAACGCCCCATCGCCGCCCGCAGCGCCACGAGATCGCCGCAGGCCGCCGCCAGCGCCTCGCTCGACACGTCGTCGACCAAAACCGGCGCGGCCGGCACCACCGGCTCGGCCGCCCGCTCGGCCACCCGCGAACCCTCGACCGGCTCGAAGCGGCTGACCGGCGCGTCGCCGATCGCCTCGTCCGCCCCGAGGTCGAACTGCCAGGCGAGCGCCGCGAGATCGGCGTCGAAATTGAAATCCTGCCCCGTCATGCCGACACATCTAGGCGCTCGCCCCCGCCTGCGCCACACTCCGTTCGTCCAAGCCCGTCCAGGAGCGCCTGATGCCCGACCCGCGCCCACCGCTCGCAAGCGGCATGCTCGCCGTCGGCGACGGCCACCGGCTTTGCTGGCAGACCCACGGCGCGCCCGACGGCCTGCCCGCGGTCGTGCTCCACGGCGGACCGGGCGCCGGCGCCTCGCCACGTTCACTGCGCGCGTTCGACCTCGCCGCATGGCGCGTGACGCTCGTCGACCAGCGCGGCTGCGGCGCCAGCACGCCGCACGCAGGCGACAGCCTCGACGGCCTTCAAGCCAACACCACCGCGCACCTGCTCGCCGACATCGAGGAACTCCGCGGCCATCTCGGCGCGCCGGCCTGGTTCGTGCTCGGCGGCTCCTGGGGGTCGACGCTGGCGCTCGCCTATGCCATAAGCGTGCCAACCCGCGTCACCGGCCTCGCCCTCGCCGGCGTCACGATGACCCGGCCGGGCGAGATCGACTGGCTCTACGGCCATGTCGGCGCGCTGCTCCCCGAAGCCTTCGCCGCCTTTCGCGCCGGCGCTCCCGAAGGCGCACCGGGACGCGGCCTCGTCGCGGCCTACGCCCGCCGTCTGGCCGACCCTGACCCCGCGCGCATCGCCCGCGCCGCCGCCGACTGGTGCGCGTGGGAGGCTGCGGTCGTCGGGGACGATCCCGCCGCCGCCGGATCGCGCTGGACCGATCCGCGCTGGCGCCTCGCCTTCGCCCGCATCGTCACGCATTATTTCGAAAACGCAGGCTGGCTCGACGACGGCGCGCTGCGGCGCGGCGCGCCAGCGCTCGCGGCGATCCCGGGCGCGATCATCCACAGCCGACCCGACCTGGCGGCGCCCCGGACGACCGCATGGGAACTCGCGCGCGCCTGGCCCGGCGTCGAGACATCCGTCGTCGACGGCGCCGCCCATTCCGCCACCTCGCCCGCCCTCATCGAGGCGACAGGCGCCGCCATAGCCCGGTTCGCCGTCCGCATCCGGCGCCGCGCGACGACCGCCCGGCAAGCCTCCCCGCTCGATACGCGCCGCCACGCAGGCGCCCCGACCGTCCACCAGACGACAGCCGGGGCCATCGGCGGGGCCGAACCGGTCCTAGGGGCGTCACAGCGCAACGCCCGTGACGGCGCGACCGCCGCTCAGGCCTTGCCGCGCAGGTAGGGGACCCGGATCGTCCGATCCCGGCGTGCCGCAGCTCCCGATCCTCGCCATACGCCACCCCTCTCGGCCATTCCTCGCGGCGTCGCCCGGATCACGCCCCGAGCGACGGCCGTCGCTCCAGCCCGGCCCGCCAGACGCGCAGCGCAGCGCAATCCTCCGGAACGGCGATCCGCGTCGGCCGCACGAAATCGACCGCCACCAGCGCCGTGATGTCCGCGATCGTGAACCGCGCGCCCGCGACATAAGCCGACGCCCGCAGCCGCGCGTCGAGCCAGGCCAGCGCCGCCAGCACGCGCGGTCGGTTCGCCTCGGCCCATTCCGGGCATTGCTCCTCCATCACCGCCATCTTGGCGTTGCCGTGCCGCAGCACCGCCGCCACCGGGCCGAGCAGCTGGAACTCGACCCGCCGGTTCCACATCTCGATTTCCGCCGCCTCCAGCGCATCTGCGCCCATCAGGTTCGGCTCGGGCCAGAGCGCCTCGACGTAGCGGCAGATCGCGACGCTCTCGGTCAGCCACCGCCCGTCGGCCAGCCGCACCGCCGGGACGTGATGGCTTCCGACCCGCGCCGCATGGTCGGCGAACTGCGCGCCCGACATGATGTCCAGCTGTTCGACCGGCAGCACCACGCCCTTCTCGGCGAGAAAAATCCGCAAACGCCGCGGATTGGGGGCCGGCCGGCAATCGACAATCAACGAAGGCCGGGGCAGGTCGCCTACCCCGCCGCCTCCGCTCATCGAGCCAAACCTTTGCGGATCGTCGCTCATACCTATCCCACCGCCGACAAGACGCCAGCATACCGCCCTTTGCACGGTCTTGCCTAGCAGGTGCGCAGCGGGGCCTTGCCCGGCGGGCGGCCCCTGCTATACGGACCCCCGATCCCTGCGCCCGGAGGCCCCCCTTGTTCCCCCACCGCCACCTGCTCGGCATCGAGGGGTTGTCGCGCGACGACATCGAGACCGTTCTCGACCTCGCCGAGGACTACGTCGCGCTGAACCGGCGCCCGGACAAGCACTCCGACGTGCTGCGCGGCCTGACCCAGATCAACCTGTTCTTCGAGGCGTCCACCCGCACGCAGGCGAGCTTCGAGCTTGCGGGCTTGCGCCTCGGAGCCGACGTGATGAACATGGGTCTCGCGCAATCCTCGGTAAAGAAGGGCGAGACGCTCATCGACACCGCGATGACGCTGAACGCCATGCACCCCGACCTGCTCGTCGTGCGCCACCCCTGTTCGGGCGCCGTCAACCTGCTCGCCTCCAAGGTCAACTGCGCGGTGCTGAACGCCGGCGACGGCCGCCACGAACACCCGACCCAGGCCCTGCTCGACGCGCTGACCATCCGCCGCCGCAAGGGCGCGCTCAGCCGCCTCGTCGTCGCAATCTGCGGCGACATCGCCCATTCCCGCGTCGCCCGCTCGAACATCCTGCTTCTTGGCCGGATGGAAAACCGCATCCGGCTGATCGGCCCGCCCACCCTGATGCCCGCCGGCGTCGCCAACTGGGGCGTCGAGGTCTTCCAGGACATGGCCGCCGGCCTCGAAGGCGCCGACGTCGTGATGATGCTCCGCCTCCAGCGCGAACGGATGGACGGCGGGCTGATCCCCTCGATGCGCGAATACTACCACCGCTTCGACCTCGACGCGGAGAAACTCGCCCACGCCAAACCCGACGCCATCGTCATGCACCCCGGCCCGATGAACCGCGGCGTCGAGATCGACGGTACCCTCGCCGATGACATCAACGTCAGCGTCATCCAGGAACAGGTCGAAATGGGTGTCGCCGTCCGCATGGCCGCGATGGATTTGCTGGCGCGGAACCGGCGCGCCCGCGCACCGGAGACAAGCCGTGACTGAACATATTGAACAATTCTATGCGTTATTTTTAGTTCTAGTTGGCGGGTGCATTGCATACATACCGATACATCTACAGAACATTCGACAAAATAAACAAGAAAGAGATAACCTTAGGAAACTGGCCTCCCTTCTACGTCAAGAAGTTGCCGAAATCTGGGATCTTTTGGAAAACAGAATGGATATGAACGGAAAATTCACCAGCTTTGATTTGGCATTTCCAGATTCGGCTTCAGATAATGAGGTTTGGCAGCAGGCTACCGATGCATTGCCATCGCTTCTTACAAACAGCTACCTGTTTAATGCCTATTTGGATAAAATTTTGAATCTTCGGGGAATTATACCACTCAGTCTTGCAAAATTTGATGGAGAACTTCAAGTCGTATACAAGCAACTATTAGAACAAAGGGGTTCAAACGATATACATACATGGGAAAAACTCAGAATTACAATGATTGAGCAAGCTAGAGAGCTTGAAGCAGAACTTAGCCAAGTTTCACAGCATTTGCAAAGACCATGAAGAGAGCGAATTTGGAAACGGTCGAAGCGCTCACCCTCACCAACGCCCGCCTCATCGACCCCGAAACCGACCGCGTCTTCGACGGCGGCCTCGTCATCGAGAACGGCCGCATCCGCGAAATCTTCGAGGGCCCCCGCCCCGGCCTCGATTGCCACGGCAAATGCATCGCACCGGGAATTATCGACATCGGCGTCAAGATCGGCGAGCCCGGCGAGCGCCACAAGGAAAGCTTCCGCACCGGGGGAGCCGCCGCCGCGGCCGGGGGCGTCACCACGATCGTCACCCGGCCCGACACCGATCCGCCCATCGACGAGCCGGAACGGCTCGAATTCCTGCTGCGCCGCGCGGTCGGGGCGAGCCCGGTCAACGTGCTGCCGATGGCCGCGCTGACCAAGGGCCGAATGGGCCGCGAGATGACCGAGATCGGCTTCCTCATGGACGCCGGCGCCGTCGCCTTCACCGACGCGCGCGCGGTCGCCGACCCGCGGGTCTTCCAGCGCTGCCTCACATACGCCGCCGGCCTCGGCGCGCTGGTCATCGGCCACCCCCAGGACCCGGCGCTGACCGCCGGCGCCTGCATGACCTCGGGCCAGTACGCGTCGCGCCTCGGCCTTCCGGCGGTCTCGCCGATCGCCGAGCGCATCGGGCTCGAGCGCGACCTCGCCCTCGTCGAGGCCACCGGCGCGCGCTATCACGCCGACCAGATCAGCACGGCCCACAGCCTGCCCGCGCTGCAACGCGCCAAGGCGGCCGGCCTCGCCGTCACCGCCGGCGCCTCGATCCATCACCTGACGCTCAACGAACTCGACGTCGGCGATTACCGCACCTTCTTCAAGCTCACGCCGCCGCTGCGGTCCGAGGACGACCGCGTGGCGATGGTCGACGCGCTGCGGATCGGTCTTATCAATATCGTCGGCTCGTTCCACACCCCGCAGGACGAGGAGGACAAGCGGCTGCCGTTCGAGCAAGCGGCGCCCGGCGCCGTCGGTCTGGAAACGCTGCTCCCCGCCGCGATGCAGCTCCATCACGCGGGCCTGCCGCTTCCGCTGCTGTGGCGCGCGCTGAGCCTCAACCCCGCCCGCCTGCTCGGTCTGCATTCGGGACGCCTCGCCAGCGGCGCCCCCGCCGACCTCGTGCTGTTCGACGCGGGCGCGCCCTTCGTCCTCGACCGCGCCACGTTGCGCTCGAAATCCAAGAACACGCCGTACGACTTGCGCCGAATGCAGGGCCGCGTGCTGCGCACCTGGGTCGCGGGCGCCGAGGTCTACGCGCGGTGACCTACAGCCTCGTGATCCTGCTCAGCTACCTCGCGGGCTCGATCCCGTTCGGTCTCGTGATCACCCGAGCGCTCGGCTTGGGCGACCTGCGCAAGCTCGGGTCGGGGAACATCGGGGCCACCAACGTGCTGCGCACCGGCAACAAGGGCGCGGCCGCCGCGACGTTGCTGCTCGACGGCCTGAAGGGGGCCGCCGCCGTCCTCGTCGCCCGCGCGGTCGCGGGCGAGGGCGCCGCGCTGCTCGCCGGCGGCGCGGCGTTTCTCGGTCATCTCTATCCGGTCTGGCTGAAGTTCAGCGGCGGCAAAGGCGTCGCGACGTTCCTCGGCGTGCTGATCGCGCTCGCGTGGCCGGTCGGGCTCATCGCCTGCGCGACCTGGGCGCTGACGGCCCGGATCGCCGGCGTCTCGTCGCTGGCGGCGATGGTCGCGGCCGGAACCGCGCCGATCTGGCTGGCGCTCCTCGGCCCGCCGCATGCGGTCTGGCTCGGGATCGCGATGGCGGCGCTGGTGATCGTGCGTCACCGCGCCAACATCGCCCGCCTGCGCGCCGGGACCGAACCGAAGATCGGGGCCGGCTGAGGCTCAGCCCGCGAGGCGGTCGCAAATCCGGCCGAACCGGTCGGTCCAGTCGGGCGTGACCTTCGCGAGCCGCTCCTCGGCCGCCGTGGTCGCCCCTTCGACGCTGCGTCGCAGCGCGGCAAGGAAACACGCCTCGTCGAGCGATGTGTCCTCGGTCGGGGCAGGCGCGCGAGACGCACCGTCAGCTTTGCGTGGCATTGTCGAAACTCCCTCTGCTCAGGGGTCCCACACTGCCCCGGCCTGCGTTAAGCGAACGTGAGCGCTGCGTGACGAGATCGCCAGCCTTTGATTAAAACATATTGTTACCAAATGCTACAGGCCGACGTTAACCTTAACGCATCAATATGCGTAGCGCGCGTAAAGATTGCGCAGCCGATCGTTCCGGTTCGCGCCGTACCGATTTCGCAGCCGGTCGGCCGGGCTCTCGCCCGAAGCGATCGCCGCGCGCAACTGACCGAGAAAGTACTCCTCGTTGGACATCGGATCTCCGGGGCCGGCGCTCTCGGCTTGCGAGATCAGGCGCAAGACGGCCGGACGAAGCGGAATTCGGGGGGCGATCGAGGACATTGCGACTCTCCTGTCGGTCTTAACTGTCTTTCGCCGAATTTAGTTAACCGACCGTGAGCCGAGCGTGACCGCATCGCGCGGCTGCGCCCCGCCACGGCGTCCGCGCCCGCGCCCGCGCCCGCGCGCTTGCGTCGCCCGCGCGGCGGCGGCACACTCGCCGCCGAAACAACGCCAGGTCGCCGAATGATCCGCGCCCTCACCCTGCTCTTCGTTTGCCAGCTCGTCGGCGAGGCGACCGTCCGCGGCCTCGGGCTCGACTTCCCCGGCCCCGTGCTTGGCATGGCGCTGCTCGTCGCCGGCCTCTTCGCCTTCCGTCGCACCGGCCCGGACCTCGACGGAGTCGCCGACGCCATCCTGAAGAACCTCTCGCTGCTGTTCGTGCCCGCGGCGGTCGGCGTCGTCCAGCAGGCCGGGCTGATCGCCGACTACTGGCTGGCGATCACGGTCGCGGTGGCCGCCTCGACCGTGCTGACGCTGCTCGTCACGGTCTTCACGTTCCGCGCGGTCGCCCGCTTCCAGACCCGGCGCCGCGCGTGACGGAGTCCCCCGACCTTCAGAGCCTTTGGGTCTATCTCGCAGAGACGCCGCTCCTCTGGCTGACCGCCACGCTGATCGCCTACGTCATCGGCGACGCGATCTCCGTCCGGCTCGGCCGGCACCCCCTGGCCAACCCGGTCGTCATCGCCGCCGGCCTGCTGATCATCGTGCTCACCGTCAGCGACACCGGCTACGCGACCTACTTCGATGGCGCGCAGTTCGTGCACTTCCTCCTCGGTCCGGCCACCGTGGCGCTCGGCGTGCCGTTGTGGCGCAACCGCGCCGCGGTCGGGCGCAACCTCGCGCCGATGTGCGCGGCCCTCGTCGCCGGCTCGCTCACGGCGATCGGCTCGGCGGCGGTCATCGGCTGGGCCTTCGGCGCGCCGCGCGCCATCGTCGCCTCGCTCGCGACGAAATCAACCACCGCGCCGATCGCCATGGCGCTGAGCGAGAGCCTCGGCGGCATTCCGGCGCTGGCGGCGGTCCTCGTGGTGATGACCGGCATCCTCGGCTCGGTCATCGTCACGCCACTGATGAACGCGCTCGGGATCACCGACTACGCCGCCCGGGGCTTCGCGGTCGGCGTCGCCTCGCACGGCATCGGCGCGGCCCGCGCCTTCCAGGTGTCCGAAGAAGCCGGCACCTTCGCCGGCATCGCGATGGGCCTCAACGGCGCGCTGACCGCGACGGTCTTCCTTGTCGTGCCGCTGCTGCTGTTCTGATGCCCTCCGCCGAGCATCTGCCCTGGATCGAGGTCCGCGCCGCATCGGAGCTTCGAGACTGGTTCGCCGCAAACCACGCGACCAGCGGCTCGGTCTGGCTCGTCACCCACAAGACGACCCAAGGCGCTGCGCATGTAGGCTCCGACGCGGTCGTCGAGGAACTGCTCGCCTTCGGCTGGATCGACAGCCTGCCGCGAAAGCTCGACGCCGCCCGCACCATGCTGCTGATCTCGCCGCGCAAACCCGGCAGCGCCCGGTCCGTCGTCAACAACGCTCGCAGTGCCAATCTGGAGGCGGCGGGCCGCCTCGCCTCGCGCGCGACGACCTCCGCGCGAACCAGTACCGCCTGAACGAGCGCACCTCGTCGGCACTGTTGCGAATCGGTCCGACTTGTTAACCTTGCGGCGCAGATCCGGGACGAGATACCCGCGACGGCGCACGAACAGGGGGTGGAAACATGTTTGACAAAATGGCCTTGGCCGCAATGTTGATGTTCGCGGCGGCGACATCCGAAGCAGCGACCATTCAATGGACCGCATCGCTCGACCAGGCGCAGGAGGTTCCGGCGCCGAGCCCGGTTCCCGGGGCCGCGGGCTCGGCCTTCGGTACGATCGACACCGACACCGGCCTGCTCGACTGGAACCTGTCCTTCAGCGGCCTCTCCGGCCCCGCGATCGGCGCGCACTTCCACGGGCCGGGCGCCGTGGGCGTCACCGCCCCGGTCGTCGTCGATATCGGATCGATCAGTGGATTGAACACCCCGACGATCGGATTCGCGACCATCTCCCTGGCCGCAGCTCAGCAGCTGCTCGACGGTCTCTTCTACATCAACATCCACACCACCCTGAATCCGAGCGGCGAGATTCGCGGTCAGGTCGCGCCCGTCCCGCTCCCCGCCGCGCTGCCGCTGGCCGTCCTCGCCTTCGCCGCGCTCGCCGGTCTCGCCGCCCGGCGTCGGCGCACCTGACGACGGTTGCGCAGCGGCGCCATCGGTCGCTGCGCCGTGCTCCCGGATACGCCTCGCTGGACGTACCGGCGTCCGGTCGCGAACGCTATGCCGCACGTCGGAGACC
>JBBRUZ010000044.1:0-18846 GCA_038247355.1 Rhodobacterales bacterium
ATCGGCACGCCGCGCCCGGCGAGCCCGGCGATCAGCGTGGCGGGCGGGCAGATCAGCACGTCGCAGCCGGGCGCCGGATGCGTGGCGGCGAGCGCGTCGATGATGCGCCCGGACGCCGCCGAGCCGTTCATCTTCCAGTTTCCGGCAACCAGTTTGCGCGGCACGGAGGCTCTCCTGTCCATCGGGTGAGCGGCCTTGCTAGCAGAGCGGCCGAACAGGGGAAAGGTCGCGGGATTTCGCGTCCGCGACGCCGATGTCGGGCGACACGGGCCGGGACGAGCGGGTCAGGTGTTGGCGAACTTGATCGACTCGCCGCAGCCGCAGGCGTCGACGACGTTGGGGTTTTTGAACCGGAAGCCTGATTCGAGCAGCCCCGCCGCGTAGTCGATCTCGGTTCCGAACAGGAACATCTGCGCCATCGGGGCGATCATCACCCGCGCGCCGTTCTGTTCGACGACCTCGTCGTGCGGGTTGATCTCCGCGACGTATTCCATCGTGTATTCCATGCCGGCGCATCCGCCCTTCTTGACGCCGATTCGCAGGCCCTTGGTGTCGCCCTTCGACATCAGGCGGGCGATCTGGACCTCCGCTGCGGGAGTTATGGAGACGGGAGCCTTGCCGGGGATGCCGAACATGCGCGGAACACCTTTATCCTGATCTTTTCTCTAAGGTAGTGCGGATGCGGTCGCCGCTCAAGAGCCGAGCGCACCGAGCGCCGCGACGGTCGCGTAGCCGATGGCGATGGCCCAGGCGAAACTCGCCAGCGTTCCGATGATCACGTATTCGCTGACGTGCCGGTCGGCGGCGCCGGTGACCTCGTTGAACCGCAGGATGGATTTCGCCGCGATCAGCAGGCCGATGCCGTCGGGCTGGCCCGCGAGCACGAGCATCAGGATCAGCAGCCGCTCGAGCTTGCCGATCAGGCGCCCGCCGCGCGGCAGGCTGTCGAGCGCGGACGGCGGCGCGACCCCGGTCATCAGTGCGGACACCGCGTGGTCGCCGGCCCAGACGGTGGCGATCAGGCCCGCGCCGAGCGCCAGCGCCTCCGGTAGCCGCGCGATGTCGGGCACGAACGCCGTCGTCGGCGCGGCCCAGAGCCCGAGCGCGTAGGCGCCGGGGACGACCGCCGCGCCGAGGGCGATGGCCGCCATGTGCGCCGTCTGGTCGAGGATGAACGGCCGGAAGCCGCCGCGACCCCAGAACGCCTTGGCCGCGTCGATCGCCGCGTGGGTGACGGCGATCCAGGCGATCAGCGGCCAGGCCGGCGGGAAGCCGAGCGCCGCCCAGCTGACGGCCGTGACGATGGCGACATGCGCCAGCAGCGCCGGCGGCCGGCGTTTCTCGCGGACCATCCACACGGTCTGCAGTGTGAAATCGCCGAGCACGTGGCCAAAGATCAAGGCTGCGGCGGTCTCCAGCATCAGCGATGCGCTCCGACAACCTTGAGGGGTTGTAGTTGGAGAAACAACCTTTGGGGGTTGTGCGGCGATCGCGTCACGATTCGCCCTCCACGGCGGCGAGCGCGCGTTGCAGCGCCCAGTCGCCGCCCGCGCTGAGGTGTTTGGCGATGGCCTGCTGGCTCACGCCGCGCCGGCCGGCGATCTGGCGTTGCGCGGTGTCGCCGGGGCCGAGGGTTTCGATCATCACCTCGGCCTGGCGCGGCGTCCACAGGCCCGAGATCTCGTCGGCGAGCGCGAAGACCGCGGCGATCAGGCCGGCCCCCGGCTTCGGGGCGGCCCAGGTCACGGCGAACGTCTGCGGGCGGGTCATGTCGTCGAGCCCCCGGCCCGACAGCTCGAAAGCGGCGCCGGACGCCGCCGCGAGGCCGCCGCCGAGCGGGGCGATGCCCGGGCCGATCCCGACCGATATCCGCGTGTCGGTCTCGCGGTCGAGCGCCCGCAGGTGCGCGCGCAGGAACAGCGCCGCCCGCAGCGCCTGCGCCGGGCGCGGCGCGAGGCACTGCCAGCCGTCGCCGCGGAACCGCGCGAACCGCGCCGCCCCCGCTTCCGGCCAGGCCGACATCGCCGCAGCCGCCGCTCCGAGCGCCGCCATCGCGACGTCGAGCGTGCCCTCCGGCAGCCGCGAGGACTTGATGATGTCGCCGGTCAGGACGGCGAGGTCGGCATGCGGCATTCACGGGTCCGTCCAGCGAAGGCCGCGACCATGCCGCCGGATGCGGCGACCGGCAAGCGTCACATGAAGCCGAGTTCGAGCCGCGCCTCGTCGGACATCATGTCCATGCCCCATTGCGGGTCCCAGACCAGCTCGACGTTGACGTGGCGCACGCCGGGGACCGGCATGACCGCCTCGGCCACCCAGCCCGGCATCTCGCCCGCCACCGGGCAGCCCGGCGCGGTCAGGCTCATCGCGATGTTCACGTCGCTGTCCGCGGTGATCTCGATCGTGTAGACGAGGCCGAGGTCGTAGATGTTCACCGGGATCTCGGGGTCGTGCACGGTCTTGCACGCCTCGACGACTGCATCATACAGCGGATGATCGGTGCTCGAGGGCCGGATCAGCGGCGTGCCCTCCATCGGGGCGTCAGCGTGCGCGGTCATTCGAGGTCGGCCTCCCTATTCCCGACCTCTTTTATAGGGCTTCGCGCGCGCCACGTAAAGGCGGCGTCAGTCGAGGCCCATGCAATTGGCGTAGTAGGTGACGGTGGCGGGCCAGTCGGAGAAAATGCCGGCGACGCCGACCTCGGTGGCGAGGACGTGCACCAGTTCGTACATCGCGCCGTCGCCGGTGGTGACGTCGGCGATCGACTGGTAGTACCAGCCGCCGCCGTCGCGCAGCGGGCCCGAGCGTTCCAGCGTCCACGTGATCAGCTCGAGGCCGGCCGCCTTTGCCGCCCTCGCGTACTCGGAAGGCACGATCTTGCCGTCCGCCGTCGTGACCAGCACGAAGAGCGGCGGCGCGACGTAGTTGACGCCCTGCGCCTTGAGGTCCGCGAGGTCGTGGCCCCAGGTGGCGGGGGTCATGTTGTCGAAGCCCTCGATGGCGTCGGGATCGACGAGGTAGACCGCCTGGCGGCCGAACTCCGGTTCGTTCGCGATCCAGTAGAGCACGTCGGCGAGGTTGAACGATTGCGCCCAGACGTCCGCGGGCGGGATGCCTGCGGCCTTGTACTCGTCGATCATCTTTTGCGCGTACTGTTCCTGGGTGAAGCCGTCATGGGGCATGGTCACCGACGGCGCCTTCAGTTCCGGTGTGAACTTGGCGCCGAGGTCGCGAAAGAGCGCGATCGATTCCGCATGGGTCATCAGCGTGCCGGTTTCGCCGGAGTAAAGCTCGGTGCGCCAGCGCGGCGAGCCCGCGATGTAGTCCTCCAGCGTCGCAGCCTGGGGGTTCGCGCCGTCCATCTTGCCCGCCAGCGTGCGGAACTCCGCCAGCGTCACGTCCGATGCGCGGCATTCGGCGGAGGCCGGCGCGCCGTCCGTCGCCGGCGTGAACGGCGCCGTGCATTTCGCCGCGAGGTCGGTGGCGAGGATGTCGGTCGACGTGTGCAGATCGTTCTGCGCGTGGCGGCAGACGAGTTCGTGGTCGGCGGTGAAGGTCACGTCGCATTCGAGGACGCCCGCGCCCATCCGCGCGCCGGCCGTGTAGCCTTCGGCGGTGTGCTCGGGAAACTGCAACGGCGCGCCGCGGTGCGCGATGGAGAACAGCGACCGCTGCATCGGCATGGTCGCGCAGGCGGCGAGCTGGTCCTTCAGCGGGCCGTCGGCCATGCGGTCGATGAGGAAGGCCGGGCGCGGCCCGAGCTGCGCGGTCTGGGCGACGGCGGCGGTGGCGGCGAGCGTGGCTGCGGCGGTGAAGGCTGCGGCGGTGAGGGCTGCGGCAGTAAGGGTGATGCGCATGGGCGGGCTCCATCTTGATCCTGAACCAACAATAAATCCGTCCTGCGACGTCCGCATGACGGTTTGCGCCCGCCGGCGCCTGGCGATAAGGGGGGGCGCATGACCGGCTTCGCCTTCGAGATCCTAGCGCGCGACGGGCGCGCCCGCACGGGCGTCATCGGCACGCCGCGCGGCGACGTTCGCACGCCCGCCTTCATGCCGGTGGGCACCGCCGCGACGGTCAAGGCGATGCTGCCCGAAAGCGTGCGCGCCACCGGGGCGGACGTCGTGCTCGGCAACACCTATCATCTGATGCTGCGGCCCGGCGCCGCGCGCGTGGCGCGCCTCGGGGGGCTGCACCGGTTCATGAACTGGGACCGGCCGATCCTGACCGATTCGGGCGGGTTCCAGGTGATGAGCCTCGCGGATCTGCGCAAGCTGACCGAGGCCGGAGTGACGTTTCGCAGCCATGTCGACGGATCGCCGCACATGCTCAGCCCCGAGACCAGCATGGCGATCCAGCGGCAGCTCGGGTCCGACATCGTGATGGCGTTCGACGAATGCACGCCGCATCCGGCGACGCGGGCGCAGGCCGAGGCGAGCATGCGGCTGTCGATGCGCTGGGCGCGGCGGTCGCGCGACGCGTTCGGCGACCGGCCCGGCCACGCGCTGTTCGGCATCCAGCAGGGATCGGTGTTCGAGGACCTGCGGGCCGAGAGCGCCGAGGCGCTGGCGGGGATCGGGTTCGACGGCTACGCGATCGGCGGGCTGGCGGTCGGGGAGGGGCAGGCGGCGATGCTGCGCGTGCTCGACTTCGCGCCGGGGCAGTTGCCGGCGGACAAGCCGCGCTATCTGATGGGGGTCGGCAAGCCCGACGACATCGTCGGCGCCGTGCTGCGCGGCGTCGACATGTTCGACTGCGTGCTGCCGACGCGTTCGGGGCGGACCGGGCAGGCGCTGACGCGGCGAGGGGCCGTCAATATCAAGAACGCACGCCATGCCGACGATCCGCGCCCGCTGGACGAAGCCTGCGGCTGTCCGTGCTGCCGGGGCTACAGCCGGGCCTATCTGCATCATGTGTTCAAGGCCGGCGAGATCATCGCCGCGATGCTGCTGACCTGGCACAACCTGCATTATTATCAGGAGTTGATGGCGGGGCTGCGCAGCGCAATCGGCGGCGGCCGACTCGCGGCGTTCGTCGACGGCTTCGAGGCGGTTCGCGCCGAGGGCGACCTCTCCTCGCTCTGAGAGGCCGGTATGGTCACGCGCACGCGGCCGGGTGACGACGCTGACCCGGCGGCGTTCCGGTTCTGGGCCGAGTTCACGCCGTCCCCGTCGAAAGGCGGGCGCAATCGTGATAGCAGTGAGTCGCCCTCAGTCTGAAGGAATACATGCCGAGCCATCTCGGTGCGGTCTTCGCTGCCGGCTTTCTGCTGTCCGGTCTTCGACCGGCGGCGGCGGAAACCATTCAGTACAACATTTTCGGGAACTGCAACGGGACCTGCGCCAACTCAGGCCTGTCTCGCGGCAATATCGTCTTCGGCACGCTGGCGCTCGAGCGCGACAGCATCGTGATCGGCGGCACGTTCGACGAAACGGACCTCGTGAGCTTCAGCGTGACCTTCGGCGCGAACACGATCTCGACGGCGAATGCGGCCGGCGCGTCGCTGGTCGGGATCTGGGGCAACGACCTGACCACGATCGCCGCGCTGGACCTTCGGGCGTCGACTACGATCACGCCGAATTCGGGCCTCGGGCTGTTGCTGATGCTGGGGGCGAGCATCGTGTCGACCTCGGCGAGTTGCGGCGACGCCGCCTGCGACGCGCTCGGCTGGGCGAACGCCGCCACGCTGTCCGGCGTGACCGTGCGGGAGACCAGCCGACCCTCGCCGGTGCCGCTGCCGCCGGCCCTCCTGCTCGCGCTCGCCGGCCCCGGAGCGCTGGCGTTCGCGGCGCTTCGCCACAGGCGCCCGACGCGCGGCGATGGCGCGCGCTGACGCCCCCGCCCGCCATACGTCCCGGCGAGTCCCGCCCGCGCAGGTCGCGTCCGGCGCGTCGTGGCCGGCGTTAAGCAGCGGAGCGCTCGCGCCTTGCCAGCCGGGAAACCCGGGCGCACGGTGGCGGTGCCTTGAAACATAAAAGCTCGCGCGCCATGTCCAATCGAAAGGAAGGCGCCCGATTGCTGGATCGACCGGGACGGGGCGCTTTGCCGGTAAAAAGGACATAGCAGTGAAAAAAGTGAACAGTCAAAGTTTTCCGGTCCTTCCGCTGCGCGATATCGTCGTGTTCCCGCACATGATCGTGCCGTTGTTCGTGGGCCGCGAGCGGTCCGTCCGCGCGCTCGAGGCGGTGATGAAGGACGACAAGCAGATTCTGCTGTCGAGCCAGATGGACGCGTCCGAGGACGAGCCGAACGACGACGGCATCTATCGCGCCGGCGTGCTCGCCAACGTCCTCCAGCTGCTCAAGCTGCCCGACGGCACGGTGAAGGTGCTTGTCGAGGGCAAGATCCGCGTCAGGATCACCCGGTTTCTCGACAACGACGCGTATTTCGAGGCCGAGGCGACCCAGGTGCCCGAGACCGAGAAGGACGCCGACGCGATCAAGGCGCTGAGCCGCGCCGTCGCCGAGGAATTCGAGCGGTACGCGAAGCTCAACCGCAACATCCCCGAGGAGGCGGTGTCGGCGATTTCGGAGAATCTGGCCCCGGCCAAGCTCGCCGACACCGTGGCGGGCCATCTCGGCGTGAAGCTCGAGGAGAAGCAGAAGCTGCTCGAGCAGGCTGACGTCGGCGAGCGGCTCGAAGCGGTCTATGGCCTGATGCAGGGCGAGATGTCGGTGCTGAAGGTCGAGAAGAAGATCAAGACCCGCGTCAAGACGCAGATGGAGCGGACCCAGCGCGAGTATTATCTCAATGAGCAGATGAAGGCGATCCAGCGCGAGCTGGGCAGCGAGGAGGGTGGTCAGGACGACGCCTCCGAGTTCGAGGAGCGCATCGCCAAGACCAAGCTGTCCAAGGAAGCGCGCGACAAGGCGATCGCGGAGTTGAAGAAGCTGCGCTCGATGTCGCCGATGTCCGCCGAGGCGACGGTGGTGCGCAACTATCTCGAGTGGATGCTGTCGATCCCGTGGGGCAAGCGCAGCCGGATCAAGAAGGATCTGGGGCAGGCGCAGGCGGTGCTCGACGCCGACCACTACGGGCTGGAGAAGGTCAAGGACCGCATCGTCGAGTTCCTCGCCGTGCAGTCGCGCTCGACCAAGCTGCGCGGCCCGATCCTGTGCCTTGTCGGGCCCCCGGGCGTCGGCAAGACCAGCCTGGGCAAGTCGGTGGCGAAGGCGACGGGGCGCGAGTTCATCCGCATCTCGCTCGGTGGCGTGCGCGACGAGGCCGAGATCCGCGGCCATCGGCGCACCTACATCGGCTCGATGCCCGGCAAGATCATCCAGTCGATGAAGAAGGCGAAGACCAACAACCCGCTGATCCTGCTCGACGAGATCGACAAGATGGGCCAGGACTTCCGCGGCGATCCCGCGAGCGCGATGCTCGAGGTGCTCGATCCGGAGCAGAACGCGACGTTCATGGACCACTATCTCGAGGTCGAGTACGACCTGTCGAACGTGATGTTCATCACGACGTCGAACTCCTACAACATGCCGCGCCCGCTGCTCGATCGCATGGAGATCATCGCGATCCCCGGCTATACCGAGGACGAAAAGGCGGAAATCGCCCGGATGCATCTGCAGGGCAAGCAGGAGAAGGGCCATGGCCTGAAGAAGGGCGAGTTCGAGCTGACGGCCGAGGCGCTGACCGACATCATCCGCTACTACACGCGCGAGGCCGGGGTCCGGAACCTCGAGCGCGAGATCGCCAAGCTGTGCCGCAAGGCGGTGACGGAGATCGTCAAGGGGACGGCGACGCGCGTGGTGGTGACGCCGGAGAACCTCGAGGAATACCTCGGGGTGCGCCGGTTCAAGTATGGCCTCGCCGAGGAGGAGGATCAGGTCGGGGTCGCGACCGGCCTCGCCTGGACCGAGGTCGGCGGCGATCTTCTGTCGATCGAGGCGCTGAAGCTGCCGGGCAAGGGCCGGATGAAGACCACCGGCAAGCTTGGCGACGTGATGAAGGAGTCGATCGACGCGGCGAGTTCGTATGTGCGTTCAAAGGCGCCTGAGTTGGGGTTGAAGCCTTCGCTGTTCGAGACCGTGGACATCCACGTCCACGTGCCCGAGGGGGCGACGCCCAAGGACGGCCCGAGTGCGGGCATCGCGATGGTCACGGCCATCGTCTCGGTGCTGACCGGCGTGCCGACGCGGCGCGAAGTGGCGATGACCGGCGAGGTGACGCTGCGCGGCAACGTGTTGCCGATCGGCGGGCTGAAGGAAAAGCTGCTCGCGGCGTTGCGCGGCGGGGTCAAGACGGTGCTGATCCCGTCCGAAAACCTCAAGGATCTCCGCGAGATCCCGGACAACGTCAAGAACGGGCTCGAGCTGATCCCGGTCTCGAACGTGATGGACGTGCTGAAGGTGGCGCTGGTGCGGATGCCCGAGGCCATCGAATGGGACGAAGCGGCGGAGGCGGCGAAGGCGGCCGCGATCCCGCCCGTCCCGGGCGCCGGAACCCCGCCGCCAGCCGCGGCGCATTGACCAGGTAGCCGGCGGCGGCGCGTTGTCGCCGCCGCCGACTGCGGTGCGTTGACCTGGCCGTCAGCTGCGGCGCGTTTCCCCCCCATGTGGGAAGCGGCGCATTGGCTCAATAACAGGCGGCTGCGTGTCGGCTGCGGTGTGGCATTGTCGGTGGCGCAGCACTCGGGTCAGGCGGCGGCGTCGTGCGGGGGGCGGCGAATGAGGGGCGCCGCTTCGAGGACGAGCGGGCGAAGGCCGGCGCCGCCCGCGTCGATCAGCGCGAAGAACTGGCGGCGCATCCGCGGTTCCCAATAGTCGTTGATGTGGGTCGCCATGCCCGCGACCCCTTCGGCGTGCGGTTTTGATTCCATGAAGCGCGCGATCTGATTGGCCATGTAGACGAGCTTGTCAGGCGACATCGACGTCCTCCGCAGCCGCGATGCGCGCGGGGTGGGTGAAGACCTCGAAGCGGTCCGCCCGCGCAAGCCCCACCAGCGTCAGACCCGCGGCCTCTGCCATCGCGACGGCGGCGGCGGTGGGCGCGGAGGCGGCGATCAGGATCGGCGCGCCGATGGCTGCGACCTTCTGAACGAGGTCGATCGACACGCGCGACGAGATCAGCACGGCGCCGTGCGCGGCGGGTCCGCGGCGCGCGACGGCGCCGGCGAGCTTGTCGAGCGCGTTGTGCCGGCCGACGTCCTCGCGCGCGGCGATCACGCCGCGGGCCTGCGTCCACAGCGCGGCGGCGTGGACCGCGCGTGTCGCGTCATGCAGCGGCTGATGCGCGGGCAGGGCGCGCATCGCCGAAATCACCTCGTCCCGGGTCAGGACCAGCGGGCTCGGTGCGATCGGGCGTGCGGCGCGCGTGGCCTCCTCGAGGCTGTCGATGCCGCAGAGGCCGCAGCCTACCGGGCCGGCCATGCTGCGGCGGCGCGCGCTGAGGCGCGCGTCCGCGTCCGGTCGCAGCCAGATCTGCAGGTCGACGCCGCGCGTGGTCGTCACGGCCAAGACGCTTTCGATTTCTTCGAGCCGCGCGATCCCCTCGGTCAGCGTGAAACCGTAGGCGAAATCCTCCAGATCGGCGGGGGTCGCCATCATCACCGCCTGCGTGGCGCCGTTGTAGCTGAGCGCCACAGCCACCTCTTCGGCCAGCGCGCGGCTGCCGGCCGCGGTCGGGGCTGCGCCTGCGATGCGCGTGAATTGGTGGCGGGTCGCCATCATCGCGCGGCCGTCCCGGGGCCAATCACTCGGCCGCGCGCAGGATGCGCCGCGACTGCGCCGCCTGCGCGGCGTAGTCGGCCTGCCAGTCCGACGGCCCGTTCGACGGGCTGACCTGCACCGCCGTCACCTTGTATTCCGGGCAATTGGTCGCCCAGTCGGAATAGTCGGTGGTGATGACGTTCGCCTGCGTGTCGGGATGGTGGAAGGTCGTGTAGACCACGCCGGGCGAGACGCGGTCGGTCAGCGTCGCGCGCAGCGCGGTCTCGCCGGCGCGGCTCGCGAGCTTGACCCAGTCGCCGTCCTTGACGCCGCGAACCTCGGCGTCGTGCGGGTGGATCTCCAGCACGTCGGCTTCGTGCCAGACGACGTTCGCGGTGCGCCGGGTCTGGGCGCCGACGTTGTACTGGCTGAGGATGCGGCCCGTCGTCAGCAGCAGCGGAAAGCGCGGGCCGGTGCGTTCGTCGGTCGCGACGTATTCGGTGCGGATGAACCGGCCCTTGCCGCGCACGAAACCGTCGACATGCATCAGCGGGGTGCCGAGCGGATGCGCCGCGTCGCACGGCCATTGCACCGAGCCCGCCTCCTCCAGCATTTCGTAACTGACGCCGGCGAAGGACGGCGTGGTCAGCGCCACTTCGGCCATGATCTGGGCGGGGTGGGTGTACGTCCAGTTCGCGCCCATCGCGTTGGCGAGGAGCTGCGTCACCTCCCAGTCGCCGTAGCCGTTCTTCGGCGCCATGACCTTGCGGACGCGGTTGATGCGGCGTTCAGCGTTGGTGAACGTGCCGTCCTTTTCGAGGAAGGTCGAGCCGGGCAGGAAGACATGCGCGTAATTCGCCGTCTCGTTCAGGAACAGGTCGTGGACGATCACGCAATCCATCGCCGCGAGGCCGGCGGCGACGTGGTGGGTGTCGGGGTCCGATTGCAGGATGTCCTCGCCCTGGCAGTAGAGCCCGCGAAACGAGCCCTCGACCGCCGCGTCGAGCATGTTGGGGATGCGCAGCCCCGGCTCGGCGTCGATCGGGGCGCCCCACAGGCTCTCGAACACGTCGCGAGCCGCGTCGTCGCCGACATGGCGATAGCCGGGCAACTCGTGCGGGAACGATCCCATGTCGCAGGCGCCCTGGACGTTGTTCTGGCCGCGCACCGGGTTCACGCCGACGCCAGGGCGTCCGATGTTGCCGGTCAGCATCGCGAGATTGGCGATGGCGATGACGGTGGTCGAGCCCTGCGAATGCTCGGTGACGCCGAGGCCGTAGTAGATCGAGCCGTTCCCGCCGGTCGCGAACAGCCGGGCCGCCGCGCGGAGGTCCGCCGCGGGCACGCCGGTCAGCATTTCGGTCGCTTCGGGGGAGTGCTGCGGATCGGCGGCGAATTCGGCGAAGTCCTGGAACTCGTCCCAGTCGCAGCGCGCCCTGATGAACGCCTCGTCGAACAGCCCCTCGGTGACGATGACATGCGCGAAGGCGGCGACGACCGCGACGTTGGTTCCGGGCCGCAGCGCCAGGTGGTGCGCCGCCTCGACATGCGGCGAGCGTACGAGGTCGATCCGGCGCGGGTCGATGACGATCAGCTTCGCGCCCTGCCGCAGACGCCGCTTCAGGCGACTGGCGAAAACCGGGTGGCCGTCGGTCGGGTTCGCGCCGATGACGATGACGACGTCGGTCGCCTCGACGCTGTCGAAGTCCTGCGTGCCGGCGGAGGTTCCGAAGGTCTGGCCCAAGCCGTAGCCGGTCGGCGAGTGGCAGACGCGCGCGCAGGTGTCAGTGTTGTTGTTGCGAAACACCGCGCGGGCGAGCTTCTGGACGAGGTAGGTCTCCTCGTTCGTGCAGCGCGACGACGTGATGACGCCGATCGAGTGCCGGCCGTAGGCGTCCTGGATGCCGCGCATCCGGGTCGCGGCGAAGCTCAGCGCCTCGTCCCACGACACCTCACGCCACGGGTCCTCGATCCGGTCGCGGATCATCGGGTTGAGGATGCGGTCCTTGTGCTGGGCGTAGCCGAACGCGAACCGCCCCTTGACGCACGAGTGGCCGCGATTGGCCTTGCCGTGCTTGTAGGGGGTCATGCGCACGACCTCGTCGCCGCGCATCTCGGCCTTGAACGAACAGCCGACGCCGCAATAGGCGCAGGTGGTGATGACCGAGCGTGCGGGCGTGCCGATCTCGATGATCGACTTTTCCTGGAGGGTCGCGGTCGGGCAGGCCGCCACACAGGCGCCGCAGCTGACGCAATCGGACGACATGAAGTCGTCGGCGCCCGTGCCCGCCGAGACGCGGCTCTCGAAGCCACGGCCTTGAATCGTCAGTGCGAACGTCCCCTGGACCTCCTCGCAGGCCCGCACGCAACGCGAGCAGACGATGCATTTCGACGGATCGTAGGAGAAATACGGGTTGCTGTCGTCTTTCGGCAGCCACTCGGGGTTGGCGCGGCCGCTGGAGTCCCTGGCGCGGAAGTGGGTGTCGACCGCGTCGTAGCGCACATCGCGCAGGCCGACGGCGCCGGCCATGTCCTGCAGTTCGCAATCGCCGTTCGCCGAGCAGGTCAGGCAGTCGAGCGGGTGGTCGGAGATGTAGAGCTCCATCACGCCGCGCCGCAGTTGCTTGAGCCTCGCCGTCTGGGTGTGGACCTTCATCCCCGCCGCCACCGGCGTCGTGCACGAGGCGGGCGTGCCGTTGCGCCCCTCGATCTCGACGAGGCACAGGCGGCACGAGCCGAAGGCCTCGACGCTGTCGGTGGCGCAGAGTTTCGGGATCGCGAACCCGGCCTCGGCGGCGGCGCGCATGATCGACGTGCCCTCGGGGACCGTGACCTCGAAGCCGTCCACGGTCAGCGTGACCATCGACGTTGATTTCGCGGCGGGCGTCCCGAAGTCCCGGTCGGGGAGGATGAAGTCCTTCATGCGGCGGCCTCCGGCAGTCGGGGGTACTGGTCCGCCTTCGGCGGTCGGGCGAATTGGTCCGACTGCGGCGGGGCGGCGAAATCGTCGGGGAAGTGAGTGGGGGCCGACATCACAGGATACGGGGTGAAGCCGCCGAGCGCGCAGAGCGAACCCGCGCGCATCGTCGCGCACAGGTCGATGAGCAGCGGCACGGCGGCCGCGTCGCCGCGCGCGATGCGGTCCACGGTTTCGACGCCGCGCACCGCGCCGATCCGGCAGGGCGTGCATTTGCCGCAGCTCTCGATGGCGCAGAACTCCATCGCGAAGCGCGCCATCCGCAGCATGTCGGCGCTGTCGTCGAACACGACGATCCCGGCATGACCGATGAGCCCGTCCTTCGCCGCGTATTCCTCGAAGCCGAACGGCGTGTCGAACAGCGTGCGCGGGAAATAGGCGCCGAGCGGCCCGCCGACCTGCACCGCCTTGACGGGTCGGCCCGAGGCCGCGCCGCCGCCGATGTCATCGACGATCTCGCCCAACGTCAGCCCGAACGCCGCTTCGAACAGGCCGCCATGCCTGACGTTGCCCGCGATCTGGAGCGGGATCGTGCCGCGCGACCGGCCGAGGCCGAAGTCCCTGTAGAAGGCGGCGCCGCGTTCGAGGATGACCGGAACGGTGGCGAGCGAGATCACGTTGTTCACGACGGTCGGCCGGCCCATGAAGCCCTGGAGCGCCGGCAGCGGCGGCTTCGCGCGCACCACGCCGCGCTTGCCCTCCAGCGAGTTGAGCAGCGAGGTCTCTTCGCCGCAGACGTAGGCGCCGGCCCCGACCCTGATCTCGATGTCGAAGGCGCTCCCGGACCCGAGCAGCGACGGCCCGAGGACGCCGGCGTCGCGCGCGATCGCCACCGCCGCGTGCATCACCTCGATCGCGTCCGGATACTCGGAGCGGATGTAGACGTAGCCGGTGGTCGCCCCTGTCGCGAGGCCCGCGATCGCCATGCCCTCGATCAGCGTGAACGGGTCGCCCTCCATCAGCATCCGGTCGGCGAAGGTGCCGCTGTCGCCCTCGTCAGCGTTGCAGACGACGTGCTTCTGCGGTCCGGGCGCTTCGGCCACGGTCCGCCACTTGATCCCGGTGGGAAAGCCCGCGCCGCCGCGGCCGCGCAACCCGCTGTCGGTCACTTCGGCGACGATCTCGGCGGGCGTCATCGCGAGCGCCCGGCGCAGGCCGACGAGACCGCCGTGGGCCGCATAGTCGGCGAGATCCAGCGGGTCGATCACGCCGACGCGCGCGAACGTCAGCCGCGTCTGGCGCTTCATCCACGGGAGCGCGTCGGTCGGGCCGAGCGCCTTCGGGTGCGCGGCCAGATCGCCGAACAGGGCCGCGGCGTCGCCTGCCTCGAACGGCCCGAACGCCAGCCGGCCACGGGGCGTATCGACCTCGACCAGCGGCTCCAGCCAGACCATGCCGCGCGACCCGTTGCGCACCAGCGAAAGGGTCACGCCACGCCGCACCGCTTCATCGCGAAGCGCGTCGGCCACGGCGTCGGCCCCGAGCGCGCGGGCGGCGGCGTCGCGCGGGACAAACACCTTCATGGCGCCAGCCCTTCGATCAGCGCGCCGACCCGCGCGGCGTCAAGGCGCGCGACCAACCGCCCGTCGGCCATCGCTGCAGGACCGCAGGCGCAGAGCCCGAGGCAGAACACCGGCTCCAGCGTCACGGCCCCGTCCCGCGTCGTGCCGTGCCAGCCGACGCCAAGCATGGCCTGCGCGGCGCTGGCCACGGCCTCGCCGCCCATCGCCTGACACGCTTCGGCGCGGCACAGCTTGAGCACATGCCGGCCTGCGGGTGCGTCACGGAAATCATGATAGAAGCTGACCACGCCGTAGACCTCGGCGCGCGAGATGTTGAGCGCCGCGGCGATTACCGGAAGCGCCGTTTGCGGGACATGGCCGAAGGCGTGCTGCACCGCATGCAGGATCGGCAGCAGCGGGCCTTCGAGACCCGCATGACGCGCGATGATGGCGCGCACCTCGGCATCGGTGTCGGCTGGCTCCGATGGGCCGGGCATGGTCGTCCTTTCGCTCGTCGCGGCAAGCATAGACGCCTTCCGGAGGTTATCAATTTCGCCATACCGTCAGACGATTGATCGCGCCTATCGCGAGCTCGTCTGGATCACGCCCGCGCGGTCCGGTGGCGGCGCGCCTCCTCGACCAGCGCCTCCAGCAGCGGCGTGCGCGGCTCGCGCTGCGCGGCCACCAGCCCGACCAGCTGGCCTTGATCGGACGCGTCGCCCGACCCGAGGATGGGAACCACCGCGAGCCCGCCGCCGGGAACGAACGTCGCGGCCAGCTTCGCCGGCACGACGGAGGCCCAGCGACCAGTCGCGACGTGGCTGACCAGCACGATGATCGAGTTTGATTCGACCTTCGGCGCCGCGGGCCGGCCCGCCGCCGCGAGATGCCGGTCGATGATCCGCCGGTTCTGCATGTCGCGCGTCAACAGACACAGCGGCAGCGCGCCGACCTCCGCCCAGGTCACGCTCGGGCGTTTCGCGAGCGCGTCGCGGTCCGAGACCAGCAGCTCGTAGCTCTCGCGATAGAGCGGGATCTGCGTCAGCCGCCGCGTCGGTTCGGGGTCGAGATAGGTGACGCCCGCATCGAGCTGCAGCCGGTCGATCTGATCGACGATCTCGGATGCAGCGCGCGACAGGATCTGCACGCGCACCTCCGGATAGCGCGCTGAATAGGGGGCCACCAGATCGACCACCATCGGCAGCGCGGTCGGGATCACGCCGATGCGCAGATCGCCCGACAGGCCCGAGCGGACCGCGCGCATCTCGTCGCGCAGCGCGCGCGTCGCCGCAACGATCCCGAGCGCCTGCGCCAGCACCCGCTCGCCCTCCGGCGTCAGCCCCTGGAAGCGCGAGCCGCGGTTGACGAGCTTGACGCCGAGCTGGTCCTCGAGCTGGCGGATCGCCGAGGACAGCGTCGGCTGGGTCACGCCGACGGCTTCCGCCGCATGGCCGAAATGCCGCGCATTGGCCAGCGCGATGAACATTTCCAGCCGCTCGATCATGTCCGCCGTTTCGTCGTGGTTCGGCGCGGACTACGCCGATGGACCTGCGCACACCGCCCGGATCGCGGCAGGCCGCGATATTTCCGGTGTTTCCAACCGAGTCCGACATGCGTCCCGCCGTGTCAAGCGCCGGCGTGCGACTGGGTCGGGCGTGGCCGGCAGGGTTCGCAACTTCGCACAGCGATGGGGCCTCGCCGATCGGGCGGCGGCGTCGCCGGCACGCTCAGCGGCGCCGTCCGCCACCCTCCGCGAGCGCGCGCCGCGTCAGGCCGGCGGGCACGGGGTCCGCGCCGCCGGGCGGGCCGAAGAGGCGCGCGTCGAGTTCGGCGAGCGCCCCCGAGCCTTCGGGGTCGGCGCCGCGCGCGTGGATCAAGCCGAGCAGCGCCGCCCGCGCGGACGGGCCGTCGGCGCGGCGCTCGGCGATGGCGAGGCGCAGCGCCGACGCGATCGCCGTGACTGCGCGGCGGACCCTGCCCATGGCGGCGCCGCGCCGCAGCCCGAGCCGGGGCGCCAGCAGCGCGAGGCCGAGGCCGAAGCCTGCCAGCGCGCCCGCCGGCACCGACCAGCGCGCGACCGGTCCCGGTTCGCGCGGCAAAACCGAGGCCGCGAAGCCGACGTGCCGGCCCTCGAGCAGCAGACTGCGTCCGGCGCGCGCTTCGGTGTCGAACCACGACAGCGGAATTTCGTCGAGATCGGCCGGCGCGTCGGTCTGCGGCTTCATTCGGTAGCGCCAGATTATGGTGGAGACCGGACCGTCCGCCGTCAGCCGCACGGTGCGCTCGTCGGGCTCGCCGAACGTGAACAGCCCGCCGGCGTACATCGGCGGCGCCGAGGGCAGCGTATGCGGCGGCTGGCCCGCGACTTCCAGCGTGACCGTCCGCACCGTCCATTCGTCCGGGGCGAGGCGGTCGGGCCGCGGCGCCCATTCATCGCGCACCGTCACGCCGCGCGCCGGCAGCCACCATTCCGTTCCGGTCGCGGGCCGGGGCTCGACGGCGATGCTGACTGGAGGCGAGACGGCCGTCACGTCGCGGCGCTGGTTTCCGTCGACGAAGGTCAGCGCGTGCTCGATCGGCGGGATGTTGCGCGGGCCGTCGCGCCGCGGAAAGAACGCGAGCCGCAGCGCGAAGCTGTTTACCGCGCGCTGGCCGACGCGTTGCTGCGACCACTCCGGCGGGGTCAGCTGCATCCAGTCGAAATCGTCGATCGGGGGGAAGACGAGCTCGTCGCGCGCGACATTGCCGACATAGCGGCCGCGCAGCGTCGCGAGCACCATCTCGCCCTCGAACGGGGGATGGGGCGCCGGGTCGAGCACCAGGTCGAGTTGCGCTTCGGGCAGCGGCTGGGCGGATGCGAACGGCGCGAGCAGCGCCAGCAACGTCAGCAGCGCGGCGAGCGCCTTCACCATGGGTCGCCCCCTTGCCAGACGGCGGTTCCGGCATCGAGGCGGCGCTGGTGTTCGGCGGCGATGCGCAGGTCGAGATAGCGGCCCGGATCGTCGGGCAGGGCGGTCAGCCATTGCGCGCTGGCCGCGATCGACTGGCGGTCGTCGTCGGGGCGCGCGAGGCGCGGACGGTTGCGCATCCGCGCCTGGATCTGCATCTCGTAGGTGCCGCCGGCCTCGGGCGCGTCGAGCGCCGACGCGGTCGCGGCGACGCCGTCGATGTCGTTGGCGCGCCCGACAACCGGCTCGATCAGCCCCGCCACCAGCGCGCGGTTCGCCTGCGCATCGGCGTCCCCAGCGGTCACGTAGAGCACGGACTCGTAGTACTCGACCGCGAGCGGATAGTTCCCCGTCACCGCCAGCGTGTTGCCGCGGTTGTAGGTCGAGCCGAGCCCGGCGCGCTTGAAGGCGGCGTCGGCCTCCGCGTGGCGTCCGGCCCGGTAGAGGGCGACGCCCCGCCAGCGCGGCGTCTCGATCAGGCCCGCGGCGAGGTTCGGAAACCCGGCCCCGAGGGCGGCGCGGCCCAGCGCCTCGGAGCCGGCTGCGATCAGGGCGGCGAGCGCGACGCCGATCAGCGCGGCAAGTGCAAGGCGCATATCACACCCTCGGGCGGAAGAGGCCGAGCGCGAGAAGCGCCGGCGCTACCAGCAGGTAGCGGCCGAGGTCGAGATGCGTCCGCAGTCGGATGTCCGTCGCTGCTTCGGCTCTGCCCGGCGGCGCGGCGAGACGGGCGAAGACTGCGCCGGGGACCGTGGCGGTGGCGGAGCGGCCGCCGGCGCGGGCGGCGAGGGCGGCGAGGGCGGCCGGGTCCGGCGGCGGCATGTCGGGTGCTGCGACCTTCGGCGTCGCTGCGAGCGTCGAGAGCCGGGCCCCGGCCCCGGCGAGCGCCGCCGCGTCGGCGGCCGCCGCCCCGCCGCCGTCGCTGATCAGCACCACGTCCGCCGCGCGCATTCCCGCTTGGCGCATCGTCGCTTCCGCGAGGCCCAGCGCGCAGGGGAGGCACGAGCCCTGGTCGGGCACCGTCTCACCGTCGAGCGCCGCGACGGTGGTGTCGAGCGAGGCGGCGTCCGTTGTGAACGGGCTCGCGAGATAGGCGTCGCCGGCGAAGACGATCAGCGCGACCGGCCGTCCTGCCGACGCCTGCACGACCAGCCGCCCGGCGGCCAGCGCCTCGGGCAGCGCGCCGCCTTCCGCCATCGACCGCGACACGTCGATCAGGATCGCCACGCCGTCGAGGTTGCGAAAGGTCGGCGCCTCCGAGGTCCGGATCGCCGGCCCGGCGAGTGCCAAGGCGAGGACGGTCGCGATGGCCGCGGGGAGCTGGCGGGCGGGGCCGCGGCCGGCGGCGACGAGGCCGAGGCGCGTCATCGCGGTGAGGAGCGGCGGGTCGATGGCGGCGGACCAGCCGGCGAGCCGGCCGCCGGCGCCGCCGCGCCGGGCGGCGAGCGCGATCGCCGGCAGCAGCAGCAGCCAGCCGGGGCGCAGCAGCGCTGCGGGTCCGAGGTCGATCATCCGGCCCGCCGCCGGTCGAGCAGGATCAGCAGCGCCGCGAGCGCGGCCGCGGCTGCGGGCCACGGCCAGTACGGGCGGTGGACGGCGGCGGCGGCGCGGTTGCGCAGCGTCGGCTCCATCGCGTCGATCGCCGCGCCGACGGCTTCGAGATCGGCGGTGGTGCGCACCCGGAACGCCTCGCCGCCGGTCGCCTCGGCCATCGCGGCGAGGGTGGGCGCGTCGACCGCGTCGCGGGCGGCGCCGGCCTC
>JBBRUZ010000045.1:0-18216 GCA_038247355.1 Rhodobacterales bacterium
GCTGCAACTGGTCTTCGCGCTAAACGGGCTTGGACTCGCCGTCTTGTTTCCGCGCATCCCCGACGTCAAGGCGGCGCTCGATCACGACGTTATGACGCTGGCGGTCTGCCTGTTCGGGTTGCCCGCGGGCACGATGATCGGCTTTCTGACCGTCAGCCGGATCACCGGCGCGATCGGGCTGAAGGCGACGACGATGTGGGGCGGCGCGATCTTCCTGCTCAGCTTCATCGGCCCGGCGTTGGCCTGGAACGCGCCGTCGCTGGCTTTCGCGCTGTTTCTGTGCGGGCTCTCCATCGCCGCCATCGAGGTGGCGATGAACGCCAAGGCGAGCCAGATGGAGCGCGCGCTCGGACGCCGCATCATGACCCGCTGTCACGCCTTCTGGAGTTTCGGAACGGTCACCGGGGCGCTGATCGGCGGCGCGTTCGCGCAGGCGGACCTGTCGTTCCTGACGCAGCAGGCGCTGGTCCAGCCGGTCTTCGCCGCGGCGACGATCTGGTTCGCGCGCGCGCTGATCGACGACGAGGCGGCGACGGCGCCGGCCAAGGGCGCCTTCACGCTGCCCACCCGCGCGCTGCTGCTGCTATGCCTCGTGCCAATCGGTGCGCTGCTGATCGAGGGGGCGATGATGGAATGGTCCGCACTGTTGCTGCGCGATCACGTCGGCGCCAGTCCGTTCGTGACGGCGGCCACGTTCTCGGCTTTCGCGCTCGCAATGGCGCTGATGCGGCTCGGGGGCGACGCGCTGGCGGAGCGGTTCGGACCGGGCCGGGTGATCGCGGCCTCGGGCCTGCTGATGGGCGCGAGCGTCTTCGGCTTCGCGCTGTCGTCGACGATATGGCTTTCAATACCGCTCGCCGCGCTGGTGGGGGTCGGCTGCGCCAATGTCTATCCGCTGACGATGTCGATGGTGGCGCCGTTGCCGGGCCTGCCACCGGAGCGCAACGTCGCGACGCTGGCCTTGACCGCGTTCACCGCGTTCCTGATCGGGCCGCCATTCATCGGCATTACCGCGAGCTACGTCGGCCTGCCGGCGGCGCTCGCGATGCTGGCGCCGCTAGGGCTCGCGCCGCTGCTGATCCGTGCGCGAGCGCGGCCGACGGTTCAGCCGCAGTAGACGCGGTCCACCTGGTCGTCCGCGCCGATCTCGACGTTCAGCCGTTCCGCCACGAGGTCCATCGTCACCGCCTGGCCGGGGAAGATGATCCGGCGCGGTTCCGGCAGCGTGGACGGATCGAGCGTGCCGACCGACGATCCGACGAGGGTCTGGAACCCGGAAGCGCCGCAGGAGTCCTCGCTTGTCGTCACCTCGGCGGGCGGCGCGTCGGCGTCGGTCGTCGGCGCGCAGGCGGCGAGACCCGCGACGAGCGCGGCGGCGGTCAGCGATCTGAAATCGGTCATGGACGTTCCCTCATTGCCCCAAACACGCGGGCAGACATGCACGCCGGTTCCCCGGGCGACAAGGGGCCGGCGGCGGTCTCGGCGGATTCTTGCGGTCAGGCCGCGCGGTCAGACGGCGTCTGCGTGCAAAACCACGGTCCCCGGCATATGGACGGCTCCGGACCGCGTGGTTGCATGGCGGCGGCGCTGCCGGTCGGAGCGCTGGGCGGACAGATATGCCGCAAAGACGATCGCCAACAGCATGCCGGGTATCATCGCGCACAACAGCTGTTCCATTGTTCTTGACCTCCTCGAACGATGCGATGTCGATGACAATTTTGTCGCGCGCCACAGGTTCCCGTCCGACGGTTCGTCTGGTTCGTCGGGCGCGGCCTGGCCTCGCTGAAGTGTCGCCGGGGCCGCCTTGCAAAAGATCGGGCCGGTCGTTAGGTTCCGCGCCAGATTTGGGCCGCGACGCCAACGGGCGCCGCGGAGCGCGAAAGGGACGATCGAGATGTTTGCCACACCAGCCTTCGCTCAGGCCGCAGTGGGCGGCGCCGCCGGCGGGTTGATCGGTTTCGTGCCTATCGTGCTGATCTTCGCGATCATGTATTTTCTGATGATCCGTCCGCAGCAAAAGAAGCTGAAGGAGCACAAGGCCATGGTCGAGGCGCTGCGGCGCGGCGACCAGGTCGTGACGAGCGGCGGCATGATCGGCAAGGTCGTCAAGGTCGCCGACGCCGAGGTCGAGGTCGAGCTCGCGCCCAACGTCAAGGTGCGGGTCGTCAAGAGCACCATCGCGCAGGTGACCAGCAAGACCGAGCCCGTCGAGGCGTGACGGCGCGGCTCCTCGGGGGGCCAGGCCGCAGGGGATCTGACCCGCGATGCTGAATTTCCCGCTTTGGAAGCGCCTGCTGGTGATCGTCGTTTGCCTGATCGGCTTCGCGGTGGCGCTGCCGAACCTGTTCTACGCCCGTGTCGAGCGCGCCAACGACGCGCGTCTCGCCATGGAGGGCGGCGCGACCGGGACGCCGGAACTCGTGGCGGATGCGGCGCGCTGGCCGTCGTTCCTGCCCTCCGGTCTCATCAATCTCGGGCTCGACCTGCGCGGGGGCGCGCACGTGCTGGTCGAGGTCCAGCTCGCCGACGTTCAGGCCGACCGGATGGAGAGCCTCTGGCCGGAACTGCGCGACACGCTTCGCGACCTTCGCGACCAGGTGGGGACCGTGCGCCGGCTCGACGGCCCGCCGGGCGAGCTGCGCGTGCGCATCGGCGAGCCGGGCGGCATGTCGGCGGCGCTCGGCGCCGTGGAGGACGTATCGCAGCCGGTGTTCGCGCTGACCGGCGCCGCGACGCGCGACTTCATCGCGCGCGGGGACGGCGACACGCTGATCGTCAGCTTGTCGGAACCCGAGATCGCGGCGATGAACGAGCGCGCCATGCAGCAGAGTCTCGAGATCATCCGCCGCCGCGTCGACGAGACCGGCACCCGCGAGCCGTCGATCCAGCGTCAGGGGTCGGACCGCATCCTGATCCAGGTGCCGGGCATCGGCTCGGCGGAGGAACTGCTGGCGATCATCGGCCAGACCGCGCGCCTGAGCTTTCACCCGGTGGTCAGCCGCAGCTCGGACGCATCGGCGCAGCCCGGTCTCGACGAAGTGATCTATCCGAGCGTCGACGAGCCGGGCGCGTTCTACGTGCTGGAGCGCCGTCCGGTCGTCACCGGGGACCAGCTCGTCGACAGCCAGCCCTCGTTCGACCAGAACGGCCAGCCCGCGGTGAACTTTCGCTTCAATCCGCAGGGCGGCTCCGCTTTCGGCCGCTATACCGCGGACAACATCGGCTCGCCCTTCGCGATCGTGCTCGACGAGGAGGTGATCTCCGCGCCGGTCATCCAGAGCCATATCGCCGGCGGCTCGGGAATCATCACCGGCAATTTCACCCCCGAGGAGGCCACGAGGCTGGCGATCCTGCTGCGCGCCGGGGCGTTGCCCGCCGAGATCACCGTGCTGGAGCAGCGCACGATCGGCCCGGAGCTGGGCCAGGATTCGATCGAGGCCGGCCGCTTCTCCGCACTGGTGGCGCTCGCGGCCGTCGCGGTGTTCATCGTTCTCAGCTATGGCTTGTTCGGCCTGTTCGCGTGCGTCGCGCTGCTGGTGAACATGCTTCTGGTCATCGCGTTGATGACGGGGATCGGCGCGACGCTGACCATGCCGGGCATCGCGGGCGTGGTGCTCACGATCGGCATGGCGGTCGATTCGAACGTGTTGATCTTCGAGCGGATCCGCGAGGAGCTGCGGACTGCGCGCGGACCTGCCCGTGCGATCCAGCTCGGTTTCGAGAAGGCGTTCACCTCGATCCTCGACGCCAATGTCACGACGCTGATCGTGGCGATCATTCTCTACTTCCTCGGGTCCGGTCCGGTCCGCGGATTCGCCGTGACGCTCGCACTCGGCATCGCCTGCACGGTCTTCACCGCCTACTTCGTCACGCAGATCATCGTCGCCGGGTGGTTCGACTGGCGGCGGCCCAAGACCGTCACAGTCTGAGGAGTTCCGATGCGCCACCTCCGCCTCGTTCGCAACACGACCACCATCGACTTCATGCGCTACACCCGAGTCTGGCTGGTGATCTCCGCCCTGGGCGTCCTCGGCTCCATCGGGCTTGTCCTCACGCGGGGGCTCAATCTCGGCGTCGATTTCCGCGGCGGCACGCTGATCATGGCGGCGACCCCCGAGCCCGAGGACATCTCGACGTTTCGCGCTTCCCTCACGGGTCTGGACTTCGGCGAGGTCAATGTCACCGAAGTTTCCGACGATAGCGGCGAGGGCCGCCATCTCGTCCTGATGCGTCTCGGAATCGAGGAAAGCGACACGGAATCCCAGAACGCGGTCATCGAACGTATACGCGCCGAACTCGGCGTCGCCTTCCCCGGAATCGAGTTCCTTCAGGTTGACAGCGTCGGCTCGAAAGTCTCCGGCGAACTGGTTCGCGCCGGCGCGCTGGCCGTTCTGCTGTCGTTCGTGGGGATCATGATCTACGTCTGGCTCAGGTTCGAGTGGCAGTTCGCGTTGGGTTCGGTCCTGTCGCTGATCCATGACGCCATAGTCACGATCGGTCTCTTCAGTCTGCTTCAACTCGAGTTCAACCTCACCATCGTCGCGGCCGTGCTGACCGTGATCGGCTACTCGATCAACGACACGGTCGTCGTATTTGACCGGATGCGGGAGAATTTGCGCAAGTTCAAAAAGATGCCGCTTCGCGACGTGCTCAACCTCTCGCTGAACGAGACCCTCAGCCGCACGGTCATGACGTCAATGACGACGTTGCTCGCGCTCCTTTCCATCTATTTCTTCGGCGGTCCCGTGGTGTCGGGTTTCGCGCTCGCGATGATCTTGGGCGGCGTGATCTGCGGCACCTATTCCTCGATCTACGTCGCGGGCGCCACCGTTCTGTGGCTCGGGGTCAAGCGCGACTGGAGCAAGACCGACACGCCGAAAGGCACGCAGTTCGGCGGCGCGCAGGTCTGACATGCGGATCAACGAGGTCCGCTACGACGGCCCGCCACCGATCGACGGCTACGGCCCCGGCTTTTTCCGCGTCGCCGGAGTTCTGCGCCGCGGCCCGCTCGCGATGCTGCCCGCGGGCGACGCCGATTGGGCGGGCCTGCCCGACATCGCCCCATTCCTCGCCGAGGCGGACAGCATCGACGTGCTGTTTCTCGGAATGGGCGCCCAGATCCGCGCGCTCGACCCGGGGTTGCGTGCGGCGCTGGACGCCGCCGGGATCGGCGTCGAGATCATGGCCACACCGCCCGCGTGCCGAACCTACAACGTTCTGCTGTCCGAAGGCCGCAGGATCGCCGCGGGATTGCTGCCGATCTGAGGCGCGGGGTTTTCTTGCGGCGGCGGACCGGTGTATAGGAACCAAACCAGCGCCCCGGCGGTTTTGCGCGGCGTCAAACAGCGAGGAACACGATGGCCTTCACTCTTCCTGACCTCCCCTATTCCCATGATGCGCTGGCGGCGGGCGGCATGTCGCGCGAGACGCTGGAGTTCCACCACGACATCCACCACAAGGCCTATGTCGACAACGGCAACAAGCTGATCGCCGGCACCGAGTGGGACGGAAAGTCCGTCGAGGACATCGTGACCGGCTCCTACAAGGCCGGCGACGTCGCCCAGAGCGGCATCTTCAACAACGCCTCCCAGCATTGGAATCACGCGCAGTTCTGGCAGATGATGGGTCCGGAGGGGCGCGCCATGCCGGGCGAGCTGGAGAAGGCGCTGACCGAAGCGTTCGGCTCGGTCGCGAAGTTCAAGGAGGAGTTCTCCGCCGCGGGCGCCGGCCAGTTCGGTTCGGGCTGGTGCTGGCTCGTCATGGAGGGCGACGCGCTCAAGGTCACCAAGACCGAGAACGGGGTGAACCCGCTCTGCTTCGGCCAGACCGCCCTGCTCGGCTGCGACGTCTGGGAGCATTCCTATTACATCGACTTCCGCAACAAGCGGCCGGCGTATCTGACCAATTTCCTCGACAATCTGGTGAACTGGGAGAACGTCGCGGCGCGGATGAGCTGATGCGCGGCGGTTCGGGGGGCCTGTCGTACGCCGATCTCGACGGCGAAATGCGGCGCGTCGCGGGATTTCTCGGGATCGAGACGCCTGAGGCGCTTTGGTCCGGGCTCGTCGAGGCGGCGGGCTTCGAGGTCATGCGGAGACAAGGCGCTGCGCTGCTCGGTCGGATGGCTGCGGCGTTTCGCGACGGCGGCACGGGTTTCATTCACATGAGCTCCAGCGGCCGCTGGCGCGACCTGTTCGATGCCGACGATCTCGCGCGCTACGACGCCGCCCTGTCGCAATTGCCCAATGAGTGCGCGCGCTGGCTTACCGCCGGGCGGCTCGGAGCGTCTGTGTGGAAAACTTCCGCCGCAGCGTCTTAGGCGGTGGTTGGGGCCGGCACGCGGTCATCGGCACCGGGTTAGCGGACGCGCACGTGCGCGCGAATTCGCGCCGTGACCGGAAATGTGCGGCAACTTTCTTGCGGGCATGGTAAACTGATGCGACACTGGGACGGATGACGCCGCGACCGCCGCGGAACCACGACGGGAGGGAACATGGCCGAGCCAATAGGAAATCCGCTGTCATGGAGCGTCGATACGATCAAGGGGGCGGGCAAGCACCTCGGGTCGGTGGCGGACAGCGTCGCCGGCGAGAACGTCGCCGCGGCGCCGCAAATCCGCCGGATCGCGATCGCGGATCTGCGCGAGGCGCTTCGGAAGGGAATCGGGGATTTCGCCGCCTGCCGCTCGGACGTGGCGTTTCTCTGCCTGCTTTATCCGATCGTCGGGGCGACGCTCGCCTGGCTCGCGTTCCAGGGCGACCTGCTGCCGCTGATCTTTCCGGTGATCTCGGGCTTCGCGCTGGTCGGACCGGTCGCGGCCGTCGGGCTCTACGAGTTGAGCCGAAGGCGGGAGCGCGGCGAGCCGACGAGCTGGGGCGACGCGTTCGCGGTCGCGGGTTCGCCATCGTTCGGCGCGATCATGGTGCTCGGGCTCGGGTTCGCGGTGATCTTCGCGGTGTGGATCATGACCGCGAATGGCATCTACGCCGCCACGCTCGGCCCCGGGGGGCCCTATACGATCGGCGCGTTCGCGACGGCGGTGCTGACCACCGGGCCGGGGTGGACGATGATCGCGATCGGCATGGCGGTCGGGTTCCTGTTCGCAGCGCTGGTGTTGACGCTCAGCCTCGTGTCGTTCCCCATGTTGCTCGATCGCAAGGTCGGCGTGCGGGTGGCGATGATGACCTCGATCCGCGTCGCGATGGAAAACCCGGTGACCGTCGCCATCTGGGGGGTGATCGTGGCAGGGGGCCTGGCGCTTGGCTCGCTCCCGGTGTTCCTCGGGCTGATCGTGGTTCTGCCGGTCCTCGGTCACGCGACCTGGCACCTGTACCGCCGGGCGGTGGTCGCGCCGCGCTGAACGCGGGATCGCACCCGCCGGTGGCGCTCGTACGCGACGGCAGGGGTCTTGCGACCGGCGGCTTCTGATGTCCGAGGGAGCGAAGGGCGTGCTGGCCATGACGCTGGCCTGCACCGTCTGGGGTCTGTCAGGGGTGTTTTTCAAGGCGCTCGCGCATGTGCCGCCCGCCGAGGTGCTGTCGCACCGCGTGCTCTGGACCGTGGGCTTCTTCGGCGTGGTGCTCGCGGCGCAAGGCCGACTGCCCGAGCTGGCGGCGGCCGCAGCGCGGGGACGCAACTGGGTGATCCTCGCCACGACCGCGGTTCTGATCGCCGCCAACTGGTTCGGTTTCGTGATCGCAATCCAGTCGGGGCGCGGCCTGGAGTCGAGCCTTGGTTACTACGTTTTTCCGCTCGTCGCGGTGGCGCTCGGCTATGTTTTTCTCGGCGAACGGTTTTCGCGGCTTCAGGGCGTCGCCATAACGCTCGCGGCGGCGGCCGTGGCGCTTCTGACCATCGGGCTGGGCGCGCCGCCCTGGATCGCGCTGCTGCTCGGGATCACCTTCGGTGGATACGGCCTCCTGAAGAATCGCCTTGGTCTGGGGCCGGTCGTCAGCGTGTTCTTCGAGACGTCGCTGCTCGCGGGTCCGGCGCTCGTGTGGCTCGCGGGGCTGCATTCGGGGGCCTGGGGCGATCCGAGCGGCCGAAACGGGGCGTTCTTCGGCGCCGACACCCGCACCACCGTTCTGCTCGCGCTGTCCGGGCCGCTGATGACCGGCGGGCCGCTGATCCTGTTCTCCTACGCCGCGCGCCGCATCCGGCTCGCGACGCTCGGCCTCGTGCAGTACATCAACCCGACGCTCCAGTTCATCGTCGCCGTCGCGCTGTTTGGCGAGGCCTTCACCATCTGGCACGCCGTCGCATTCCCGATGATCTGGGCGGGTCTCGCGCTCTATTCGGGCGAGAGCTGGCGTCAGGACAAGGCCGCGCGCACTCTCGCGACCAGTGCCGGCACGGTATCGTAGCCTCTTCGAACGATCGACGCGGACCGCCTCGGGTCGAACCCTGTGGACGCTGGCGCATTCACTGTGGCGACGGAGTGCGCTATATAAGGGGTCCATTCGGCGGACGGACGCGGATCCGGGACCCCGACCTGAGCTGTTCTGGCCAGATCTTCGCGCCGCCTCCGGGCGCGGCGGAGACACGGCCGACTTGACCCGGAGCCCCATGCGCGAGCCTTCCCTGCCGGCCACAGAAGCCCCGTCCAACGGTCTGCGCACCATCCGCAAGGTAGGCCCCTATCTGTGGCCGAAGGGAAACCGGGCCGTGCGGACCCGGGTCACGCTGGCGATGCTCGCGTTGTTCCTCGGCAAGATCGCCACGGTTTCCACGCCGTTCTTCTTCAAGGCGGCGGTCGACGGCCTCGCCCCTGAACCGGGCCACGACCAGACGGCCATTTACCTCGCTATCGGCGCGGTCGGCGCAACGATCGCCTACGGCGTGATGCGGCTCGCGGGCGTCGCCTTCGCCCAGCTTCGCGACGGCATCTTCGCCCGCGTCGGCCAGAGCGCGCTGCGCCAGATCGCGCTCGAAACCTTCCGCCACATCCACGCGCTCAGCCTGCGCTATCATATCACCCGCAAGACCGGCGGCCTCAGCCGGATCATCGAGCGCGGCACGAAGGGCGTCGATTTCCTTCTGCGCTTCCTGCTGTTCTCCATTGTGCCGCTGATCCTCGAACTGGCGCTGGTCGCGGGCATCCTGTTCTTCGTCTTCGACATCTGGTATCTCGTGGTCGTCGTCGTCACCATCGCGCTCTACGTCTGGTTCACGTTCGCCATCACCGAGTGGCGGGTGAAAATCCGCCAGCGGATGAACGAGCGCGACACCGACGCAAACCAGAAGGCCATCGACAGCCTGCTGAACTTCGAGACGGTGAAGTTCTTCGGCGCCGAGGACCGCGAGGCGATGCGCTACGACGCCTCGATGCGCGGCTACGAGACCGCCGCCACCCAGACGGCCGTCTCGCTGACCTGGCTCAACCTCGGCCAGACCGTCATCATCACCGCGGGCCTCGTCGCGGTCATGGCGATGGCGGCGCAGGGCGTGCAGTCGGGCACGCTGACGGTCGGCGATTTCGTCATGGTCAACGCCTACATGATCCAGATCACGCTGCCGCTCGGCTTTCTCGGCACCGTCTACCGCGAGATCCGCCAGGCGCTTATCGACATGGACGCGATGTTCGACCTGCTCGAACAACCCGCCGAGATCATCGACAAGCCGGGCGCGAAACCCCTCGTCGTCAGCGGTGGCCAGATCGAATTTCGCGACGTCAGCTTCGCCTACGAGACCGAGCGCGCGATCCTCAGCCACCTGAACCTGACCGTCGAGCCGGGCCGGACGGTGGCCGTCGTCGGCCCCTCGGGTTCGGGCAAGTCCACGATCGCGCGGCTGATCTTCCGTTTCTACGATGTGACCGGGGGCGCGATCCGGATCGACGGCCAGGACTTGCGCGACGTGACGCAAGCAAGCCTGCGCGCCGCCATCGGCATGGTCCCGCAGGACACCGTGCTCTTCAACGACACGATCTACTACAACATCGCCTATGGCCGCCCGGAGGCGACGCGCGAGGCGGTCGAGGCTGCCGCCCGCGCCGCGTCGATCCACGAGTTCATCGTGAGCCTGCCGAAGGGCTATGCGACCACGGTGGGCGAACGCGGCCTGAAGCTGTCGGGCGGCGAGAAGCAGCGCGTCGGCATCGCCCGCACGCTGCTGAAGGACCCGCCGATCCTGCTGCTCGACGAGGCGACGAGCGCGCTCGACACCGGCACCGAGCGCGACATCCAGGACAGCCTCAGGGCGATGGGCGTGGGCCGCAGCGTCATCGTCATCGCCCACCGCCTCTCGACGGTGGTCGACGCCGACCGGATCGTGGTGCTCGAGGCGGGCGGCGTGGTCGAGCAGGGCTCGCACGACGAGCTGCTCGCCCGTGGCGGCCGCTACGCCCGGCTCTGGCAGCGCCAGCAGTCCGACCCAGACGCCGACGCCCCCGAGCCGAAGACCGACGCCGCCTGACCCTCGGTGTTCGACAGCGAACCAGTCCATCCCCGCGAGCGGCGCCCCGGCGGTGACGAACGTCAGCTTGGTGACGAGCGAGCGCGGTTGCGGCGTGTCGGCGAACGCGCTGCTTTCGTATTCGGCGATCGCGAGGAACCCGCTAAAGCGGGAAGGCCACACCTGGCAAGGCGCGTTTCCCAGTTCGCAGGAGCGGCGACAGTCGCAGCCTTTCCGTCGAACGGCTCCCTCCTTCACGACATGGCCGGAACCGTCCGGGAGCATGTCTCGGACTGGTGGGCGCCGGCGCCTCCTCCGGACCGACGTAGATCCCGGTGGCCCGGCCGGTCAGGTCGTTCGGAGCGGTTGGCAAGCCGACGGCAATCTGCTTAGGTCTCGGACCTTCCGCAGCCTGCCGTCGAACAGCCATTGGTGCATTCATGGGTCCTACCGACGTCCAACAACCGCTCGACGAGCGCCGGATCAAGCGCATCAGAGCCCGCAACAATATGGAGGGGCGCTTCAAGGAAATGCGCGACACGCCCGAGCTCGGCTCGCGCCTCCTGCTCTGGGGAGACGTGGTCGAGCGAATCGGCGCGGAAACACCGGTGGCGCTGCTCGAGTTCGGTGTTTTCGAGGGCCGGAGCATTCGGTTCTGGTCGATGAACTTCATCGCTCCGGAGACGCGCATCCACGGTTTCGACAGCTTTACCGGTCTGCCGGAGGACTGGACCGGCAAGATGGTGAAGGGGACGTTCTCGACGGGCGGCTCGACGCCGATCGTCGACGACCCGCGCGTCGATTTCCATCGCGGCTGGATCCAGAACACGCTGCCGCCGTTCATCAAGTCATTCGAGACGGCGCCCGGGCAAGCTCTGGTGGTTCATATCGACGTGGATCTGTACTCTGCGGCGCTTTTCATAATATCGACGCTTTGGCATTATGTTGACTCGTATTACATCATTTTTGATGAGTTCGGCGTCGATGAAAACCTTGCATTCATGGATTTTCTGACTGCATATCCAATCGACTTCGAGTTTTACAGCCATACCTTCAATCAGCAATACAATCTGCCGCAACAGGTTTTCGGCCGAATAACGCGAACCGTCTATGCTGTTTGACGAAGCGATGCGTCGCGTTCGCGAAGGCGCCGGTCAATGACGGCATCGGGGATACCGGCTGGCGACAGGTCGCGCGGGTCCGGGCCGGGCCGTACTTCGGATGAGCGTCGCCGGGCACGAGGTTCGCTGGCCGGGCCGGCGCTTCCGCTGCAGCGAGCCGCATTGCAAACGTGACGCTCGGGTCGACCTCGCCCTTTTGAGCCAGTCCGTCGCAGCCTTCCCCATTCGCGAATTGCTTAATCGAAATACGGCGTCAACGCGCAGAGGAGATCAAATGAGCGGGCAAGGCGGCTACGTGAAACGACTGTATCCCCGCGACCGGGCGCCGGAACTTCCGGCGGGCATGGTCACGATGATGAAGCCGGACGAACTGGACCTGCTCTATTCCATAGCGCGGCACCATTGCGTCGGAGGCAGCGGATGCATCGTCGACGCCGGGGTGTTTCTCGGGGCCTCGACCGCCTGTTTCGCGACCGGACTTGGCGCCAACCCGACCGTCGACGACGCAGAGCGCGGCGTCGGGATCCACACCTACGAGCGGGCCATCGTCACGCCGGCCATGATTTCGATCACGCGCCAGTCCAACCCGAAACTGGTCGATCGCCTCGGGGCGATGGACGAAAGCTTCGCGCCGCTGCTGGAACAGTTGCTGTCGGAATATCCCGCAGTGACGCTGCACGTCGGCGACATCATGGAGGCGACGTTCGCGCCGCAACCGATCCAGGTGCTGTTTCTGGATATCCTGAAGTCGTCGCGCATTCAGGATCAATGCAATCGGTTGTTCCTTCCGCACCTGGTACCCGGTCATTCGCTGATCGTGCAGCAGGATTACTTCTGGCATTTCGGATGGTTCGTGAACGCGTACATGGAGCGTTACCGGGACTGTTTCGAACTGGTCGACAGCGCCGACACGACAGCGGTCTTTCGCCTCGTGCGGGCCCTGCCCGACGAGGCGATCGCGCCACAGGAGTTTTCGGGACCGCGGCGTCTCGACACGCTCGCCCTGCTCCAGACGGGGCGGTTCAAGGGCGACACCCTCGCCCAGTACCTGACGTATCAGCTTTGCATCGTCGCGTTCGTCATGCAGGAGATGGGGCCGCTGTTCGCCGAGCCGAAGCTGCATGCGTTCGAACACCGCTTTGCAGACATTCTGATCGAGGAAAGCTTTCGGCCGGATATTCTTCGGGTGGCCCGCGCCTATGGCGAGGTCCGCAACCGGATCAAGAGCAACATGGTGAAGCCCGCGGTCCAGAAAATCCTGCCCTGAACGGCGCGCCGCCGATCGGTTGCGCTTTGGGCGAACGGCAGGCGATGCATTGCGGAGGCGCCGGAGAAAATGCTTGCAATGCGAGGGGCGCTCGGCGTTACTCGATCGGAGTATTTTGCTGCGTCTATCCAGATGTAGAGTAAGACAAGGGGTCGAGCAGTGTTCGAGAAGCTTACGGCCGTGTTGGTGGTCGGAGGCAAAGGCGCCAGGCTCGGTCTCACCAAGATACCCAAGGCGCTGGTGCCGATCGCCGGAGTTCCATTGCTCGAGCGCAGCATACGCCAGCTGGCCGACCAGGGCGTGCGGCGGATAGCGCTTCTTGCCGGACACCTCGGGGAGCAGATCGAGCAGCGCTTCGGCGACGGATCGACGTTCGGTCTGACGATCGACGTGATCCGGGAGGCGGCGCCCCTCGGCCCGGCGGGGTGTTTCCACGCCGTGCGGGACCGCCTGAACGAGCCGTTTATCGTCATCTACGGCGATGTCCTCTGGGACGTCGATCTTGCCCGTTTCGTCGCGTTCGCACGCGATCGCGGCGGGCTCGGAACGCTTTACGCGCATCCCAACGACCACCCGTTCGACAGCGATCTGATCGAAGCGGACGCCAAGGGCAAGATCCTTGCGTTCCATCCCAAGCCCCATGCCGGGGGTCTGGAGCGGCGCAACCTGGTGAACGCGGCGTTTTATGTGCTGTCCCCGGCGATCCTCGATCATGTTCCCGCCGCGCCGACCGCCTCCGATTGGGGGGCCGACGTCTTTCCCGCGGTCGTAAGGAACGGCGGCGCGCTCCATGCCTATCGTGGCGCGGAGTACATCCACGACATCGGGACGCCGGCACGGCTCGCGCGGTCCGAGGCGGCGCTGCTGGGCGGCGCTGTCGCCGCACGGAGCTATCGCCACCCGCAGACGGCGGTGTTTCTCGACCGGGACGGCGTGCTCAACCGCGAGATCGACGGCGTGCGCTCGCCCGATCAGCTCGAGCTGTTGCCGGGCGTGGCCGAGGCGGTCTGCCGGATCAACCGTTCGGGCGCGCTGGCGATCTGCGTCACCAATCAGCCCGGACGCGCCAAGGGTTGGCTTGACGAAGCGCAACTCGAGGCGATCCATGCGCGCCTCGACGCCGAACTGGCGCGCGACGGGGCCTATCTCGACGACCTGCTGGTCTGCCCGCACCATCCCGAAACAGGCTGGCCCGGCGAAGACCCGTCGCTGAAGATCGCGTGCGAATGTCGAAAGCCCGAGCCGGGCCTGCTGACCGCGGCGATGGCGCGCCACAACATCGACCCCGCACGGTCGGTCATCGTCGGCGACCACTGGCGCGACATCGAGGCCGGCAGGCGTGCGGGCGTGAAGGGGATTCTTGTCGGAAGCGACGCGCCGCCCGTTGGCGCGCAGAAAGCCGGCGATCTCGCCGCGGCCGTCGAGTTGTTTTTCGCCGAGCGCGCCGTCGCCAAGGCGCTTGCATGATCATCTGCCGCACGCCGCTTCGCGTGAGTTTTGTCGGCGGCGGAACGGACCTGCCGTCCTTCTACCGACGGCACGGCGGCGCCGTCGTCTCGATGGCCGTCGATTGGCATTTCTACCTGTCGATGCACAAGTTCTTCGGCGGTCAGAAGTCCTTGCTGAAGTACTCCCAGACCGAACTGGTCGATGATCCGGGCGAGATCCAGCATCGGATCATCCGCGAGGTCTTCACCGAGGCCAACCTGCGCGGCGTCGATTTCGCGTCCGCGGCGGATGTTCCGGCGGGCACGGGCATGGGGTCGTCCTCCAGTTTCACCGTCGGCCTGCTGCACCTCGTCCACGCATGGCGCGGGCGGTACTTTCCGCAACATGTCCTTGCGGAGATGGCCTGCCGGATCGAGATCGACCGGCTCGGCGAGCCGATCGGCAAGCAGGATCAGTATGGCGCCGCGATCGGCGGCCTGAAGCTGATCCGGTTCAACGCGGACGAAACGGTGACCGTGACCCCGATCTTCCTGCGGCCGAGCGAGCGCATGACGCTGGAGGGCAACCTGATGCTTTTCTACCTCGGCAACCAGCGCGCAGCGTCCTCGGTTCTGATCGCGCAGAAACGCGCCACCGAGACGTGCGAGGCGACAATCCGCAGCCTGACGCGCATGGCAGATCAGGCCGAGCGCCTCAGGTCCGACATCGCCGTCGACGTGAACCTGCTGGGCGAGCATCTGCACGACGCCTGGATGCTGAAGCGGGGTCTGAGCGCCGGCATAACCAACCCGGCGATCGACGACGCCTACGACGCGGCCCGGGCGGCGGGAGCCGTGGGCGGCAAGCTGCTCGGGGCCGGCGCGGGAGGTTTTCTGCTGATCTACGCCCCGCCCGAAAAGCAGGACGCGATCGGCGCCGCGCTGCGCGATCTGCCGCTCCACAGGGTCAAGATCGACCACGCGGGCTCGACGATCATCTATGATGATCGCACGGAATCCACCGAATTCGGGAAGATCGATGCGTGACTCCGCTTCAATGACCGACGCCGCCCCCGAGGCCGCCACCGTCGACGTCTCGGTCATCATGCCGAGCTACAACTCCGAGGCGTTCATCGAAGGGGCGTTGGCGTCGATCTTTCACCAGCAGGGTGTCGGCGTCGAGGCGATCGTCGTCGATGACGAAGGCACGGACCGAACGCGCGCCATCCTCGACTCGTTCCAGGCGGACTGGCGAAATCTCGTGGTGCTCAACCGTCCTCCCAAGGGCGGCCAGGCGACTGCGCGCAATGACGGGATCAAGGCGGCGCGCGGGCGCTACGTAGCGTTTCTCGACAGCGACGACCGTTTCGACGGACTTGACGTTCTGGCGCAATGGGTGGCGCACGCCGACCAGCACGCGCTCGACATTTCCTGCGGCCAGTTCACCGTGGCCACGCCGATGGGCGCCATCAACCCGGGCCGACGGATCGCGCCCTTGGCGACGCCGGTGACCGTTGTCGGCAGCGCGCCCCACCTCGTCAACGTGACGAGCTGCTGGCAGTTGCTCTACCGGACGAGCTTCCTGCGCGAGCACGGATTGCTGTTCTCGAGCAAACTAAGGCAGCGCGAGGACCGGCTGTTCTTCGTCGAGGCCTTGCTTGCCGCCGACCGGATCGGCGTCACCGACGCCAGTGTGGTGCGCCATCTCAACCATCCCGGCAGCTCGTTTCACCAGATCGACCTCGACCAGCTTCGGCAATACACGATCCATGTGCAGGAGATGCGGGGAGTGATCGACCGCGCCGCAGCCGCCGGACGGCTCGCGCCGAATTTCGCCGCGGCGAATGCGCAAGTCTCCTGGCAGATGCTGTTTCGATACTGGGCGCCGTTCATCCTGCAGTGTCTGGGCGATTGGCAGGGGGCCGCGGCGGTCGGTCCTCCCCCGCAAACGCCCGAAGTCGCTGCGGTGATGGAGTTTTTCGAGGCGATGAAATGCCTGTCGGCCGGTCACCAGCCCTATTATACGGACACCCTGCTCGCACCGCGCAGGAGCATCACCGAACTGAACGTCGAAGGAACGCTGGATGTCGGGCGCCTCGCGATCGAATTGGGGCGCGTCGACTATCTGACGCGAATGCTCGCGGGCGGGAGGCTGCTGTTCAGCGAAGCGCGAAGCCTTGTCGGGGACGGCGCTCCCGATTGGGCCGAGGACGTGGTGTGCCGCTATCTGGTGTTTCATCGGGGTCACATATTTCCCAAGCCGGCGGACGACGCCGTCGTTCCCGCGCTGGCGGATCTGGTCAAGCGCGTCGTTCTTCATGTCGGCCCCCCCAAGACCGGCTCGTCGGCGTTGCAACAGACCCTCGAGCGCAATCGGCTGCGTCTGCTTCGGGCCGGGGTCCATTATCCGCTTTCCGGAACGCGGCGCGTCGAAGGCGTCCGCCGCGAGCGGACCGACGGCCACGCCCGCCTGGTCGAGCGAATCATCCGCGGCGACTCGGGCGTCGGGCGCGATCTGGCGCTCGAGGTCCTCAGCATCGATACACCGGTGCATACGCTGGTGCTGTCGTCGGAGAACATCGTCTCCCACCGTTTCTGGGACAAACGGTCCGGGCGGGAGGGCGCCGATCTCGTCGAGCGCATCGCCGCCACCCTTGGCGTGCCGAACATCGAGGTGATGATCCTGCTCCGCAGGCAGGACCAGTGGTTCAGGTCCTACTACCGCGAGGTCATCTCCAATCCCTTCAACAAGATCATCGACAGCCCCGAAGAGTTCTTCGCCAATCTCAGGGCCCGCGGCCTGTTCGACTATGAGCACGTGATCGCAGCGCTCGCGGCGCCGGCGGCCGTTCGGGCCGTACACGTCGAAGCGTACGAAACGGTGCGGGCGCGGGCCGGAACGGTCGCATGGGCGCTCGATCGCATCGGCGTGCGAGGCGTCGAGATCATCCCGCCGCCGGCGGCGTGGACGAACGAATCGCTGTCGGACGCGACGGCGGCCAACATCCGGATCGCGAAGTTCAACCGCGATGCGTCGCGGACCGAGCTATCCGACATGTTCGAAGCGGCGACGAAGCACCCGGAGCTGGCGAGCTCGAGGTACGCGCTCGTCGGCGATCGACTGCTCGGCCGGTTGTCCAGATCGATCGCCGTCGAGGTCGCCGCCTTCGACGCGCGGTTTCCCGTGGCGACCGCCACGCGAACCGAACCCGACATCTCGGCTCCTTTGCCGGTGCTTCCACAGATTTGCCCGCTGATCGACCGGCTGCGCGTCCCGGAACCGAACACTGTGGCGAGGGTCTCGGTCACCGCTTCGTCCGTGACCTCGCTGGAACTGAAGCCCCTCAGCAAGGCGGCGCGACTTCGCAAGGAACGGATCGAACGTCCGGCGTTGGCCGGCGCCGCGCTCGCCGACGCGTCGATTTCGCAGTTGCTGCAGATTGGCGCCGTGCTGCCGCTGATCCGGCTGTTCCGCGGGCCGCGCCAGGCCCGCCTGTTCGCCACGCGTGTTCTGACGACGACGGACCTCGAAGGCGATCCCGCCCCGCCCGATTGAAAAGGAAGACCGATGCCCGACACAAAATTTCTGGCGGACCCGCGGCACAGCAACGATATCGGCGCGCATTGCTCGCCGGCCGAATTCGTGGCGTCCTATGTATCGAGACTGTCGGATGTATTGGCCACGGTCCCGGCCGCCACGATCGACCGGGTCGCGCGGGTTCTTGCGGATGCCGCCGAGGAACGCCGACGTGTCTTCGTGCTGGGCAACGGCGGTTCCGCCGCGATAGCCGATCATGTCTGCTGCGACCTGCTCAAGGGCACCTGGTCGGTTGGCCATCCTCCGCTGGATGCGACGTCGCTCAACGCAAACATCGCGCTCTACACCGCGACCGCCAACGACTTCGGGTTCGAACGGGTGTTCGCCCGCCAGATCGAGACCCTCGGAAATCGCGGCGATGTGCTGATCGCCATATCTTCATCGGGAAACAGCGAGAACGTGCTGCGGGCC
>JBBRUZ010000046.1:0-18182 GCA_038247355.1 Rhodobacterales bacterium
CTCACCGACTTGCGTCCGCCGATCGCGGGTCGCGTCGCGGCGCCGCGGGCGAATGGGCCGGACAATCGCTGCTGCACGGTCGACCCTGATCGCGCCACGCGCCTCGCGTTCCGCCGCGCTGCTGACGGGCTGCGTTCTTGCGTTCGCTCCGGCCGCCGTCGCTCAGATCGCGCCGCCGGAGCCAGCCCTCGACTATCTTCCGCTCGATTTCGGAAACGCATCGACCTTCCTGACGGGCGTCCGCGGTGCGAACATCGTCGGCAATTCCGTCATTCCGGTCGGACAGACCGGCGGACTCCATTACGACAGCGCAAGCGGGGACTGGTCGGCCTTTCCGGTCGCGACGGACAATCAGTCGAATTATCCCGGCGCGATCGGCTCGTCGCCCTACGGCCCAGTTTCGGATCGCCGGGCGGCGTCCTGCGTCGTCGGGAGCTACAAGACGGACGAGGCGCCGATCGACCTTGGCTATCTCTACGACGGCGCGGCTGCGATCGGGACCGACCGACGACCCTCGTCTATCCCGATCCGGACACGGAATTCACGATCGCCCACAGCACGTCCGGCGACACGGTCGTCGGCAACGACGACACCGGGCCGCTGACCGGCAACGCCTTCATCTATGACATCCCCACCGGCACGTACGTCACCAACAACCGCCGCGGCGCAATCAGCACGACCGCCTAGGGTGTCTGGGGCGACAAGGTCGCGGGCGGCTACGGCGCTTTCGGCCCCGATCGTGAGCTGGGTGTCGAGCACGGATACATCCACGACATGCGGACCGGGCGCTGGACCACGCATGACCATCCCGACGCGGTCTTCACCCATTTCGAGGGCATCACTGGCGCGGGCCGGGGCGGGGCCTACAACCTGGTGGCCGACTGGGTCGACGCGGACGGGCTGCACGCCGCGGTCCTCCATATCGACGCGCAAGGGCGTGAGACCTGGATCCCGATCGCCTATCCTGGCGCGGACGTCACCACGGCCAATTCGATCCATCAAGACCGGGTGATCGGCGTCTACACCGACGCCACCGGCACCCACGGCTTCGAGGTCACGATCCCGGGCATCTACGATCCCATCGCCAACACTGGCAATCTGTCGTTGAGCGCGGACAACGTGACCTTGTTCGAGGGCGCGCCGGGCGACGACGTGGTCAATTCGGGCGACATTGTCACCACCGGTGATTTCGCCAACGGGGTCCGCGTCGATCGCTCCGGCGTCGTCTACAATTCCGGCACGATCGAGGTATCCGGCGCGACCGCCGGAGCCGTGGCGCTGCGCGGCGCGTTCCCGAGCCTGATCAACTCTGGCGTGCTGAAGGCGGCCTCGGCCGGCGATGCGGTGCGCGCCGACGCCAACGCGAGCGGAAGCCTGATCGTCAACACTGGGTGGATCGACGGGCGCATCGACGTTCGGGCGGGAAAAAGCGCGCGCTTCGAGAACAGCGGGCTGATCGGCATGAGTGAAGCGGGGGCGAGAATTTCAAGCGTCGTGAGCGGCGTGTTCGTCCAGACCGCCGCCGGCGCCTACGCCCCGCGGGTCGCAGGCGACGCGGCAGACAGCATCGCCGTTCTCGGGACGGCCCGCCTCGCGGGGGCGCTCGATCCGGCGATCCAGCCGGGGGCGCTGATGCGGGAGTACACGCTGCTCAGCGTGACGGGAACACGGACGGGTCGTTTCGAGACCTTCGCGCCGACCGGCGTGCCGGACTTCGTCACTGCCCGCGTCGCCTATTCGCTGTCCGACGTCGACCTGGAGCTTACGTCCGGGATCGCGGAGGTCGGCGGGCTGACCGACAGCGAGGGTGCGGTCGCGGGCGCGCTCGACGACGCCTTCAACAGGGGAACCGGGGGTGGCATACCGCAGACGCTCAATGCGGCGATCTTCGCGCTCGATCCGGCCGAGGCGCCCGACGCGCTCGACGTCCTGTCGGGCGAGGTCTACGCCAGCGAGCGGGCGGCGCTGATCGACGGTGCGGCCTTCACCCGCGAGGCGGTCCTCGGCCGGCTGCGCCAGACCGTCCACGGGGTCGGCGGGCCGTTCCCCGGGACGCGCGCGCTGGCGTTCGCGCCTGTGAAAGGCCGAGGCGTAACGTTCTGGGGACAAGCGACCCGGGCGCGAGTCGACGCGGACGGCGACGAGGACGCGCCCGGCGCACGGACCGATTTCACTGGCGTCTTTGGCGGCGCCGACGTCCATATCGGCGCGAGCGGCGTGATCGGCATCGCGGCCGGATACGCGTGGTCCGACACCACGCTCGAGGGGAAAGACGGTACGGCGGACGCGGACGGCTTTTACGTGGCGGGTTACGGCGGCGCGAGCCGCGGCCCCTGGAGCGTCCGCGCCGGCCTCGCCTATGCGATGCACTCGATCGAAGCCGCGCGCGACGCCGAGTTCCCCGGTTTCGCCGAGGCGCTCGATGCGAGCTACGACGCCAGCACCGCCCAGATCTTCAGCGAAATCGGCTATGCGATCGAGCGCGGCCCAGTCGCGCTCGAGCCGTTCGTCGGGGTCGCCTGGGTTCGTCTCGACACCGACGGCTTCACCGAGTTCGGCGGCGATGCGGCGCTGTCGGCCGAGGACGACACCTCGACCATCGGCCATTCGACCGTCGGGATTCGCGCCGCGCGGAGCTTCGCGAACGAAGCCGGCACGGACGCAGGTTCGCAGGGCGTGCGAGCGACGACGTTCACGCCGCACCTGTCGCTCGCCTGGCGGCACGCCTGGGGCGATATGTCGACGTCGGCGGCGCTGTCGTTCTCCGAGATGACGGCACAAGGGTTCACCCTCGGCGGTGGGCCGATCGGCGAGGATACCGGCCTCGTCGACATCGGCTTCGATCTGACGGCAGGCCCGCGAACGACGCTCGGGCTCGCGTACTTCGGCCAGTTTTCGAGCGCCGCCGATGCGAGCGCCTTGCGCGCCACGCTCAGCTGGGTGTTCTGAAGACTCCTGCCGGCGACGCTTCAGTACGAGTCGTCCTTCAGCACGCGCTGGCGGGCGAGGCCGCTGTCCTGGTCGGTGACGCCGATAAGATTTGCGACGAGCCGCAGGAAAGCGCGTTCATCGGCGTTGACGCCTTCGGCGGCGGCGACGCTCCACAGCGCCTCGATCACGCCGACGCGGTCCTCGTAGGGGACGGCGTCCTTGATCAGCTTGGTGAAGCCGACGGTATCGGGAGCGGCGGCCTCGGCCCGTTCGGCTTCGGCGCGCAATTCGCGGACCCGCTCGGCGCCGAGCCCGTAGCGTTCGACGAGAAGCAGGTCGATGCGGCGCTTCTCGATGACCGTGTAACGATCGTCGGCGCGGGCGAGGCGAACCATCAGCGCCGCGAGCGCCAGCCGGCTATCCTCGGAGGCGAGCATCTGCGGCTCAGGGTCGCCGGTCAGCCGGCGGATGAGATCGGTTATCATGGGTCGGTTGTATCCGGATTGGGCCGTCAGACCAGTCGCGATTGCGCGAGCGCCGCGCGGATGAAGTCGGCGAACAGCGGGTGGGGCGCGAAGGGTTTCGATTTCAGCTCGGGGTGGAACTGGACGCCAATGTACCACGGATGGCCGGGGATCTCGACGATCTCGGGCAGGCGGCCGTCCGGCGACAGGCCGGAAAAGCGCAGGCCTGCGTCCTCCAGCCGGTCGCGGTACGCGATGTCGACCTCGTAGCGGTGGCGGTGGCGCTCGGAGATCGTGGTGGCGTGGTAGATCTCCGCGACCTGGCTGCCGCCCGACAGGATCGCGTCGTAGGCGCCGAGGCGCATGGTGCCGCCCTTGTCGTCGCGGACGCTGCGCTGGACGGTGCGGTTGCCCTCGAGCCACTCCTTCAGATGATAGACGACCGGCGTGAACCGGCGTGGTCCCGCGTCGAGGTCGAACTCCTCGGAGCCCGCGTCGGTCAGGCCCGCGAGGTTCCGCGACGCCTCGATCACCGCCATCTGCATCCCGAGGCAGATGCCGAGATAGGGCACCCGCCGCTTGCGGGCGAACTCGGCGGCGCGGATCTTGCCTTCGGTGCCGCGTTCGCCGAAGCCGCCGGGCACGAGGATCGCGTCATAGTTCTCCAGAACCGGGGCGATCTCGTCGGTCTGCTCGAACAGCTCGGCGTCGAGCCATTTTGCGCGGACCTTGACGCGGTTGGCGATGCCGCCGTGGGTGAGCGCCTCGGCGATGGATTTGTAGGCGTCCTCGAGCGCGGTGTACTTGCCGACGATGGCTATGCGCACCTCGCCCTCGGGATTGTGGATGCGGTCGACGACGTCGAGCCATTTTGCGAGGTTCGGGCGCGGCGCCGGGGCGATCCCGAAGGCGTCGAGCACCGCCTGGTCGAGGCCCTCGCGGTGATAGGTGAGGGGCGCCTCGTAGATCGATTTCAGATCCTGGGCGGCGATCACCGCGTCGGGGCGGACGTTGCAGAACAGCGCGAGCTTGTCGCGCTCCTTTTGCGGGATAGGGCCTTCGGAGCGGCAGACCAGCACGTCGGGCGCGATGCCGATCGAGCGCAGTTCCTTGACCGAATGCTGGGTCGGCTTGGTCTTCAACTCGCCGGAGGCGGCGATGTAGGGCAGCAGCGTCAGGTGCATGAAGATGCATTGGCCGCGCGGTTTGTCCTGGCCGAACTGGCGGATGGCCTCGAAGAACGGCAGGCCCTCGATGTCGCCGACGGTGCCGCCGATCTCGCAGAGCATGAAATCGACCTCGTCGTCGCCGATGTGGAGGAAGTTCTTGATCTCGTTGGTGACGTGCGGGATCACCTGGATGGTCTTGCCGAGATAGTCGCCGCGCCGCTCCTTCTCCAGAACGTTGGAATAGACCCGGCCGGCCGAGATGCTGTCGGTGCGGCGCGCGGCCACGCCGGTGAAGCGCTCGTAGTGGCCGAGGTCGAGGTCGGTCTCCGCGCCGTCGTCGGTGACGAAAACCTCGCCGTGCTCGAACGGCGACATCGTCCCGGGATCGACGTTCAGGTAAGGATCGAGCTTGCGCAGACGCACCGAGTAGCCGCGAGCCTGCAGCAACGCGCCGAGCGCGGCGGAGGCGAGGCCCTTTCCGAGCGAGGATACGACCCCGCCGGTGATGAAGACGTATCGCGCCATCGACGGCACTCCCGTGGCCTGATCCGAACCTTGTCAGCGGAGAGGCGTCGCTCCACGGGATCTATTCCTTAAGCGACCGGCGCGGGGGGGGCAAGGCGTCGCACAGCGCTCGGTGGAGCCGTCATCGGCCGGAGGCAAGCCGCGGCGGCGTTCACTCCGTCGCGGGAGGTGTTGCGGGCGCGTCGACGGCAGGGGCCGTGGAGGGCGCGGGCGCCGGCGGCAGCAGGTCGTCGCCGAGAGCGGGCGGCGGGTCGGGGCTGGTGGGAGTTGCGACCGGCGCGCCGATGCGATCAAGCACCGAGGCCGCGCCGTCCTCGCGCGCGGCGATGACGGTCAACGCCAGACTTGTGATCACGAAACCGATCCCGAGCCCCCAGGTCAGCTTGGACAACGCCGTCGCCGCTGCCCGCCCAGTCATCATACCGCCACCGCCGCCGCCGCCGATCCCGAGGCCGCCGCCTTCCGATCGCTGCAACAGCACGACAACGATCAGGGCGAACGCAAGCAACAGATGGATGGTCAGAACGACGGTTTCCATGACGGATCGAACGCCTTTTCGAGATCAGCGCGCTGTCTAGCCGCTGGCGTCCGGCTTGTCGATGGCAAACAGCCGCGCCCCGAACCGCCCGCCCGCCGAACTCCGCTTGTGATCGCGCCGGGTCTGCGGGTAAAGTCCCGTCAAACGAAAATGAGGTCGCGGTGCAGGATATCCTCATAGAACTCGAAAGCCGCAGGATCGAAGCGCGGCTGGGCGGCGGCGCGGCGCGCATCGCCGCACAACATTCCAAAGGCAAGCTGACCGCCCGCGAGCGGATCGAAGGACTGCTCGACGACGGCAGTTTCGAGGAATTCGACATGTTCGTCACGCACCGCTGCGTCGAATTCGGGATGGAGGAGACGAGCTATCCCGGCGACGGCGTCGTGACAGGCTGGGGCACGATCAACGGCCGGATCGTCTATGTGTTCAGCCAGGACTTCACCGTGTTCGGCGGATCATTGTCGGAGACCCATGCGGCGAAGATCTGCAAGATCATGGACATGGCTTTGCAGAACGGCGCACCTGTGGTGGGCGTCAACGACAGCGGCGGGGCGCGCATCCAGGAGGGCGTGGCGTCGCTGGCCGGATATGCGGACGTGTTTCAGCGCAACGTCCTTTCCAGCGGGGTGATCCCGCAGATCAGCCTGATCATGGGACCATGCGCGGGCGGCGCGGTCTATTCGCCAGCGATGACCGATTTCATCTTCATGGTGCGGGGCAGCAGCTACATGTTCGTGACCGGGCCGGAAGTGGTCAAGACGGTGACGAACGAGATCGTTACTGCCGAGGAACTTGGCGGCGCGCGCACGCACACGGCGAAGTCCTCGGTCGCGGACGGGGCCTACGAGAACGATCTGGAGGCGCTGCTCGAGGTGCGGCGGTTGATGGATTTCCTGCCGCTGTCGAACCGGGAAAAGCCGCCGGTGCGCCCGTTCCACGACGATCCGGGCCGGGTGGAGATGAGTCTGGACACGCTGGTCCCGACGCATCCGAACACGCCCTACGACATGAATGAACTGATCCTGAAGGTCGCCGACGAGGCCGATTTCTTCGAGATCCAGGCGGACTTCGCAAGGAACATCCTCATCGGGTTCATCCGCATCGAAGGCTCGACCGTCGGCGTCGTGGCGAACCAGCCGATGGTGCTGGCGGGGTGCCTCGACATCGACAGTGCGCGCAAGGCGGCGCGGTTCGTGCGGTTCTGCGACGCGTTCGAGATCCCGATCCTTACGTTCGTGGATGTGCCGGGGTTCCTTCCCGGGACGGTTCAGGAATACGACGGGATCATCAAGCATGGCGCGAAACTGCTCTTTGCCTTCGGCGAGGCGACGGTGCCGAAGGTTACGGTGATCACGCGCAAGGCCTATGGCGGGGCCTATGTCGTGATGTCCTCGAAGCATCTGCGCGGGGATTTCAATTACGCCTGGCCCACGGCGGAGATCGCCGTCATGGGCGCGAAGGGCGCGGTGGAGATCCTGTACCGGTCCGAACTCGGCGACGCCGCGAAGATCGCAGTGCGGACGACGGACTATGAGGCGCGATTCGCCAACCCGTTCGTGGCGGCCGAAAAGGGGTTCATCGACGAGGTGATCATGCCGCATTCGACGCGGCGCCGGGTGGCGCGGGCCTTCGCCTCGCTGCGGACCAAGCGTTTGAGCAATCCTTGGAAGAAGCACGACAATATACCGCTATGACGCAGTCCGCGGCATGGGACGGCGTTGGACAGGGGTGCTGCGCCCGCGTATCATCGGGGCTGGTCGAACGGAGAGCGGCGCATGATCCGGCGATATTGGATGGCCATGCCAAAGCTCGTGCGATTCATGCTGACCCATGCGGCGAACGGCATGGCGATCGGCTGTTCGGCGCTGCTTGGGCTGAGCTTGTTCGACGTGCTCGGACTGGGCACGCTGCTCGCCCGGGACGACAGCGGCCTTGCAACGGCGTTGCTGTTCTTTCAGACGGCCCTGACGTTCGGCGCGGTGTCGATGGGTGTCGCGGTGATGAACCTCGGCGAGGATCGCGACTGAGGCCGAGCGCGCGATGCTGAAGCATCGCGGCTTTCCGGGGCGCCTTCCGGGCACCGATCATCAGTTCGTCATCCGGCGGGCCAGCCCGAAGGGTGCGACGCCGCTCCGGGGGCGCGAGCGGTTCGCTGACCGCAGGAACGACGACCGGGAGGCGGATGCGGGGTTCCTGGCGGCGCTCATCGCGGCGTTCGGCGAGGAGCCGTTTGCGCGGGGAAACCTCGACGCAGGGCGGCTCGGCTGGCTGTTCGGGCGCGAGGTCGTGCCAGCGGAGGAGCCGTTCGATCCGGCGAGCTACGACGCCGTGCTGCGGGTCGATCTCGCGCGGGCGCGCGTTGCGTTTCCGGAGCTGTTTGACGACGAGTGAACCCACGACGAGGATAAAGATGCGCTTCACGACATTTGCGCCTATGATCGCGCTTTCGCTCGCGGCCTGCGCCGACGGGCGACGTCACGCAGGATTCGCCTGCCGAGGCGCAAGGGACCGTGGCGCCGAGGGCCGAAGGGCTCTATCGTGGCGATCCGCTCGCAGGTCCGGATCTCGATCCGACGGACGGTCCGCTGTAGGCGCTTGAAGGATCGCGCATGTTCGAGAAGATTCTGATCGCCAACAGGGGCGAGATCGCATGTCGGGTGGAGCGGACCGCGAAGGCGATGGGCATCCGCACCGTCGCGGTCTATTCCGACGTCGATGCGGGCGCGTTGCACGTTCGCGGCGCGGATGAGGCGGTGCATATCGGTGCGTCGCCGGTGAACCAGTCCTATATCGTCATCGACAGGATCATCGACGCCGTGCGTCGAACCGGGGCGCAGGCCGTGCATCCGGGCTACGGGTTTCTCAGCGAGCGCGCCGAATTCGCGCAGGCGCTGGAGGCGGAAGGGGTGGCGTTCATCGGGCCGCCTGTGGGCGCCATTCAGGCAATGGGCGACAAGATCGCGTCCAAGAAGTTGGCCGCCGCGGCGGGCGTCTCCACCGTGCCGGGGCATATGGGGCTGATCGACGACGCCGAGCACGCGGTAGTGATCGCGCGCGAGATCGGCTATCCGGTGATGATCAAGGCGAGCGCCGGCGGCGGCGGCAAGGGAATGCGGATCGCCTGGGACGACGCAGAGGCGCGCGAGGGGTTCGCGCGGTCGAAGTCGGAGGCTGCGTCGAGCTTCGGGGACGACCGGATCTTCATCGAGAAGTTCGTCACTAGGCCGCGGCATATCGAGATCCAGGTGCTGGGCGACAAGCACGGGACTTGCCTTTATCTCGGCGAGCGCGAATGCTCGATCCAGCGCCGCAACCAGAAAGTCATCGAGGAAGCGCCGTCGCCGTTTCTCGACGCCGGGACCCGACGCGCGATGGGCGAGCAGGCGGTGGCGCTGGCGCGTGAGGTGGACTATTATTCGGCAGGGACGGTCGAGTTCATCGTAGATTGCGACCGTAACTTCTATTTCCTGGAGATGAACACCCGGCTGCAGGTCGAGCATCCGGTGACCGAGCTGATCACCGGCATCGATCTGGTCGAGCAGATGATCCGGGTGGCCGCGGGCGAAAAGCTGGCGTTCGCCCAAATCGACCTGACGCTTAACGGCTGGGCGGTCGAGAGCCGGCTTTACGCCGAGGATCCGTATCGGGGTTTTCTGCCCTCGATCGGCCGGTTGACACGGTATCGCCCACCGGCGGAATTCGCTAGCCCGAAGGCGGTCGTGCGCAACGACACCGGAGTGTTCGAGGGCGGCGAGATCTCGATGTTCTACGACCCGATGATCGCGAAGCTGTGCGCCTGGGGGCCGGACCGGAACGCCGCGATCGAGACAATGCGCGGGGCGCTGGACGGGTTCGAACTGGAGGGGATCGGCCACAACCTGCCCTTCCTCGCGGCGGTGATGGATCATCCGCGTTTCATCTCGGGCGAGATCACCACGGCCTTCATCGCGGAGGAATTTCCCGAAGGCTTCCACGGGGCGGCGCTGGACGCAGGGACGCTTGGCGATCTGGCGGCGCTGGCGATTGCGCTGAAGGTGCTGCATGAGCGGCGGGCGGCGCGGATTTCCGGCGCCCTCGCCAATCACACGCGGGAGATCGGTCGCGTCTGGGTCGTGCTGATCGACGGCGCGCGGTGGTCGGGCGCCGTGGAGGCGGAAGCGGGAGGTTTCGTCGTAGACTTCGGGGATGGGGCGCGGCGCGTGGTGCGGCTCGATGCGGAAAAGGCTTTCGGGCCGCTGGTTCGCGCGCAGGTGGACGGGCGTGACGTGATCTTAAAGGTGACGCCCAGGGCTACCGGATACCGTATGCGCCATCGCGGCGCGGATCTGGACGTGGCGGTGCTGTCTCCGCGCCATTCGGAACTGGCGGCGCTGATGCCGGTCAAGGCGGCGCCCGACACGTCCAAGCTGCTGCTCTGTCCGATGCCGGGGTTGATCGTGCGGATCGACGTGGCCGAGGGCGAGGACGTGCACGACGGCCAGAGCCTCGCAATGGTCGAGGCGATGAAGATGGAGAACGTGCTGCGCGCCGAGCGAAAGGGCCGCGTGTCTCGGATCCGCGCGAAGCCGGGCGACAGCCTGCGCGTGGACGACGTGATCCTGGAATTCGAATGATGCGCCGCTACCGCCGCATCGAGCCGGTCTCCTGGCGGCGTGAGGGCAGACGGTCGATCGCGCCGGCCAGATCGCGGACCGACGTCGGCGCTGGACGGCGCTGGACGATGGTCCCGTCGGTGTCGATGAGCACGAGGCCGAAACCCCGCGGGCGAAGCGCCTGGCGCAGCGGACCGTTGGCGGCGGGATCGGTGTCGGTGAGGACGACGACGCTGCGGTCGGCCATATCCGTCGCTCCGGCGTCGAGCATCTGCATCTGCTCGCCGAAGCGCGGATCATCGGGCGAGTCCGCGAAGATCACCAGCGGGCGCGCGATCCAGAGCAGCGCGTCGAGGTCGGGTTCGGGCGCGTCGGCCTCCACGGTGACCACCGTGCGCACCGCGTCCTGTGCGGCAGACGGCTGGGCGGCGGCGCCGAGCGCGAGGACGATTATGAATACGAAGAACGGCATGGTTACTCCCTCTCGCACGAGACATAATCGCATCGCCGTCGGATGCGAGGGCAAATCGGCGCGGCGGCGGCGGCATCGGAGGACGGAGCCATGAGCGGGCCGGAACTGGAGGAATGGCGGGCGCTGGCGCGGCGCGAGCTGCGCGGGGCCGGTCCCGAAGCACTGGCCTGGACGACGCCCGAGGGGATTGCGGTGCAGCCGCTCTACACCGAGGCCGATCTGGCGGGTATCGGGCATCTTGGCGGACTGCCGGGGCTCGCGCCCTATGTGCGGGGGCCGCGGGCGACGATGTATGCGGGGCGGCCGTGGACGATCCGGCAGTACGCGGGGTTCTCGACGGCGGAGGAGAGCAACGCGTTCTATCGCAAGGGGCTGGCGGCGGGCCAGCAGGGGGTGTCGGTGGCGTTCGATCTCGCGACGCACCGCGGCTACGACAGCGATCATCCGCGGGTAGTCGGCGACGTCGGCAAAGCCGGGGTCGCCATCGACAGCGTCGAGGACATGAAGATACTGTTCGACGAGATCCCGCTCGACAAGGTCAGCGTCTCGATGACGATGAACGGTGCGGTGATACCGGTGCTGGCGAGCTTCATCGTCGCGGGCGAAGAGCAAGGCGTGCCGCGCGCCGCGCTGTCGGGGACTATCCAGAACGACATCCTGAAGGAGTTCATGGTTCGCAACACCTACATCTATCCGCCCGAACCGAGCATGCGGATCGTGGCGGACATCATTGGGTATACGGCGGCCGAAATGCCGAAGTTCAATTCGATCTCGATCTCCGGCTATCACATGCAGGAGGCGGGCGCGAATCTGGTGCAGGAGCTCGCGTTCACCATCGCCGACGGGCGGGAATACGTGCGGGCGGCGATCGCGTCGGGCATGGACGTGGACGAATTCGCCGGGCGGCTCAGTTTCTTCTTCGCGATCGGGATGAACTTTTTCATGGAGGCCGCCAAGCTGCGGGCGGCGCGGTTGCTGTGGCATAATGTCATGACCGAGTTCGCACCGAAAAGGCCCGAGAGCCTGATGTTGCGCACCCATTGCCAGACCTCGGGCGTCAGCTTGCAGGCGCAGGACCCGTACAACAACATCGTGCGCACCGCCTACGAGGCCCTGGCGGCGGTTCTCGGGGGAACGCAGAGCCTGCATACGAATTCGTTCGACGAGGCGATCGCGCTGCCCACGGAGTTTTCGGCGCGGATCGCGCGGAACACCCAATTGATCCTGCAGCATGAGACCGGCGTGACCAAGGTCGTCGATCCGCTCGCGGGGAGCTATTACGTCGAGGCGTTGACGGACGAGCTGGTGCGGGCCGCCACGACGCTGATCGAGGAGGTCGAGGCGCTGGGAGGGATGACGAAGGCGGTGGCCTCCGGTATGCCGAAGCTTCGGATCGAGGAAAGCGCGGCACGCCGGCAGGCGGCGGTGGACCGGGGCGAGGAGGTGATCGTCGGGGTGAACAGGTACCGGCTGGCGCAGGAGGACATGCTCGACATCCGCGCGATCGACAACGCCGACGTGCGGGAGCGCCAGGTGGCGCGGCTGAAGCGTATCAGGGCGGCGCGCGACCAGCCCGTCTGCGATGCGGCGCTCGCCGGTGTCGAGGCGGCGGCGCGGGGCGAGGCGAACCTGCTCGACGCGGCGATCGATGCGGCGCGGGCGCGCGCGACGGTGGGCGAGATTTCGGACGCGATGGAGAAGGCGTTCGGGCGGCACCGCGCCGAGGTCAGGACGCTCGCGGGCGTCTATGGGGCGGCCTATGCGGGCGACGCGGGTTTCGCTGCGATCCAGGCGGACGTGGCGGGTTTCGCCGAGGAGGAGGGGCGGCGGCCGCGAATGCTGGTGGTCAAGATGGGTCAGGACGGCCACGACCGGGGTGCGAAAGTGATCGCGACCGCCTTCGCCGACATCGGTTTTGACGTCGACGTCGGGCCGCTGTTCCAGACGCCGGAGGAGGCGGCGCAGGACGCCGTCGACAACGACGTGCATGTGGTGGGGATCTCGTCGCAGGCCGCCGGGCACCGGACGCTGGCGCCCAAGCTGGTCGAGGCGCTGCGGGCGCAGGGGGCGGGGGATATCCTGGTGATCTGCGGCGGAGTCATTCCGCAGCAGGACTACGCGTTCCTATACGCGGCGGGCGTGAAAGCGATCTTCGGGCCGGGGACGAACATTCCAGACGCGGCGAAGAACATCCTCGGGCTGATCCGTGCGGCCCGCGCGCAGGCGGTGGAATAGCGGCGATGGCGCTGCCGATATACCTGATCAATCTCGACCGGCGCCCCGACCGGCGGGCGTACATGGAGCGGCAGCTCGCCGCGATGGGCCTCGCCGCTGAACGGATTGCGGCGAAGGACGCGCAGGTCGTCGGCAATGCGGAGATCGCGGCCGAGGTCGCGCCTTCGGGACATCTGATCCGCATGGGCCGGGGCAGCCAGTGCAATGCGCTCAATCATTTCGAGATCATGCGACGGCTGGAGGCGGGGGACGCGCCGGCGGCGATCGTGCTGGAGGACGACATCGAGCTCAGCCCCGATCTCGCCGCCTTCGCGCGGGGCGGGGCCTGGCTGCCGGAGGGCGTCGGGGTCGTGCGCTTCGAGAAGTGGTCGCGGCGGGTCACGAAGAAGCTGCTCGGTCCGGAATTGGGGCCGAGCCCCGCGCCGGGGCGTCAACTCCGGCGGCTCTACAGTCGGGTGGGCGGATCGGGCGCCTACGCGATCACGCGGGACGCGGCGGCGCGATTCCTCGCGGGCAAGGGCCTTCTGCGCCATCCGATCGACCATCTGCTGTTCAACCTCAACCTCTCGCCGCTGGCTCGCGAGGTCGGGGTGGCGATGGTCGTCCCCGCGCTGGCCCGGCAAGCCTGGGGGGCGTTCTCCTCGGACATCGCGGCGACCCGGACGGCGGAGCCGCGGCCCATGGCGGCGCGGCTGCGGCGGGGATGGTACGAGATCAACCGGCTGCCGGCGCAGATCGGCGCAGTGCTGTTCGAAGGCGCGCGGCCGATCCGGATCGACTATGCGGAGCGCGTCGTGACGTCTCCGCACGCAGAGCGCGTTGCGACGTCTTTGCAAGCGGAGCGGTCCACATGAAGCTCGCGGTCGGCTGCGTGAAATGGGGCGCGCGGTTCGGACCGGATTACGTCAACGTGCTTTACCGGGCGGTGCAACGGCATCTGGCGGCGCCGCATCGCTTCGTTTGCCTGACCAATCAGCCCGAGGGGATCGACGCGGGCGTCGAGATAATGCCAATTCAAGATTTCGGCGTGCCGGAGGTCGAATGGACCAAACGCGGCTGCTGGCCCAAGGTGGCGCTGTTCGGGCCCGGCGTGTTCGCCGACGATGAGGTGGCGCTCTATCTCGATCTCGACGTGCTGGTGGTCGGCGATCTATCGCCGTTCGTCGACCTGCTGCGCGACGCCTCGGCGTTCTACACGCTTCGCGAGTGGAATCCGGCGCTCTGGCGCGTGCTGCCCGTCGCTCGGCGGCCTGATCGCGGCAGTCAGGGCTCGGTCTATGTCTGGCACGCGGGCGAGCAACGGCATCTGTTCGAACATTTCACGTCGCATGTCGCGGAGGTGCGGGACAAATACTGGTCGGATCGGTTCTATCTGCCCGAAATGGCCAGGAACACGCGCTATCTGCCGCACGACTGGTGCCTGAGCTTCAAGAACCATTGCCTCCCGCCGTGGCCGGTGAACCTGATCCGGCCCGAGGCGCGGATCCCGCAAGGGGCGAAGATCATCGTCTTTCATGGCCGCCCGCGTCCGATGGACGTGATGGGGCCGCCGGGCCGGCGGTGGGGGTCCAAGCGACGCTCGGGCGATCAGCCGGTGCCTTGGGTGGTCGAGTACTGGACCGGTTTCGGCGGTCATCTGCCGGACGGTCAGGGCTGAAGCGGTGGCAAGAACGCCAGACTCGAACGGGCCGCTAACAGACGACGGAGGGACCGCAGATGATGGACGCCAGCAGCGAGAACGCGCGCCAGGCCGCCTTGGACTACCACGAGTTTCCGCGACCGGGGAAACTCGAGATCCGCGCGACCAAGCCGATGGCGAACCAGCACGACCTGTCGCGCGCCTACAGCCCCGGCGTCGCCGAGGCCTGTCTCGAGATCAAGGCCGACCCGACAACGGCGGCGCGCTACACCGCGCGCGGCAACCTCGTCGCGGTGGTGACGAATGGCACGGCGGTGCTGGGCCTGGGCAACATCGGGGCGCTGGCCTCGAAGCCGGTGATGGAGGGCAAGGCGGTGCTCTTCAAGAAATTCGCCAACATCGACTGTTTCGACATCGAGGTGAACGAGCCCGACCCGGTCCGGCTCGCCGAGATCGTCGCGGCGCTGGAGCCGACCTTCGGCGCGATCAATCTCGAGGACATCAAGGCCCCGGACTGCTTCATCGTCGAGCGCCTGTGCCGCGAGAAGATGAACATCCCGGTGTTCCACGACGACCAGCACGGCACGGCGATCGTGGTGGGCGCCGCGGCGATCAACGCGCTGCGGGTGGCGAAGAAGGCGATCGGGGACGTCAAGATCGTCTCGACCGGGGGCGGCGCCGCGGGGATCGCCTGCCTCAACATGCTGCTGAAGCTGGGCGCGAAACGCGAGAACATCTGGCTTTGCGACATTCTCGGGCTCGTCTACACTGATCGGCCGGAGCAGATGAACCCGGAAAAGGCGGCATTCGCCCAGCCGACGGAGATGCGGACGCTGGCCGACGTCATTCCGGGCGCCGATCTGTTCCTCGGGCTTTCGGGGCCGGGTGTGCTGACCGGCGAGATGGTCAAGGCGATGGCCGAGGACCCGATCATCCTCGCGCTCGCCAACCCCAACCCCGAGATCGATCCGGCGGAGGCCCGCGCCGCCAACCCACGGGCGATCCTTGCGACCGGGCGGTCGGATTATCCGAACCAGGTAAACAACGTCCTGTGTTTTCCGTTCATCTTTCGCGGCGCGCTCGACGTCGGCGCGACCACGATCAACGACGAGATGGAGATCGCCTGCGTCGAGGGGATAGCAGCGCTGGCGCGCGGTTCGTCCTCGGCGGAGGCGGCGGCGGCGTACGCCGGCGAGCGGCTGAGCTTCGGGCGGGAGTATCTGATCCCGAAGCCGTTCGATCCGCGACTTCTCGCCATCGTCGCGGGCGCGGTCGCCGAGGCGGCGATGGCGAGCGGCGTGGCGACGCGGCCGTTGGCGGACGTCGCCGCGTACAAGGAACAGCTGAACCGCTCGGTCTATCGCTCGGCATTCATGATGCGGCGGGTGTTCGAAGCGGCGCGCTCGGCCGTCCGGCGCATCGTCTTCGCCGAGGGCGAGGACGAGCGTGTGCTGCGCACCGTGCTCGCGATGAACGAGGAGGGCGTGGACCGGCCGATCCTGATCGGCCGGCCCGAAGTCATCGCGACGCGCTGCGAGCGCAACGCGATCCCGATCGAGCGGGGCATCCATTACGAGCTGGTCGATCCCGCCGACGACCCGCGGTTTCGCGAGTACTGGCAGACCTATCACCAGCTGATGGAGCGCCGCGGCGTCACCCCCGATCTGGCGCGGGCGATCATGCGCACCAACACCACGGCCATCGGCGCCGTGATGGTGCAGCGCGGCGAGGCGGACAGCATGATCTGCGGCACGTTCGGGCAATATCTGTGGCATCTGAACTACGTCGGTCAGGTGCTCGGGTCGCCGGCGTTGCGGCCGATCGGCGCGCTGTCGCTGATGATCGCCGAGCGTTACGTGCTGTTCATCGCCGACACCCACGTCAATCCGGAGCCGACGCCGCGCCAGATCGCCGACGTCGTCCTAGCGACCGCGCGGCATGTGCGAAGGTTCGGGCTGGAGCCGAAGATCGCGTTGTGCTCGCATTCGCAGTTCGGCAACCTCGACACCGACTCGGGGCGGCGGATGCGCGCGGCGTTGGCGATCCTCGACGCCGAGCCGCATGATTTCTGCTACGAGGGCGAGATGCATTCCGACGCGGCGCTCGATCCTGAGCTGCGCGCCCGGATCTTTCCCAACGCGCGGTTCGAGGGGCCGGCGAACGCGCTGATCTTCGCCCACACCGATGCGGCCAGCGCCGCGCGCAACGTCATCAAGATGGTCGCGGGGGGCCTCGAGGTCGGACCGATCCTGATGGGCATGGGCAACAAGGCGCATATCGTGACGCCGTCGATCACGGCGCGCGGCCTCCTGAACATCGCGGCGCTGGCCGGGGCGCCGGTGCAAAGCTATGGCTGACCCGCGCGGTCACCGGGCGGCGCAGCGCGCGCAGGATTTTCGCGTCAAGGTTTAGCTTCCCGATCGAGTGATGGCGGCGAGCCCGTGGTTCGAAACCCGAATTCGTAGACGCGGCCGCGCACGGAACGACCGGTCTCTGGCGCTATCATACCGGAACGTCCTTGATTTAATCTCGGAGATGCGAATTGGTGATACCAGCCATACTATCGCTAACCGAGCACAGCCTTACGGGGAGGATTTTCGGATGCCTCTCGTTCCGACCATGGAAACGCGGCCGTTTCACGCGAGAGCCCTCGGGTTCATTTTCGGGTCGCTGCTCGTCGTCCTGACGTCGTCGCCGAGGCTTTCGGCGGCCGAAACGGCTTTGACCCTCGGCCGCTTGGGCGAAAGCGTCCCGATCGTCGAGCTGACGCTCGAGCAACTCGACGAAATGCCGAAGATCATGATCGCCACGGAGAACGAATTCGCCGACGGCGTCGTCACGTATCGCGGCCCCCTGGCGCGCGACGTCATCGCGCCGCTCGGCGTCGATCGTGATGCGACACTTCGTCTCACTGCGGCGAATGACTATTCGATCGATATCCCGGTCTCGGACTTCTTCGATTTTGACGTGATCCTCGCCATGGAGGCCGACGGAAAGCGGCTTTCGCGGCGCGAAAAGGGCCCGCTGTGGTTGATGTATCCGATTTCAGACCACCCGAAGTTCAGAGGCCGGCCCTATAGCGACCGGCTGATCTGGCAGGTGGTCAGGATCGAGGCGCCCTGAACATGACCCGTTTGCTCCAGCGCTATCTCGGCCTGGGCATGCTGCTCGTCATGGCGAGTCTGGCGGCCGTCGGCTATCATTCGATCCGCCGCGACGTCAACAGCCTGCGCGTTATCAGCGAGGACAACATCCTGTGGACTGCGACCCAGATGGAGGTGGAACTACTGCGTTTCCAGCTCAGCCTCGCGGCGCTCCTGACCGAGCGGACGCCGGAGGCGGTGGAGGAAATGCGCGCGCGGTTCGACATTCTCTGGAGCCGGATATTCATGATGATGTCGGGCCGGGTCGGCGAACAGATCCGGCGCTACGACCAGGAGCACGAGGCGATTAACTCGTTCAGGGAATACCTGATCACCGTTGATCCGGTCATTGCCGACCTCACGCCCGACGACCGCCCGACGATTGCCGCGATCCTTTCCGATCTCAGTGGCTTCCAGCACAGTCTACGGCTTTACACGCTCAGGGTGGTTCGCGGCGACACCGCCGCCACGACC
>JBBRUZ010000047.1:0-17572 GCA_038247355.1 Rhodobacterales bacterium
GCGCGTCGCATCCACGACGGCGAGGCCCCCGCCCGCCCGATCATCGGCGAGGCGCACCCCGCCGAAGCGCGCGCCCTGATCGCGGACGGGGTGCCGATAGCCCCGCTGCCATGGTCGAGCCGCAAGGCGCATTGACGCGCCAAGGGCCTGGCATCGCGGCTATCGGGGGGCGTTCGCCCCGTGCGCGAGGCCGTCGATCAGCGCCAGCATCGCCGCCTCGACCTGCGGCGCCGGGCGTCCGCGATGGAGCGCCAGCGCCGCGCCGTCAAACGCGGCGCCGAGCACGTCAGCAAGGGCCTCCAGCGGCGCCGGCGCGATCTCTCCCAGCGCGACCGCAGCTTCGAGCCCCGCCCGCAGGCTGGACCGCGCGTTCTCCATCCGGCATTTCGGCTTTCGCCCGGCGTTCGCGGCCGATTGGTACGTCCATCTGACGTCCGGTGACGACGCTGCGGTCAATCTCGCGATCCTCGCGTCGGAACACGCGACCATCCCGGCTGAGGGGCGTGGGTCGACGCGCGGCGTGATCCTGAATTTCGAGGTCGACGACGTCGATGCGGAATTCGCCCGCGTGACTGCGGCCGGCGTTCCGATCGTGAAGACAGTGGTGAGCGAAGCCTTCGGCCAGCGCCATTTCATCGCGCGCGGGCCGGGCGGCGTCCTGATCGACGTCATCACGCCGATGCCGCCCGCGCCGGAATTCGCGGCGCAGTTCGCGCCCGAGGCGACGCGCGGCTGACATGACGGCGCGCCTTGCGGCTCCGGCGGCGCGCCTTGCGGCTCCGGCGGCGCGTCGCTAAGAGGGGCGCGCTTTGGAAGCAGCTCGGAGCCAGACCGCGCCATGCCGCGTCTCGTGATGAAATTCGGCGGCACGTCGATGGCCGATCTCGGCCGCATCCGCGGCGCGGCCGTCAAGGTCAAGCGCGAGGTCGAACGCGGCTACGACGTCGCCGTCGTCGTCTCGGCCATGGCCGGCAGGACGAACGAACTCGTCGAATGGGTTCGCGGCACCTCGGTGCTCTACGACGCCCGCGAGTACGACGCGGTGGTCGCCTCGGGCGAGAACGTGACCGCGGGTCTGATGGCGCTCAGCCTGCAGGAGATCGGCGTCCCGGCGCGCAGCTGGCAGGGATGGCAGGCGCCGCTGCGGACGAACTCGGCGCATGGGTCGGCGCGAATCGAGAGCATCGACACGTCGCGGCTGATCCAGAAGTTCGGCGAGGGCCTGCATGCGGTGATCGCCGGCTTCCAGGGCGTCAGCGCCGAGGGCCGCATCACGACACTGGGGCGCGGCGGCTCGGATACGTCCGCCGTCGCCATCGCCGCGGCGCTCGACGCCGAACGCTGCGACATCTACACCGACGTCGACGGCGTCTACACGACCGACCCGCGCATCACCCGCAAAGCGCGCAAACTGGCGAAAATATCCTACGAGGAGATGTTGGAGCTGGCCTCTCTCGGCGCCAAGGTGCTCCACACCCGCAGCGTCGAGCTCGCGATGCGCTACAGGGTGCGACTTCAGGTCCTGAGCAGCTTTTCCGACGAGCCGGGCACGCTCGTCTGCGACGAGGAGGAAATCGTGGAATCCCGAGTTGTCAGCGGCATAGCGCATTCACGCGACGAGGCGAAGATGACGCTGATCAGCGTCGCGGACCGTCCCGGCATCGCCGCAGCGATCTTCGGCCCGCTGGCGGAGGCCGGCGTCAACGTCGACATGATCGTCCAGAACATCGCCGAGGGAGGCCGCACCGACATGACGTTCTCGTGCCCCACCGAGGAAACGCCGAAGGCCCGTCGCGCGCTCGAGGCGGCGATGGCCGAGGGCCGGATCGAGTTCCGCGGCCTTGACGTCAACGAGGAGGTGGCCAAGGTCTCGATCGTCGGCATCGGGATGCGGAGCCACGCCGGCGTCGCGCACAAGATGTTCGCGGCGCTGGCAGCCGAAGGCGTCAACATCCGCGTCATCACCACGTCGGAGATCAAGGTCTCGGTTCTGATCGACCGCAAATATCTGGAACTGGCCGTCCAGGCGCTGCATGATGCCTTCGAGCTCGAAAAAGCTGAATAACGACGGAGACTGACGCCGCATGCCGTATTCCGAGGCGGTCGACAGCCGTGTCCTGTTGCGCCGGTTGCGCGACGCGCTTGCCGAGACCGGCGGCGGTCAGGAACGGCTGAACCGCATCGTCAGCCTGATCGCGCACGGACTGGTGGCCGAGGTCTGTTCGGTCTACCTGCGCCGCGAGGACCAGTGGCTCGAGCTGTGCGCCACCGAGGGCCTCAAACCCGAGGCGGTGCACCAGACGCGGCTCAAGATCGGCCAGGGCCTCGTTGGCCGCATCGCCGAGAGCGCCGAGCCGGTCAACACCCCGGACGCGCTGCAGACCCGCGGCTTTCGCTACATGCCCGAGACCGGGGAAGAGCTCTACTCGTCGTTCCTCGGCGTCCCGATCCAGCGCCTGGGCGAAGTGCTCGGCGTCCTCGTCGTGCAGAACCGCGATCACCGCGAGTATTGTGACGACGAGGTCTACGCACTCGAAGTCGTCGCGATGGTCCTCGCGGAAATGGCCGAGCTCGGCGCCTTCACCGGGCCGGGCGCGATGGAGATCGCACAGCAGCACAAGCGCCCGTTCTTCGTGCGCGGTCTCGTCGGCCAGGAGGGGGTGGCCGAGGGCCACGTGCTGCTGCACGAACCCCAGATCGTCGTGTCGAACCCGATCAGCGACGATCCCGTGCGCGAGTACGCGCGCCTCCACGCCGGCATCGAGCGCCTGCGCGAGGAGGTCGACCAGATGCTGGAGGCAGACTATCTGACCAAGAGCGGCGAACATCGTGACGTGCTCCAGGCCTACCGGATGTTCGCCCACGACAAGGGCTGGGTCCGCCGGATGGAGGCCTCGATCGACAGCGGCCTCGCCGCGGAGGTCGCGGTCGAGAAGGAACAGTCGAACACCCGCGCCCGGATGTCGCGCGTCGCCGACCCGTACCTGCGCGAGCGGCTGCATGACCTCGACGACCTGGCGAACCGCCTGCTGCGGCTGCTGGCTGGCGTCGATCAGTCGGGCGGCCGCGACATTCCCGACGACGCCATCCTCGTCGCGCGCAACATCGGACCGGCCGAGCTGCTCGATTATGGCCGCAAGCTCAAGGGCGTCGTGCTCGAGGAAGGCTCGGTCGGCAGCCACGCGGCCATCGTCGCCCGCGCGCTGGCGATCCCGCTGGTGATCCAGGCCGACCGCGTCACCCGCGAGGCGCAGAACGGCGACCATATCCTCGTCGACGGCGACCAGGGCGCTGTGCATCTGCGCCCCGAGGACGGCGTCGCGCGGGCGTTTCGCGAAAAGATCGAGATGCTCGCCGGTGCGCAGCAGGCCTACGACGCGCTGCGCGACAAGCCCGCGACGACGCGGGACGGCTCGACGTTGCAGCTTTACATGAACGCCGGGCTGATGGCGGACCTGCCGTCGTTGCCTAAATGCGGCGCGGTGGGCGTCGGTCTGTTCCGGACCGAACTGCAGTTCCTCGTGCGGGCCACCGTGCCCAAGCGCACCGATCTCGCGGCGCTCTATTCGCGCATCCTCGACAGCGCCGGCGACAAGCCGGTGACGTTCCGCACGCTCGACATCGGCTCGGACAAGGTGCTGCCGTACATGAAGCGGCAGGACGAACCGAACCCGGCGCTCGGCTGGCGGGCGATCCGCGTCGGCCTCGATCGCCCCGGCATCATGCGCATGCAGATCCAGGCGCTGCTGCGCGGCGCGAACGGTCGGGCGCTGCGGGTCATGTTTCCGTTCGTCGCCGAAGCGAGCGAGTTCGAGGCCGCGCGAAATATTGTCTTGCGCGAAGTGGCGCGCGAACGGATGCTCGGGCATGCGACGCCCGTGGCGCTCCAGATCGGCGCGATGCTGGAGACGCCGAGCCTCGCCTTCGCGCCGGACGCATTCTTTCGGCTCGCGGATTTCATCTCGATCGGCGGCAACGACCTGAAGCAGTTCTTCTTCGCGGCCGACCGCGAGAACGAACTGGTGCGGCGCCGCTACGATGCGCTGAACGTAAGCTATCTCGACTTTCTCGAACGCATCGTCGCACGCTGCGCCGCGCACGGCACGCCGGTTTCGTTCTGCGGCGAGGATGCCGGCCGGCCCGTCGACGCGCTCGCCTTCGCCGCGATCGGCTTTCGCCAGCTCTCGATGCGCCCCGCCTCGATCGGACCGGTCAAGGCGCTGCTGCGCAAGGTCGATCTTCGCGAGGCTCGCGCGGTCATCGCGAAAGCCCGCGCCGACGGAGCGTCCTCGGCACGGCCCGCGCTCGAAACCTGGCTCCGCGGACAGGTGCCCGCCTGAATCCTGCGAGGTCCAACGCTCGGCCGACGGCGCTTCGTTCCTTGCCGCGTCACCGGTGGGTGGCTAGTCTCTGGTCCTTCGATGAGGCGGGGCGCAGGCAATGGATGATCCGACGGCGGAAGCGGCGCGCGGGGCGGCGTACCGGGTGCTCGCGCGAAAGTACCGCCCCGCGACCTTCGCCGATCTGATCGGGCAGGAGGCGATGGTCAGGACGCTCCGCAACGCGTTCGCGGCCGAGCGCATCGCCCACGCCTTCGTGCTCACCGGCGTTCGCGGCGTGGGCAAGACCACGACGGCGCGGATCATCGCCAAAGGTCTGAATTGCATCGGGCCCGACGGGGCGGGGGGGCCGACCATCGAGCCTTGCGGGGTCTGCGAGCCGTGCCGCGGCATCGCCGAGGGGCGGCATGTCGATGTGCTGGAGATGGACGCCGCGAGCCGGACCGGCGTCGGCGACATCCGCGAGATCATCGACTCGGTGGCGTATCGGGCGGCGTCGGCGCGCTACAAGGTCTACATCATCGACGAGGTGCACATGTTGAGCACGTCGGCGTTCAATGCGCTGCTCAAAACGCTGGAAGAGCCGCCGGCGCACGTGAAGTTCGTGTTCGCCACCACCGAGATCCGCAAGGTGCCCGTGACGGTGCTCTCCCGGTGCCAGCGTTTCGATCTGCGCCGGATCGAGCCGGAGGCGATGCTGGCGCATCTCGCGGGGATCGCCAGCGCCGAAGGGGCGGCGATCGGGGCCGACGCGCTGGCGTTGATCGTGCGGGCGGCGGAAGGATCGGTGCGCGACGCGCTCAGCCTGATGGATCAGGCGATCGCGCACGGTGGCGGCGAAACGGGCGTCGTGGAAGTTCGGGCCATGCTCGGGCTCGCCGATCGCGGGCGCGTGCTCGACCTATTCGAGGCGGTGATGCGGGGCGACGCCGCGGGGGCGCTGGCGGAACTTGGCGCGCAGTACGCCGAAGGGGCCGATCCGGCGGCGGTGTTGCGCGATCTCGCGGAGGTCACCCATTGGGTGTCGATGGTCAAGATAACCGCCACCGCGGCCGACGACCCGACGGTTGGGCCCGACGAGCGGGCGCGGGGCCTCGATTTCGCGGGCCGGCTCGGGATGCGCGCTCTGACCCGGATGTGGCAGATGCTGCTCAAGGCGCTGGAGGAGGCGGCGGCGGCCCCGAACTCGATGATGGCCGCCGAGATGGCCATCATCCGCCTGACCCATGTCGCGGACCTGCCGAGCCCGGAGGAGCTGGTGCGGCGGCTGAGCGCCGCCGCGGCCCCGCCCCCGGCGCTCCCGGCCGGCGTCGGCGGGCCTGCGCCGCGTGGCGGCGGGGCGTCCGCGCAGGTGCTGGCGGCGCAGGCGGTTGCGGTCCCGACGGCCCGGGCGCAAGCGGCGCCGGGGACCGACATTCTGGCGCGCTATACGAGCTTTGAGGACGTGATCGCCCTGGTGCGGTCGCGGCGCGACGTGAGCCTGCTCCTTGAGATCGAGACGGGCTTGAAGCTGGTGAAGTATGCGCCGGGGCGGATCGAGTTCGAGCCCGATGCGAGCGCGGCGGCGGATTTCGCGCCGCGGCTGGCGCAACGGTTGCTGGCCTGGACCGGGGCGCGCTGGGGGGTCTCGGTCGTCGCCGAAGGGGGCGGCGCCACGATCGCGGAGACGGCGGCGGCGACGCGCGGCGACCTGATGAGCCTCGCGCGGGCGCATCCGATGGTGCAGGCGGTGCTGGCGGCCTTTCCCGGCGCGGTGATCCGGGATATCCGACCTGCCGAGGAGGCGGGACTGGTGACGGGGCCGCCGGAGGATGACGACGCGTGGGATCCGCTCGATCCCTTCGACGAGGAGTGAGACGATGCTGAAGGGCTTGGGCGGATTGGGCGACATGGCCAAGATCATGAAACAGGCGCAGGAGATGCAGGCCAAGATGGCCGAGGCGCAGGAGCGGCTGGACGCGATCGAGGTGATCGGCGAAGCGGGCGCAGGGCTGGTCAGGGCGACGGCCACGGCGAAGGGCCAGTTGAAGGCGCTGTCGATCGACCCGTCGCTGTTCGAGGCCGACCAGCGCGAGGTGGTCGAGGACCTGATCGTGGCGGCGGTTCAGGACGCGCAGGCGCGCGCGACGGCGGCGGCGCAGACCGAGATGGGCAAGGTCACGGAGGGTCTGCAGTTGCCGCCGGGCATGAAGCTGCCGTTCTGAGGTCGCCCACGTGCCGGATCAGGGCGGGGCCGCGGTCGATCGGCTGATCGGATTGATGGCGCGGCTGCCCGGGCTCGGTCCTCGCTCGGCGCGGCGGGCGGTGCTGGCGATGATCCGCAGGCGGGCGCTGCTGCTCGATCCGTTGGCCGAAGCGTTGGGCGAGGTGGCCGCCACGGTGCGGGAATGCCGGATTTGCGCGAACATCGCGACGGCGGAATTGTGCGGAATCTGCGTCGATCCGCGGCGGACGACGGGCGAGATCTGCGTGGTCGAGACGGTGGCTGATCTGTGGGCGATGGAGCGGGGCGGGGCGTTCAAGGGGCGCTATCACGTGCTCGGCGGGGTTCTGTCGGCGCTGGACGGCGTCGGGCCCGAGACGTTGCGGATCCCGCAGCTGGTGGGGCGCGTGCGGGAGGAGGCGGTGGTCGAGGTCATCCTCGCGCTGAACGCGACCGTGGACGGGCAGACGACCGCGCATTACATCGCCGAGACGCTGGAGCCTTCGGGGCTGAGGGTGACGTCGCTGGCGCAGGGTGTGCCGATGGGCGGCGAACTCGACTATCTCGACGACGGCACGATCGGCGCGGCGCTGGCGGCGCGAAAGGCGCTGTGAGCGGGCTTCTGCGTGTCGGATATCAAAGTGTTATCCTGACATCTATTTGATAATAAACAAAAAAACTGCAAAGTTTTTTTCTGGATCACCGCTCTGCGCCGATACCGTCCGGCGAGACGCCCTTTCCGTGATCCGATGTACGGATGAGAGGGGGTATTCCGACGTGCGGCGTGGCGCGCCTCAAGCCAATCCGCCGCGGGCGAGGCGGGCGGCGATTTCGTCGGCCAGCGCCTCGACGGCGCGGGCGTGGGCGTCGATCAGCCCCTGATAGCCTGGTCCGGCGGGCACGGTCAGCGCGAAGCGGTCGGTGGCGACGATGCCCCCCGAGATCGGCGAGACGATCACGTACTGGCCGGTGAACTGGAACGGGCCTTCGGGCACGCCGATCATGCGGTCCACGAAAACCTCCAGCCGATAGTTCGGCGAGTCAAACGAGGGCCAGGGTTCGGTGGATATCCGGGCGGACAGGCGGGACTGGAGCGAGGCGACCAGGTGGCGGGTCAGCGCGCGGCGCGGCGTGTCGGCCCAGAGCGCGTTTTTCTCCAGCACGACCGCGCCTGTCGAGTCCTGCACGGCGATCTCGATCGCCTCGGCATAGGCGGGAAGGCTGATGTCCGCGACCGCAATACTGCCGGGTGACGCGCCGGCTTGGGCTGACGCGGCGGGCGGCGGCGTCAGGTAGTAGTTCGGGCTGGAGCAGGCGGCGAGCGCCAGCACGGCGAAGGTCCGGACCGCGAGAGTCCGGGCGGCGAGGATCAGGGCGGGCCGCATGGTCATCTCCCGAAAAGGACGGAGTTGGGGCGTCGCTCGAGGGCGAGCACGAGAGCGTTCACCGATTGCGCCGCATTGCGCAGGTCGCGGATCAGGCTTTGGGTCTCGCGGTTCAGTTCGGAGCCGGGGGCGAAGGTGGCGAGCGCGGAATCGGCGCGGACGGAAATGGCGTCGAGCCGTGCGATCAGCGCGGGCAGCCGTTCGGCGGCGGCGCTGATCGCGGCGGCGGCCTGATCGGCGGAGGCGAGCGTGGCGTTGACGTTGTCGACGGCGCCGCCCTCGCGCAGTTCGGCGATGAGCAGGCGAACCTGCGCGAGGCTGCCCGCCAGTTCGTTCGGCACACGGTCGACGCCATCGGCGGCGAGCAGCGCCTCGGCCCCGTCGAGCGTCGCATTCGCATTGGCGATCAGCGCGTCGAGCGGGAGTTCGTTGACCTGTGCCGACAGGGTCTCGAGGTTGCGTACGAGCGCCGGAAGGCCCTGCGAGGCGCTGTCGACATTGGCGGCGGCGCTCTGGGCGGCGGTGACGGCGCGGGCGATCTCGGCCCCGAGATTGGCCGCGCGCAGGTCGTCGAGGATGAGCCGGAGCGCGGCGAGGCTGTCATTGACGTTGCTCACCGCGCCGCCGGTTCGCAGATCGGCGATCAGGCCGCGCGCCTCGGCGAGCGCGGTGTTTACCGCGGCCGGAACGGTCGTAACACCGTCGGAGCGGATCAGCGCATCGACGCCGTTGACGGTGTCGGTGGCGGAGGCGAGGAAGGCGTCGAGCGGAAGCGCGTTGACGCGGTCCGCGAGGGTCGAGGCGCGGTCGAGCAGGCCGGGCACGCCATCGGCGGCCGTCCCGAACTTCTCGATGGTCAGGCGCGCCGTGTCGAGCGTGGCCGCAAGCGTCGAGACAAGTTCGCTGGTTTCGGTTTCGGCGACGATCGCTTGGATCGAGGCCAGCACGGCGGCGATCTGGGCGGGCGTCTGCCTGACGCCGCTGGTCTCGACCACGTCGCGAATGTCGGCGATCAGCGCGCCGAGATTGGCGGGTGCGGTGCGGACGCCTTCGTCGGTGACGATGGTGTTGATGTTGGCGAGGAGCGTCGTGAACGTCGTCATCAGCTCTTCGATCGGCAGCGACGACAGCCGGTTCATCACCCCCTCGGCGGAGGCGGCGATGCCGGAGGTCTCCGAAGGAGCGGTCGGAATGACCGGATGGGGGTTGGCTGCGCGGTCGAGCGTGGCGGGATCGGCCGCCGCGATCTCGGCCAGACTGATGTGCAGGCTTTGGGACAGCAGACCGGACGACGCGAGCTGCGCGCGCAAGCCGCTGTTTTCGACGAGATCGGAGATCAGGTCGAGGCCGGCCTCCGCCGGATCGCCCTCCGCTGACGGCACGCCGAGGCGTTGCGGCAGGACGGCGAGCGTGACGCGCATCACGAGGCGCGTGCCGCCTTGCCCGCGCAGGATCACCGGCTGGAACGCGGTGACTTCGCCGACCGTCACGCCGCGGTACTCGACCCGCGCGCCGGGGGCGAGGCCGCTGACGGAGGCGTCGAAAAAGGCGTTCAGGGTCAGGCGGGCGCCGGGAAGATCCTCGATGACGTTCTGGCGGGCGACGGTTTCGGACGCGTAGAGCTCGAACACCCGGCCGTCCTCGATCGGGTCGAGCTCGGAGCCGACCTGCGCGAAGCCGACGCCGCCCTGAAGCAGCGAGACGAGGCTCTCGACGTTGAGCGAGGCGCCGCCTGCGCCGAGGTTGATCGAGAAGCCCGACGAGTTCCAGAACCGCGTGCCGGTGGTCAGGAACGCGTCGTAGGGCGCGTTGACGAAGGCGTTTATCCGGACGTCGCCGGCCTCGGTCAGCTCCACCGTCTCGATCCGCCCCACGGCGATGCGCTTGAAGAGAATCGGCGCTCCGACCGAGATCGAGCCGCCGTCGGGCGCGCGCAGACCGATGCGGCGCCCCGGCTGGTCGGCCGGGGTCAGCGGCGGACGCGGCAGCGCGGTGAAGGTCTCGACCCGCGGGCCGGCCGCGCCGCTCCAGAAGGCTTCGATATAGACGCCGGAGAGCACGGTCTGGATACCGGTGACGCCCTGCGTGGAGACCGAAGGGCGCACGACCCAGAACTGTGCGGAGGCGTCGAGAAAGCGCTCGATCTGGGGCTCGACGCGGACGGTGGCGCGAACCTGCGTGAGGTCGTCGGTGAAGCCGATGGTCTCGACGACGCCGACGTTGACCTCGCGAAAACGCAGGGCGGTGCGGCCCGCTTCGATGCCGGCGGCGCTGTCGAGGACGATCTCGATGACCGGCCCGCGTTCGGAATAGGTGCGCCAGGCGACGCCGAGCGAGATTGCGAGCGCGATGAGCGGCACGAGCCAGACCGCGGACACACGGCGCGAAGAGCCTTCGGCCCTGGGCGTCTCGATCACCGGCTCCGGCGGGCCCCGGTCAGTCATTCATCGGGTCCTTGGTTTCGGCACTGTACGTGAACGCTTCGGGTTCGGCTTTGTAGGTGAACCCTTCGGGGTCCGCTTTGTAGGTGAACCCCTCGGGTTCGGTGCTGTCCCAGATCAGTCGCGGGTCCATAGCCTGCGCCGAGAGCATCGTAAAGGCGACGGACAACGCGAAGAACACCGCAGCAGGGCCCGGTTCGATCGAGGCGAAGAAGCCCATCTGGATCAGGGCGGTGAGGATGGCGACGACGAACACGTCGATCATCGACCAGCGGCCGACGAACTCGACCGCCTCGTAGAGGTGGATGCGGGTATGCGCGGCGATGGGCAGGCGCAGCTGGATCGACAGCGCGAGCAGGACGATGAGGCAGAACTTTGTGACGGGGATGACGATGCTCGCCAGAAAGACGATCGCGGCGATGGCGTAGGCGCCGTGATGCGCCAGCTCGACGACGCCGCCGAGGATCGTCGAGCCCGAGCGGTTGCCGAGGAACGACGTGAACATCATCGGCGTGAGATTGGCGGGGATGTAGCAGATCAGGCCGACGGCGAGCCAGGCCCAGACGCGCTGGAGGCTCGCGGGTTTGCGGCTGTGCAGCGCGCCGCCGCATCGCGGGCAGATCCGCACGCGGCCGGTCGAGACCAGTCCGCAGGTCCGGCAGCCGATCAGACCCGCGCGGCGGGCGGTCAGGGCCGGCGGGAGCGTTCCAGCGTGCGCCATAGGCTCCATTCGCAGAGGCTGGCGCCCTCGAGGACGACCAGGAGGACGAGAAATGCCAGCGCCCAGAAGGCGGGGCCGAGGGTGATCGACGCCATTCCGGCGACCTTCACCAGCGCCACGACGACGCCGATGATGAAGATCTCCGCCATCGCCCACGGTTTGAGGCGGGCGGCGAGGCGAAGGATAATCGTGGCGCCGGGCGCCGGAGGGCGGCCGAGGCGCAGGGGGAGGATGACGTAGGTGAGGGCCACGGCGCGGATCATCGGGATGACGATGATCAGCATGCCGACCGCGATCGCGAGCGGGACCATCGCGCCCTTGGAGAAGGCGAGCGCCGCGTCGAGCACGGAGGCTTGCCGGTGGAGACCGTAGGTGGATAACTCGAGGAACGGGAAGAGCATCGCGCCAACCATCAGGATGACGCTGGCGAACGACGCGGCGAGGGTGCGGTCCAGCGCGCCGGGGCGGTTGGTCATCATCACCGCGCCGCAGCGCCGGCACCGGAGGCGCCCCCCGGGGGGCGGCTCGGCCGCGCTGTGCAGCGCGTCGCAGTGCGGGCAGGCGAGCAGGTCGCCGCGGGGTGCGACTTCGGCGGGCAGGGTTGCGGCGGACTTCATCGGACGGGTGTAGGGTGTTTCACCGGCTCGGGAAAGGTCGTCCGCGCGTTTAACTGTAAGCGAGATCGGCGGATCGCACGGCGGCCGTTCCGGTCCGCGGGCAAGGCGCCGCCCGGAAGCTTGGGTTCGGACCGCCCCGCGTCGATCGTGCGCATCGTCGTCGGTGCACACCGCCTTTTTGGACGCGGTTGTCCGATCCGAGCCATCGGCTCCGGAGTGGCGGCATCACACGATGGATCGGGTTTTCGAGCGGCTGTGCGTCGCTTGCGGTATATGCGGCGGAGAAACGACGGTTCGCAACCATGCTTGCGGCGCCGTAGCGCGCCCGGCTATGGCATGGGGCGAGCGCAAGCGCGGCGGAGACGGATGGGCGAAGGGACGATCACGATCGATGCGGCCGAGGCCGGGCGCACCGTGCGCTTCGCCGGGCCGATCGTGATCGCCGATCTCGCGGCGCTGCGCGAGCGGCTGCGGGCGCTGCCGGGGACGGGGCCGGTGACGATCGATCTGGCGGGGGCGCAGGCGATGGACACCGCCGGCGCCTGGCTGGTGCTGACGCTGCGCCAGCGGCTGGCGGCGGAGGGCGTCGCGACCGAGATCGCCGGCCTCGACGCGCGCAAGTCGCTGCTGCTCGACACGGTCGCCAAGGCGTTGCCCGACGAACACAAGCCTCCGGCGCCGCATCCCGGTTTCATCGACTGGCTCGGGCGGGTCGGCCGCGCAACCCACGCCGCCGGCGTCGTCGTGCTCGAAATGCTGAGCTTCTCGGGCGCGGTCGTCACGACGTTTTTCGGCACGCTCGTGCGGCCCTGGCGGCTGCGGGTGACGGCGCTCGTCCATCACATGCAGGACGTCGGGCTGAACGCGGTGCCGATCGTCACGCTGATGGCGTTTCTGATCGGCGTCGTGCTGGCGTTCATGGGCTCGATCCAGCTGCGGCAGTTCGGCGCAGAGGTCTTTGTCGTCGATCTTATCGCGATCACGATCCTGCGCGAACTCGGGGTGCTGATGGCGGCGATCATCGTCGCGGGCCGCACCGCTTCGGCGTATACGGCGGCCATCGGCTCGATGAAGCTGCGCGAGGAGATCGACGCGATGCGCACGCTCGGCCTCGACCCGATGGAGGTGCTGGTCCTGCCGCGGGTCCTCGCGCTCGTCATCATGCTGCCGCTGCTGGCGTTCGTCTCCAATGTCGCGGGGCTGGTCGGGGGCGCGCTGATGTCCTGGGTCGAGCTTGGCGTCTCGCCCGCGCTGTTCGCCACGCGGCTGTTGGAATCGGGCGACAGGTGGCATTTTCTGGTCGGGATGATCCAGGCGCCGTTCTTCGCGCTGATCATCGGCCTCGTCGGCTGCTACGAGGGGCTGAAGGTCGAAAAGAGCGCGGAATCGCTCGGGCAACGCACGTCGGACAGCGTTGTGCTGGCGATCTTTCTCGTCATCGTCACCACGGCGCTGTTCTCGGTGTTCTTCATGCAGCTCGGCGTCTGATGGCCGGACATCAGGAGACGGCCCAAGGCGGGCGCGAGGCGGTGATCGAGGTGCGCGGGCTCGACACCCGATTCGGGGACGCCGTCGTGCACGAGAACCTCGATCTCGAGGTCTGGCGGGGCGAGGTGCTCGGCGTGGTCGGCGGGTCGGGCACCGGCAAGTCGGTGCTGCTGCGCGAGATCGTCGGGCTGATGAAGCCCGCCGCCGGGTCGATCCGCGTCTTCGGCGTCGACATGCTGAACGGTTCGGGCCCCGACCGCAGATCGGCCGAGAACCGGTGGGGCGTGATGTTCCAGGACGGCGCGCTGTTCTCCTCGCTGACGGTGCGCGAAAACGTCGAGGCTCCGATGCGCGTGCGCCTCGGGCTCGCCCCCGACCTGCGCCACGCGCTCGCGGATCTGAAGATCGCGATGGTCGGCCTGCCGCAAAGCGCCGGCGACAAGTATCCGTCCGACCTGTCGGGCGGGATGCGCAAGCGCGCCGGGCTCGCCCGCGCGCTGTCGCTCGATCCGGAGATCGTGTTTCTCGACGAGCCGACCGCGGGCCTCGATCCGATCGGCGCGACCGATTTCGACAACCTGATCCGCTCGCTGCAGCAGGCGCTCGGCATCACCGTGTTCCTCGTCACCCACGATCTCGACACGCTGCACGCCACCTGCGACCGCATCGCCGTTCTGGCCGAAAAACGCGTGCTCGTGACCGGAACGATGGCGGAAATGCTGGAGGTCGATCATCCTTGGGTGCATGAGTATTTCAACGGACCGCGCGCACGGGCCGCCGCGGCTTCGGCCTGAGGGAGAGCGATGGAGACCCGCGCCAACTACGTTCTGATCGGGGCCGTGACGCTGCTCGGCATCGTCGGGGTGCTGGCGTTCTTTTTGTGGTACGCGAAGGTCCAGATCGACCGGACCTACGATTATTACGACATCTTCTTCGATCAGGTCACAGGGCTCAACCGCGCGGCCGACGTGCGGTTCAACGGGATCGCCGTTGGGCAGGTCATCACGATCACCCTCGACCTGGTGCGCACGGCCAAGGTGCGTGTTCGCATCGAGGTGGCCGAGGGCACGCCGATCCGGGCCGACACAATCGCCACCCTGCAATCCCAGGGCGTCACCGGCGTCTCCTTCGTCGCGCTCGCAGGGGGCGTCGCCGATGCGCCGCCGCTCGATCCGCCGGACCCGGGCGGCGTCGCGGTCATCCAGTCCGAGCCTTCGGTGCTCGACACCATCATCGAGACGGCCCCGCAATTGCTGCGCGAGGCGACCGAACTGTTGCGCGAACTGTCGGGCTTTGTCGGGGTGGAGAACCAGCGCCGGGTGTCCGAGATCCTGAGCAATGTCGAGACCGCGTCCAGCGGGCTCGAGACGGCGCTGAGCGATTTTTCGGCGATCTCGGGCACGGTGCGCGAGGGCGTGGCGCAGATTTCGGCCTTTACCGGGCGCCTCGACGGTATCGCGAGCACGGCGGAGACGACGCTGCGCACTGCCAACACCACACTCGGCAGCGCTACGGTCGCCTTTGACGAGGCGCAGGGCGCGCTCGCCTCGGCGACCGGCGCGCTCGACGCCGCGCGCACCACGTTCCAGAGCGCCGACGCGCTGATCGTCGGGCGTCTGCCGGGGCTCGTCGACGGATACGAGGCCGTGGCGCGCTCGGCCGAAACGACGATCGACGGGCTCGGCGTGCAGGCGGGCGGGCTGATCGGCCGGCTCGACACCGCCGCCGATCTCGCCGCCGCCCGGCTGCGCGAGGCCGAGGCGCCGCTGGCCGCTGCGACCCCGGCGCTGGCGGCGGTCGAGAGCGCCGCCGTCGAGTTCGAGACGCTGACCGACGGCGACGGGACGGCGCTGGTGAACGAGCTGCGAACGGCGGTCGATGCCGCGAACCGCCTGCTCGAGACCGACGCCGGGCCGATCCTCGCCGACGTTCGGGCGGCGGCGGCCACGGTGAACCGCGTGATCGGCGAGGTCGGCGGCGATGTCACCGCGCTGTCGGGCCGGCTCGACGGCGTCGTCGCGCAAGCCGGGACCACGTTGGCCGACGCCGCGGTGACGTTTCGCACCGCCACGGCGACGCTCGGCGCGATCGAGCCCGCGCTCGCCACGGCCGAGCGCACGCTGACCGCCGCCGAGAGCGCCTTCGCCTCCGCCGACGCGGTGATGAACCAGGACATCGAGCCGATCGTCGCCGACATCCGCGCCGCAGTTGCGCGCTTTGACGCGGCGATGGCGCAGGTCTCGGCCGACCTGCCGGCGATCTCAGCGGAGGTGCGCGGCGCCGCCACCTCGGCCAGCGCCGCCGCCGCCCGGTTCGAGACGATGGTCGGTCGCAGCGCGCCCGGCGTCGAGAGCTTCGCGGCCACCGGCCTTACGCAGTTCACCCGGCTCGGCGGCGACGCCCGCACCCTCGTCGCCGCGCTGGAGCGGCTGATCCAGCGCATCGAGCGCGACCCCGCCCGGTTCTTTCTCGGCGGCCAATCGCCGGAGTATCGCCCATGATCCGATCCATACGCGCCCTTGCGCGCGCCACGACGCTGGGCGCGGCCCTCGGCGCACTCGCCGGCTGCGCCGCGCTCAACTCGCTGACCGGCGCATCGACCCCGCTCGACGCCTATACGCTGACGCCGCTTTCAGGGGCCGGCGCGGGCGGCGGATCGCGGCATCTGGTCGTCGAGCTTCCTACCGCCTCGGGCGCGATCACCACCGACCGGATTCTCGTGACCCCCAGCCCGCTGCAGGCCGCCTATCTGCCCGGGGCGCGCTGGGTCGATTCGGCGCCCGAACTGATCCAGACGCTGGTGGTGCAGACGCTGCAGTCGAGCGGGGCCTTTCGCCTCGTCGGCCGGACGCCGATGGGGCTTTTCCCCGACAACACGCTCTTGACCGAACTGCGCGCCTTCCAAGCCGAGTCCGGCCCGCTGGAGGGGCCGCCCTACGTTGTGCGCATCGCCGTGACGATGACGCTGGTGCGCGACGCGGATGGCGTAATCGTCGCCGCGCGGAACTTCGAGGGCTCGGCGGGCGCTGGGTCGGATCAGCCGGTGGTGATCGCCGCGGCGTTCGATGCGGCGATGGACCGGCTGATGCGCGACGCGGCGCCCTGGATCGCCGCCACGGCCGGCGGCGGCGGCGGCGTCTGAGGGCGCTTCGCGTAACCTCGGCTTAACCATATCGGATCAGTTTCCCGTCGAGCCGGTGAGGCGTCGCGATTTCCGAGCCAGCGGATCGAGCCCGCCCGCTTCGAAATCGATGGAGGGAGGCGCGGATGGGCGGCGACACACGGTACGGCTTTTCCGAGGCGGCCCTGCGCGGGCTCGACGACCTCGATCGCCGGATGCCTCCGCCGGGCGTGGCGGTGGAGCCGGCGGCGTCGCGGTCCATGGCCTTCACGCCCGGCGTCGCGCCCGAGGGCCGCCCGCACTACTGGGGGCACCGCGAGCGGCTGCGCCAGCGGTTCCTCGCCGGTGGGCACGCGTCGATGCCCGAGTACGAGCTGCTGGAACTCATGCTGTTCAACGCGGTCCCGCGGATCGACGTGAAACCGCTGGCCAAGAGCCTGCTCGCGACGTTCGGCGACCTGAACGGCGTCATCGCGGCCCCCGAGCCGCGACTGATGGCGGTGCCGGGCGCCACCGACAAGGTGTACTTCCAGCTGCGGCTGCTCGAAGCGGCGGCGCACCGCATGGCCCGCGCCAGGGTCATGCAGAAATGTGTGTTGAGCTCGTGGGACGCGCTGATGACCTATTGCAAGACGGTGATGGCTTACCGCGACACCGAGCGCTTCCGCATCCTGTTTCTCGACCGCAAGAACGTGCTGATCGCCGACGAGGAACAGGCGAAGGGGACGATCGACCACGTGCCGGTCTATCCGCGCGAAGTGGCGAAACGCGCATTGGAGCTGAACGCCTCGGCGCTGATCCTCGTGCACAACCACCCGTCGGGCGATCCGACCCCGAGCCGCGCCGACATCGACATGACCGCCCAGATCGAGCTCGCCTGCGGGGCGATCGGCGTGACGCTCCACGACCATGTCATCATCGGCAAGGAGACGGATGCGTCATTCAAGACGCTGGGGTTGCTGTGAGGCAAGCGTGCGCCGGACGCCCGCCTCGACCATTCCGTCAGTCCGAAAGGGGCGGGGGTTCCTACGCGGGGGCGGCTCTGACTAATGCCCGCGGCGTCCGTCGCGCACCGATCGGAGCGCTTCGGCGCGGGTGCGTCATCCCTGTCCAGTCCTCACCGATGCGCCAGCGGCCCGGTTGCGTGCAGCGATGAAGCGAGCCTGTTCGGCCCGCACCATGTTTCAGCCGCGCCAGGTGCGGATCGGACCGCAGTCCATGTGGACGAAGTTCGAGCGCCCGTAGGTCCCGACGCC
>JBBRUZ010000048.1:0-17269 GCA_038247355.1 Rhodobacterales bacterium
GAGACCTTGCGGTCCCCTACGCGGCCGACATGCGAAAGGTCCGTCCGTCGAAACGAAACCAAACCGCCCGCATATCCCTTCATCATTCGCAAATTCAAAGAACGATCGAGACCCAAAAAACAACCGCCTGCGCACTTCCGTGAGCGCAACCAGCTGCCCAGTCCCCGATTTCACCAACACCAAGTAGCCCCGATGCCGATGAAGCGCTGTCTAAGGATACTCGAAGAGACGCGCAAGCGGAAAACGCCGTCCTGTAACTGATTTCTTTCACGCCGTTCGGCGCGCCCCGGTTGCGCGCACCGTCGCCTTTTGCCGTCCACGGACCGCCCGATAAAGCAGCAGGGCCGCCACCGCAGCCGCATAAAGCAGCGGTTCCAGCGGCCAGGCCTTGACCAGCCAGACGTAATGCGCCGCACCGAGCGCTGTCGCGGGATAGGCGAGCCGGTGCAGGCCGCGCCAGCGCAACGCCCCCAATCGCTTAACCGCCCAGTCCGTCGAGGTCGCCGCGAGCGGCACGAGCAACACCGTCGCCGCCATCCCCAGCATGATGTACGGCCGCTTGGTCAGATCCTCAACGATCCGCGGCCAGTCGAGCTGACGGTCGAGCACCGCCCAGACCGACAGATGCATGACGACGTAATAGAACGCCATCAGTCCCAGCATCCGCCGAAATCGCAGCAGGTTGACCCGCGCAAGGTCGCGCAGCGGCGTCACGACCAACGCCGCGATCAACAGTTGGAGCGCGATCAACCCGTATTCCTGCTCGAGCGCCTTCACCGGGTCGGCCCCGAGCCGGTTCTGCAGCGCCAGCCAGAAGTAGACCGCCGCGGGCACGAACCCCAGCGCATAGAGCGGCAGGACAGGCACGCGCCGCAGCGCGCCGTTGATACGGTCCACGGCGCTCATCAATAGTACCGTGCGAGATCCATATCGGCGTACATCGCGCCCACTTCCTCCGCATAACCGTTGAACATCTCGGTTTCGCGCCGCGCCGCGAACAGCCCCGCGCCCACTACCCGCTCGGAGGCCTGGCTCCAGCGCGGATGGCTGACGCCCGGGTTGACGTTGGAGTAAAAGCCATACTCGTTCGGCGCCTGCAGGTTCCAGGTCGTCGCCGGCACATCCTCGGTCAGCGTGATCCGCACGATCGACTTGATCGACTTGAACCCGTATTTCCAGGGCACGACGAGCCGCAGCGGGGCGCCGTTCTGGTTCGGCAGCGACTCGCCGTACAGCCCCACCGCGAGGATGGTCAGAGGATGCATCGCCTCGTCGAGCCGCAGACCCTCGACATAGGGCCAGTCGAGCGTCTGGAACCCGCCGCGCTGCCCCTGCATCTCCTCGGGGCGCACCAGCGTCTCGAACGCGACGAATTTCGCCGAACCCGTCGGTTCGGCCATCGCGAGCACGTCGCGCAGCGGGAAGCCGATCCACGGGATCACCATCGACCAGCCCTCGACGCAACGCAGCCGATAAACACGCTCTTCCAGCACGGCGGGAACGATATCCTCGAGCGCATAGCTTCCCGGCTTGCCGACCAGGCCGTCGATGACCACCGACCAGGGCGCCGTGGTCAGCGCGCCGGCGTTCTTGGCCGGATCGTCCTTCCCCAGGCCGAACTCGTAGAAATTGTTGTAGGTCGTGATGTGCTCAAGCGCCGTGGGCGGCTCTCCGATCGAATACGGGCTCGGCGCACCGTTCAGCTTCGCCGCCGCCGCCAGACCCGGCGCCGTCGCAGCCAGTGCCGCGACGCCGGCTATCAGCTGGCGGCGGTTGAGGTAGGTCGCCTTGGGCGTAACCTCAGAATATCGGATCGTCGGACGGCTGCGGATCAACATGAAATCTCCATCGGTTCCTAGGCAATGCCGAGAGACTGGTGCGGACGGCCGGCTACTCTCGCTAGTCTCCCTTGAAACGAGGGCCAGCGGCACATCGTTTCGTCTCATTGCGATAAATTGAACGTGATTGGACGCACCAGCTCTCGACAGCTTGGAGTGCGAAAGCTCGGCGTCAAGCGCCTGCCACGCGATTTTGTCCATGATCCGAAGTCGATGGGGTCGAGTAGAACGCGTCGACGTCGCAGATCCGGCGTTTCCACAAACCACCCTAAGGGAGACTGCAATGATCCGTTCCACCCTCTTCGCCGCGACGCTCGCGTTCGGCGCGGCGCCGGCCTTCGCGCAGGACGCTGACATCGTTGACACCGCCATCGCCGCCGGCTCGTTCACCACTCTCGTCGCTGCGGTCGAAGCCGCGGGGCTCGTCGAAACCCTCAAGGGCGCCGGCCCGTTCACCGTCTTCGCGCCGACCGACGAAGCCTTCGCCGCACTGCCCGAAGGCACCGTCGACACGTTGCTTCTGCCGGAGAACAAGGATCAACTCGTCGCGATCCTGACCTACCACGTCGTTCCCGGCAAGGTGATGTCCTCCGACATCGCCGGCAAGGAAATGTCGGTCGCGACCGTCAACGGCGCCGAGATCGATATCAACGCCACCACGGGCGTTATGGTGAACGGGGCCAATGTCGTCACCGCAGATATCGAGGCGTCGAACGGCGTCATCCACGTGATCGACGCCGTCATCCTTCCCGAGTGACGCCAAGCGCTCGGATGACAGCACGGCAGCTGTCGTTCCTGCGCCGGTCCCCGGTTCGCAGCCTCGGGCGCCCCGTAGCGATTGACGCGAAGCGGGGCGCCCCCTACCTCCACGTCAAACGGGTTAAACTGCGTGAACTCGCGCGGCCCAAGGGAACGAGAAATCCGACATGCGCAGGCGAGCGTTTATTTTCGGCGCAGTCAGTGTGTTCGCTCTCGTCGGCTGCAGCGGCGGCTCAGCCCCACGGTCGACGAGCACACCTGGTCCGACCGTCCTTGCTGTCGCCCGCGCCAACGGCTTCACCCGTTTCGTACGCGCCGCCGAAGCCGCCGGTTTCGCCGAAATGCTTGCCTTGCCCGGGCCGTTCACGCTCTTCGTCCCTACGGATCGGGCTTTCGGCGCTTCGAGCGTCTCGAACCTCGGCCCGGACGATTTGCGCACTCTCATCGCCTATCACATCGTGCCCGGCCTGATCACCACCGACTTTACCTCAGGGGTCGAAGTGAACCACACGACGTTGCAGGGAGCCAGCGTCACCATCGACGGCACCGCCGACCTTACCGTCAACGGGGCCGTCGTCAGCCAAGCCGATCTCATAGCGTCGAACGGCGTTATCTTCGCTATCAACCGCGTGCTCACCCCGCGCTGACGGGCGAACGACGGCAAGTGCGGCAACTCTGCTGGTAGAGATTGAAGCCCGCTTCGATCGCCGAGTATTGCGCGGACGCGGCATTCGTTGGCGACAACACGCAGACCGCGATAGCGTTCCGCATGCCGATCCTCTTGGCTCAAAGCCGAGCCCTGCGCGGTCGCGATGGTACAATGGCTTCGCAAGGCCGCAGCTCCCTGCCCTGCGACCAATGCCACACTCCGCCCAGCCTCTTGCACCAAACCTTGGCGCAGGCTATGGGACCCGCTCACTTAGACGCGCCCGGCTCGGACGGGCTGCCGTGGCGCGTACCGAACGTATCCGAGGAGACACGAAATGCCCAAGATGAAAACCAAGTCTGGCGCGAAGAAGCGTTTCAAGGTCACGGCCACCGGGCGCATCGTTGCGGGCCAGGCCGGCAAGCGCCACGGCATGATCAAGCGGTCGACGAAGTTCATTCGCCAGGCGCGGGGGACCACGATCCTCTCCGGCCCCGACGAGAAGATCGTCAAGACCTACATGCCATATCACCGCTAAGGAGCCCCGCACATGTCCCGAGTCACCGCAGGCCCTGCATCTCACGCTCGTCATCGGAAGGTTATCAAGGCCGCCGCCGGCTATTACGGCGCCCGCTCGACCAACTACCGCACCGCGAAACAGGCGGTCGACAAAGCGATGCAATACGCGACCCGCGACCGGAAGGTCCGCAAGCGCACGTTCCGCGCGCTCTGGATTCAGCGCATCAACGCCGCCGTTCGCAGCTTCGACGCTGACCTGACCTATTCGCGCTTTATCAACGGCCTCGATCTCGCCGGCATCGAAGTCGACCGCAAGGTTCTCGCCGACCTCGCCGTCCACGAACCCGAAGCCTTCGGCGCCATCGTCACCCAGGCCAAAGCCGCGCTTCTCTGAAGGCGTGGCCTGCGACCGGAACCGAGGCCCTGCTTTCATGTGAGTCTCGGCCGGCGCCGGACCGGAGGCGAACCGTCGCGCGGCCCCGAGCAAGACACGCACCGCCGGAACGTCAAACCGGCTCACCGCCGACACGGTTTTTCGCTTGTCTTTCCGGCGCAGCCGCATATAAGCATTGTCGATCCTATCCTGACGCATCGTTTGTAGCGCCTGACGCGGACAGGGCGGATAAACACTGCAACATCGAATTCGATGGCATTGCGCGGCTCGGTCGCGATTGCACTCGATCGATCAGCCAAAAATGGCGGAAAATCTCACGGCATGAGACCTTCGAACAAATCACGATCCAGGAACAAGCCTGGAGGCATGGGGAACATCCCCAATAATATCAACGTCAGTAACAATAATCGCAGAAGCGTTGGAAGCATAATCAATCGCGTCTTTGAAAGCGCCGGGCCGGATGGCAAGGTTCGCGGCACGCCGCAGCAGATCATCGACAAGTATCAGGCGCTGGCACGCGACGCGCAACTCGCTGGCGACCGGGTCGCTGCGGAAAGCTTTCTGCAGCATTCGGAGCACTACAGCCGGCTGCTCGGCGAGGCGATGCCGCAGCAGGGCGACACTCGGCAATCGTACGACAGAGACGACGCTCCGCGCGAGGAACCTCGCCGCGATGACGACAGGCGCGACGACGATCCGCGCGGCGACGCCTTCACCGACCAGGGTCGCGATCCGCAGGCCGAACAGCCACGGAGCCAGCCGCACCGCGACCCGCAGCCGCGCACGCAACAACCGCGTGACCAGCAGCCGCGTGACCAGCAGCCGCGTGACCAGCAGCCGCGTGACCAGCAACAGCGTGACCAGCAACAGCGCGACCAGCAGCCGAGGCCGCAGCAGCGCGACGAGGGGCGACAGCGGCCGGAGCAGAAACCGAATCCACGGCCGCAGCCGTTGCCGGTCATCGCGTCGAGCCTGACCACGATCGACCCGAGCGACGAGGGCGAGTTCGGCGGATTGATCGAAACACCCGAGAGCGCAGCTCCGGTCGCCCCGCTGCCAATGATCGAGCCGATGCGCGAACCGCCGGTCGAGGCGGCGCCGACGGACGGCGTCAACGGAGGCGCGCATCTGCGCGGCGACGACGCGCCTGCCGATCCGCCGAAGCCGAAGCGCGGTCGACCGCGGAAAAAGGCCCCCGCGTCGGACGCCGACGGTGTCGCGTCGTCGACAGCACGCGACGCAAACACGCCAACCGGCGAGTAACGGGGCCGCGCGCAGCCTGTCAGAGCTGGCGCGTCTCGACGATCCGGGCCAGACGACAGAAGCCCTCGAGCGGCACCTGCTCTGCGCGTTCCGTGGGAGGGATGCCCGCCGCGAGCAGAATGTCTTCGACGTGCGGACCGAGAGGCTTCAGGCTCGATCGGAGCATCTTGCGGCGCTGACCGAAGGCGAGGCCCACGATCCGGGACAGCGTCGCCGCATCCGCCGCGAACCTCGGTGCGTCGAGCCGCTCGAAATGGACCACCGCGCTCGTGACTTTCGGCGGCGGCCAGAAGGCGCGGGCCGGGATCTCGAAAGCGATCCGAGGCGTCGTCCGCCATTGCGCGAGGAGCGACAGGCGCCCGTAGGCCTTCGAGCCCGGCGCCGCCACGATCCGGTCGGCGACCTCACGCTGGAACATCAGCGTCAGGCTCGACCAGAACGGCGGCCAGCGGTCGGGCGACAGCCAGCGCACCAGCAACTCGGTTCCGATGTTGTAGGGTAGGTTCGCCACTACGCGCACCGGCGCCCTCAGATGCGGGACGGGGTCGAGCGCCAGCGCGTCGCCTTCCAGCACCGTCAGTCGGCCATCGGCAACCGCCGCGATCTGGGCCAGCGCCGGGATAAACCGGGGATCGCGCTCGACCGCCACCACATGCCGCGCACCCTCGGCCAGCATCGCCCGGGTCAGTCCGCCGGGGCCGGGACCAATTTCGAGCACGTCGCAGGCCGAAAGGTCGCCCGCCCGCCGCGCGATCCTGCGGGTCAGGTTCAGATCGAGCAGGAAGTTCTGGCCCAGACCTTTTTTTGCGCTCAAGTCGTGGGCGGCGATCACCTCGCGCAGCGGAGGCAGCGCGTCGAGCGCCGCCGTCATCTGCGCGCCGCCCGCCTCTCGCCGATGTCCCGCGCAAGGCGCAATGCCGCGATCAGGCTGGTCGGATCGGCGCAAAGTGCGGGCGCGATGTCATACGCGGTTCCGTGATCGGGGGAGGTCCGCACGAAGTCGAGACCCAGCGTCACGTTCACGCCGCCGGCGAAATCCAGCGTCTTCAGCGGGATCAGTGCCTGATCGTGATACATGCAGACCGCAACGTCATAGCGCGCCCGCGCGGCCGGATGGAACATGCTGTCGGCCGAAAGCGGGCCAGTGACCGCCATGCCCTCGTCGCGCAGCTGGTCAATGACCGGCGCGATCACCGCGATCTCCTCGCGACCCATCGACCCGCCCTCGCCGGCGTGGGGGTTTAGCCCCGCCACGGCAATCCGCGGCGCCGCCACGCCGAAATCCGTGATCATCGCCTCGCGCGTGATCCGCAGCGTCGTCTCCAGCAGCTTGCGCGTCAGCGTCGCCGGCGCCGCCGCCAATGGCAGATGAACGGTCACGGGAACCACCCGCAGCGCCGGCGACGCGAGCATCATCACCGGATGCGCCGCGCCGCAGAGGTTGGCTAGGAACTCGGTATGACCGGGAAAGGCGAAGCCCGCACCCTCCTGCAACACCCGCTTGTGGATAGGGCCGGTGCAAAGCGCCATTGCCGCGCCGGCGCGCGTCAGCGCCACGCCGCGTGCGATGGCCTCGACCACCGCCGGTGCGTTGCCGGGCGCGGGCTGGCCGAGCGTCGCCGGACAGGGCAACGGATGATGCAGCACCGGCAATCCTTCGCCCATCGCCGCCGCCGCTTGTTCGGGTCCGGCGATGCGCCGCACCGGCAGGCTCAGCCGCGCGGCTAGCCCCGCCATATGTGCCGCGTCAGCGATAACAAAGAACGCCTCGGTCTCACGCAGGGCCGCCCAGGCCCGAAGCGCGATTTCCCCGCCGATCCCCGCCGGATCGCCGAGCGTCAGCACCAAGGGGCGCCTCATCGCTCGATGATCAGCGCGTCGCGGAGCAGTTCCTGCAGATATCCCTGTCCGAAACTGGAGATGCGTTGCGAAAAGATCTCTTCGCGCAGCTGGTTGCGGATCTCCTCGTCGGTGACCTCGGCCAGCGCCACGCGCGGCGTCTGCTGGATCGTATTCAATCGCAGGATCGCGAGCCCCCCCGAGATCGGGATCGGCGCGGTCACGCCGCCCGGCTCCAGCAGCAGGATCTGCGACCGGATCGAAGGGGGCAGCTGGAGCACGGGGACCGGCTCCATCAGCCCTCCCTGCGCCGCCGTGCCGGAGCGGCTGTACTCGCGCGCCGCGGCCGCGAAACTCCCGCCCCGCGCCAGGTCGCGCGACAGCCGCTCCGCCAGGGCGATCGTTTCCGGCTCACCGCGTTCGGCGAACGGCAACGCGATCTCGCTCACCTGCACGGTTTCGACCGTCGAGGTGTCCGAGAGGCTCAGCGCGGTGTCGAGATCGTCCTCCGAGGGCATGGCGCGCTGGCGAAACCGGCTCTGGATCACCTCACGCCACATCAGGCCGGCTTCGACGAAATCGTCCATCGTCTGCCGGTCGATGTCGCGCGCGGCCAGGACCCCGAGGACGTCGTCGACCGTCAGGCCGCGTTGCGTGGCGAATTCCTCGATGCCGGCGAAGATCGCGCCCTCGGGCAATTCGACCCCCAGCGCCCGTGCCGCCTGGACCTTGAGCCGATCCTCGGTGAGCTGGTCGACCGTCACGGTCCGAAGATCGCCCCGCGCGCCAAGCGCCTCGATCAGGCGCATCCGCTGGGTGAGGTCGTAATAGGTGATCGCGCTGTCGTTCACCGTGATCGCCGGCGAAAACGGATTCTGCGCCGTCGCCGGTCCCGACAGCGCCAGCAGCGTGCAGGTCAGCACAACCCCTCGCCAAGACATTCCGCTCAAGACCTCTCGCGCCTCCCGAACTCCGCCCCGTCACCGCAGCCCGACGAAGGAGCAAGTGCGCGGCGGCCATTCCCGCGTCGATGACGCGCCCAAACCGGCCAGGCGCACGCCGAACCCTACCGTCGTCGACGCGGGCAGATTATCCGATGACGTATACCGGCGCGAGACCGAAAGGTCTATTTCCGCGCATTCGTTGCCATAGGTGATCCCACCGCCCGCGCGCAGATTGCTGCCCGTGACCGCGTCGTAGCGCCAGTCGCCGCGGACCTCCCAGTTCGGCAGCACCCGGTAGCGCGCGCCGAGCGCGAATTCGCTGGTTTCGGGTTGGGGACCGAGGAAGTCGTTGGTGTCGTCGTCGGCGAGATAGATGTAGCTCGCCCCGAGCCCGCCGCGCGCCCCCTCGTAGACGAGCGCGAACTCGTTGCGGTTGAATTCGAGGTCGTCGCCGACCAGCATCCGGTTCGACACGCCGAGGCCCCAGTCGAAATCGACGGTGAGCGCGCCGACATAATCGGACCATCGCCCGTCGAGTCCGGTCCCATCCGGAAACTGATCAAGGTCCGATCCGCGCAGCACCCGGCCAAACGTCAGCCCCATGTCCCAGCCGTTCGGGTCGTTTCGGATGTACTGCACCCCGATGTTGGCGCGAGCGCCGGTCTCCAGTTGGTCGCGCCCCGGGAAACGGTTGGGGGAGAACAGGTTGCTGTAGGAAAACTCCGGGAGTTCGCTGTCCTCGTTCGGGACGTCGGTATCGCCGAAGCTGTCGGAATAGATCAATTGGACGATTGGCTCGATGACGTGATCCACCTCGGCGTCGCGGCGCACGAAGGGCCAGCGCAATTCCAGCGTCGCATCGGGAGTCCAGCGATCGAGCACGCCATCGCCGAGGTCCGGATCGTCCCGGACCCGGTAGCTGTCGAGCGCCGCCCCGGCGCGGGCCGCGGCGCGCACCCCGCTGGGCAGCGTCCATTCGCGCCGCCAATCGACACCGCCGGTGCCGCGCACCATGCTCGTGCCGGTTTCGCGCACGACGCTGAGCGCCGCGACCTCGAAGGCGGCCCGCCCGCCGAGCACCGTCGGTCCGAACTCGCGGCGATAGACGAAATCGGGCAGAATCGCGGGGACGCTGTCGGAGTTCTGCTCGGGCAGCAGGTCCTGGAACCCGATGAGCTCCAGCCGCAACATGTCCTTCGCCCGGGTCCGGCGAATCCGCGTGACACTGGTCAGCTGATCCGCATCGGAATAGTCGAACTGCTTCAGAAAGACGTCATCGCTGACCGAGCTTACGTCGAACTCGGCGACGAATTCCCGCGGCAGCGCGAACGCGCCCTCGGCCGTCAGAAACCAGCGCGTCGCGTTCGGGCTAAGACTTGTGTCTAGTCCGTCGTTGAGAGTGAACACGCCGCCAATGTCGAAGCCGCCGCTGCGGACCCTCCGCCGGTACTGGCCCTCGAGCAGCAAGCCGCCCTGCGAGGTCACGAAGGGCGTGACCGTCGCGTCCGCCGAGGGTCCGAGCACGCGGTAGTACGGCGACTTCACGCCGAAGCCGTAGATCTGGGAGCTGAAAAACTGCGGGGCAAGAAACCCGCTGGCCCGCGCGACGCCCGGCTCGGGGATCGACAGGCGCGGCAGATAGCCGATCGGCAGGCCGAAGACGTCGAGGCGCGCGTTCTCGAAGTAGAGACGGCGGACCGCGGGGTCCTGCGTCACCCGTGTAGCCCGGATCGCCCAAGTCGGCGTCGGATCGCCAGCGCAAATCGTGCAGCTCGACGCGACGACGCGGTCGAGCGTCACGAACCGCCCGCGTGAACGCCGCGCCTCGACGGCGGCGAGCTGCAACTGGCCGTTGATCAGCACGCGCGCGCCCTCCACGAGGCCATCGGCGAGATCGGGGGTCAGCGACGCGGCGTCCGCCAACAGCACGCCGCTCTCGGGATCGACCAGCACGATCGGACCGAGCGCGCGCACCGTCTCGGTCCGTTCGTCGTAGATCAGCCGCGACGCCCGCAGGACGCGCCCCCGATAGATCACCTCGACGTTGCCCGTTGCAGTCAGAAGCCCCGTTTCGCGGTCATAGGTGACTTCGTCGGCGATCAGCCCGACCGGCGGCCCGTCCTGCGCCTCCAGCGGCGCCGCCGCGAACGCCAGCACGAGCGCTGCGACAAGCCGGACCGCCGTCGTTCTGCCGCGTCGCTCCAAAAGCCCTCCCCGCACTGGGTTCCAACTTCGTGCTTAGCCGTCTTCGAGGTGCAACAGCAAGCCCAGCGCCAGCAGGATCGCCGCGATCGACGGGGTCCACGCGGCGACCAACAGCGGAAGCGCGCCGCTCGCGCCGAGCGATTCCGCGAAGTCCTTCAGGAAGTAGAGCGCGAACCCCGCGAGAACCGCCAGCAGGACCGTCACCCCGACCTGTCCGAACCGCGCCGGTCGCAACGCGAACGCGGCCCCGATCAGGACCATCGCGGTGAACAGCGCGGGCTTGGCGAGCTCGCTCTGCAGGAACAGCCGGTGCCGGCGCCCGGAAAAACCCGCGTCCTCCATCTGGCGGATGAACCGGCCCAGCTGCCAGAACGACAGCGTCTCGGGCGGCGAGAAACTGTCGAGGATCTGGCCGCTGGTGAGGTCGGTCGGCAGGCGCAGCCCGACGGTCTCGGGGGACTTTTCGAACCGCCCGTCGGACGCCCGGTCCCAGCGCGCGGCCCCGGTCAGCAACCACGACCCGAACCCCAGCCGCGCCGTCTTCGCCTCGATGCGCGAATAGAGCCCGCCCTCGCGATCGAACCGGTGCATCCGAACCTGCCGCAGCAACGTGCCGTCGGGATTGGCGCGGGCGGCCTGGATCACCGTCTGCCCCTGCGGATCGGACTGACGCAGCCATAGCCCATCGTTCGAGAACGACAGCCGGCTCGGCTCGCGACCGCGCAGCGAATCCTCGACCGCTGCGCCCCGCTTTATTGCCGCCGCCACCAGCGGATTGACCAGCCCGACCAGGATCACGGCGAGCGCAAGCGCGGCGAACCCCGGGATAGCGATCAGCCGCAACGCCGACACGCCCGCGGCACGCATCACCACGAGCTCGCTCGTCCGCGCGAGACGCAGGAAAGTCACGAGGCTCGCAAGCATCAGGACCAGCGGAAACGCCTCGTAGACGACTTTGGGGGCCTGAAGCAGCGTCACCACCGCAACGTCGCCCGCGGGCGCGTCGGAGTAGCGGCGAAGGTTTTCCACGCCCGCCGCCAGCAGCACCACGAGGGCGATAACCGTCTGGACCGCGAACAAGGCCTTGAAAAAGCAGACCAGCAGGTACCGCCAGAGCGTCATGCGGCCAACCTTCGCGGCCGTGCAGCCCGGGTCAGCCGCATCAGCAGCGCGGCGACATACGCCATTCCCAAAGCGATGGGCAGATACATGACCGGCCACAGCTCCGCGGCGTCCTGAACCCGCGCCCGCGCAACGATCGCCATCGACTGCAGCAACACCCCGACGCCGACCGCGACGATCACGCGGCGTCCGAACCCGCTGCGCCGATAGCCGCCCGCAAGCAGCGTCAGCAGCGCGATCGGCGGGTAGAGCATTGCGAGCAGCGGCAGCGTTAGCTTGTAATGCGCCTCCGCCACGTAGTCTCCCGACCGGTAGCTTCCGCGCTCCAGCATTTCGGGCGTGGGCCGAAGCAGCTCGCGCACCGAATACTCAGAAGGACGCGGCGCGCGCGCGTCCACGGGCTTGACCAGATCGGAGAGGTCGAAGACGAACTGCTTGTAGTCCACCGAATTCAACTGGCGCCCGTCGGCGCTCATCGCCAGCGCCACGCCGTCGCGCATCACCAGCCGCGCCTCGTCACCGTCGCTGAGAAGCAGAGCTGCAGACGCCGAATAGGTCACCGGCCGCGCCAGGTCCCGCTGGTCATGGAGAAAGATCCCCGACATTTCGCCCGCGCCGTTGGCGTCGGAGATGAACAGCGTCAGGCCCGACGTCGGGTGCAGGAATTGCCGCTCGACGATCAGCGCACTTGCGAGATCGGTGCGTAGTTCCTGCGTCCGTTGCGCCAGCGCCGCGCCGCCCCGCGGCACGAGCACCGTCACCACCACCGCCATCCCGAGCCCGATCAGCGCAGCGAAGGCCGCGACCGGGCGCAACATCCCAAACGGACCGACGCCCGCGGACATCATCGCGACCAGTTCACTCTCGCCATAGAGCTTGTTGAAGGTATGGAGCGCCGCTCCGATCCCCGAGAGCGGCAAAACGATCACCAGCACCTGCGGCAGCACCAACCCGGAGAATTCGAGCAGGATCCGCCCGCCCTGCCCGCTTTCGACGACCGTGTCGATCAGCCGAACCGCCTGCGTCAACCAGACCACCCCGGTGAACACCAGTGCGAAAAAGCCGAACGCCCACGTCAGCTGGCGCAGGATGTATCGGTCCAACCGGCTCAACCCGTTCTCCTTGCGCCTGCGGGGCTGGCAATTACCGGGGCCGCGCGCTAGACGGACCACCACTGAAAGAACTGACCGCAACGTAAGGAGACGCTCGTGACTGCGCCAGTGGAAACAATTTTCGTCGCCGCCGACGTCGATGCGGTCGGGACCCTGGCAGGCCGGATCGCGCTCTTTATCGACGAGGGCGGCAAGATGGGCCCGCTCGCGCGCAGGCTCGACGGACGGACGCGCGGCGCGCTCAGGCGCCTGGCCGCCAGCGACGCCTTCGCGAAGCTGAAGGCAGGCGAGGGCCATGTGTTGAACTTTCCGGCCGGGCTCGACGCCGAAGCCCTGTTCGTCGTCAAGCTCCCCCGCAAGGCGACGGCGACCGAAGCGCGCAAGGCCGGCGCCGCGATCGCCAGCTTCAATGGCAAGCCGGCGCTCGCGGTCCTTGCCGACGCGGCTCCCCATATCGCCGAGATAGCGCTCGGCCTGACGCTTCGCGCCTATGACTATCGCGAGTTTCGCACGCCGGACGCGGATTGGACGCCGCCGAACGGCGCCGTCACGTTCCATGTCGCCGATCCGACGGCGGCCGCCGCGGCCTGGGCGCCGCGCGACGCCGCCGCTCGCGGCGTGATTTTCACCCGCGACCTCGTCAACGCGCCCGCCAACGTCCTGAGCACCACCGAATTCGCCGCTCGGCTCGAAGCGCTACTCGATCTCGGCCTCGAGGTCGAGGTGCTCGACGAGCCGGCCCTCGAAGCGTTGGGCATGCGCACGCTACTCGCCGTCGGCATGGGCTCGGAAACCCCGTCCAGGGTCGTCGTGATGCAGTGGAAAGGCGGCGGCGACGCGGCCCCGCTCGCGCTCGTTGGCAAGGGCGTCGTCTTCGACACCGGCGGCATCTCGATAAAGCCCGCGGCAGGAATGGAGGAGATGACCTGCGACATGGGCGGCGCCGGCGTCGTCGCCGGGGTCATGCAGGCGATAGCGCGGCGCGGTGCGAAGGCCAACGTCGTCGGCCTCGTCGGCCTCGTCGAGAACATGCCCGATGGCCGCGCGCAGCGTCCCGGCGACATCGTGAAATCGATGAAGGGCGACACCATCGAGGTCATCAACACCGACGCCGAAGGCCGCCTCGTGCTGGCCGACGTGCTCTGGTACGCACAGGAACGCTTCAAGCCGCGCGCGATGATCGACCTCGCAACGTTGACCGGCGCCATCGTCGTGGCGCTGGGCCACGAGATGGCTGGCGTCTTCGCAAACGACGACGCGCTCGCGGAAGGTTTCCTCGCCGCCGCCGCCGCCGAGGACGAAGGCGCCTGGCGGATGCCGCTCGCCCCAGTCTACGACCGCCAGATCAAGAGCCGCCTCGCGGACGTCGCGAACGTTGGCGGGCGGCCCGCCGGCTCGGTCACCGCGGCGCGGTTTCTCAAGCGCTTCGTCAAGGACGACGTGCCGTGGATCCATCTAGACATCGCCGGCGTCGCGCTGATGCCACGCGACACCGACCTTGCGCAGAAGGGCGCCAGCGGCTGGGGCGTGCGCGCGCTCGATCGCCTGATCAAGGACCGCTTCGAAGGCTGACGCCGTGGCGGAGGTGTTGTTCTACCGCTTGACCGAGACGCCCATCGAGTCCACGCTGCCCGAGTTGCTGGAGAAATGCCTCGATCGCGGCTGGCGCGTGCTTGTCGGGGTCGGGTCCACAACAGGCCTCGCTTTCCTCGACGCGCGCCTCTGGACGTACCGCGACGACACCTTCCTGCCGCACGGTCTCGCGACGTCGGCCCACGCCGCGCGCCAGCCGATACTGCTCACGGCGGGCACCGAAAATCTCAACGGGGCCGAGGTGCTGATGCTGACTTACGGCGCGCGCGCTGCGCCGGACGAACTCGCCCGATTCGTCCGGGCTTGCGTGATCTTCGACGGAACCGACGAAGCGAATGTCGCCATCGCGCGCGACGACTGGCGCGCGGTCACGGCCGCAGGCCTGCCGGCGAAATACTGGGCCCAGGAGAACGGCCGCTGGACCCAGAAGGCCGCAAGCTGAAGCGCAGCTTGCGCGCGCGGGCAAATGCGCGGGCTCAGACGGCCGCCATCGATACGTGACATCTGCCGAGGAGGAGGCGCTTGCCTGAACGGCGCCTTCCTCGATGGCGCTCTCCACATCGTCCACAGCGGAGTTGCCAAGTCGAGCACTGCAGTTCGTCATCTTCAAACAGATCAGCAAAAAAAGCTTGGGCCTCTCTTGCGAATCGGAGGGTTTGCCGTTGGAGTTGACGGCATGGAACTGAAGCATTCACCATCGGCTAACTCAGAGAATTGATGACGAGATCAAATGACTTTGCTGTCACGGTGACATTGCTCCTGGCCGTGGCCTCGTCTGGCCCACCGATGAGCGTTCGGTCAGCGCGCTGGGCCTCCTGCAAAGTTTAGAGCCGGACAAGCAAAACGACGGCCCACGCAAGCGGGCCGTCGTCGGTTCTGGCGAATGCGATCAGAGAAAGAAGTCCTCCGCCGTATAGGCGCTGGCAAGCACCGCGCCATCCTCGATGATCAGTTCGAACTCCACAGCTGCGTTACCGTTGACGTTGCCGAGAATGTGGGTGTTGCTCCCCACGTTCACCCCCCATAGCCGGCCAAGGCCCATTCCGGCGCCCGGCGGTCCGAAGATGAACGCCTGATCGCCCCCAGCGTTCGCATTCGCATCAATCGCTGCAAGGTCGATCCGATCGCCGAGCGCCGCACCCGGGATCTGGAACGCGGGCACTCCGCCCTCGCCGCGGAGCCTGTCAACGGTCCCGGGAGCGGAGTCGCCGAGCGTCAGGAAACGGAAGATGTCGTTCCCCGCGCCGCCGAACTGGATATCGGCCCCGAGGCCGCCGATGAGGACATCGGCGCCGGCGCCACCACGCAGGATGTCGGCGCCGCTTCCTCCGTTGACGGTGTCGACCCCGTCTCCGCCATTTAGGTTGTCGGCCCCGTTGCCTCCAATCAGGTTGTCGTTCCCGACGCCGCCGTCGAGGAAGTCATTGCCGGCGAGCCCGCTCAATTGGTCGTTTCCAGAGCGGCCTTGGATGTTGTTTGCGCCGGAGGTTCCGCTGATAACGCCGCTTCCAGACGAGTCGACGAAATTCTCGAAGCTGGTCATCGTCCGCGGATTTCCGCTATAGTTGAACGCGCCGGTCGTCATGTTGAAGTTGATGGTACCACCGGTAGTGCCATAATCCAGCGTATCGACGCCGCCGCCGCCGCCGCCATTGTCCAGGCCGTCACCGCCGGCGACGATGATCAGGTCGTTGCCGTTGCCGCCGTTCACCGTGTCGGTGCCGGCACCGCCCCGGATCGTATCCGCGCCGCTCCCACCGGAGAGGAAGTTCGCATTTGCTTCACCGGTGATCGTGTCGGCCAAGTTCGTGCCGATGACGTTCTCGACCCCGTTGACAGCGAATGGACCGCCAGCGGGGATGTAGTCGTAGGCTTGTGTCGCAAGATTGACGACGACGCCGCTGTAGGTGAAAAGGCTCAAGTCGAGCGTGTCGATTCCGTTGCCGCCATAGACGTTGTCGGCGTTGTAGTTCGAACTGACCTGGAAAAGGTCGTTTCCTTCACCGCCATACGAGGTGTCAACAAACAGCCCGCCATTGAGCTGGTCGTCTCCATCCCCACCGTAAAGGACGTCGACCCCATCGCCGCCGAAGAGTGCGTCGTTTCCACTCCCGCCAAAGGCCGTGTCAGCGCCTCCCTCACCCTGAATTAAGTTGTTCCCGGTGTTTCCGTATAGAGAGTTATTGTTGGCGTTGCCGGAAGCGAGGGTATTGCCGCTTCCGAGAAGGACGAGGTTCTCGAGGCTCGCTGACAACGTGTGGGACACGTAGGAGTAGACGATGTCGACGCCGCCGAGCGCGTCGTTAAATATCTCGGCCGCGACGTCACCCACCTCATCGACGACATAGACGTCATCGCCGTCGCCGCCGTCCATGTTGTCGGCGCCGGATCCGCCGTCGAGGTAGTCGTTCTGGTTTCCTCCACGCAAGGTGTCGCCGCCGGCCCCGCCATAGAGCGAATCGGCGCCATTTCCGCCGTAGAGACCGTCATTCCCGTTGTTGCCGACCAGGACGTTGTTCGCCACGTTGCCGGTGATGACATCGTTACCCGTTCCACCATACGCGTTTTCGATGAGCGAGGCCGCGTTGCCCTGATACTGAAGGGCGTTGAACACGTTGCCACGAGCAAAACCGCCGTTCGGGCCGCCGCCGAGATAAGCGAGCTGCCCGGCAGAAAAGACGGAATGTCCGCCAGGGGTCAGATCGATTGTCATGTTGGTCGCGTAATTCGACAGATCGTAGGTGTCGTTGCCGCCCCCGTCCCAGATCGTCTGGAAGATGCGGTTGGCCCCGGGCGTCAGCGCGACGACGCCGTTCACGAAGTGCTGGCCAGAGTTCGGGTTCCACGTGTACGTGGTGTTGCCCGCGTTCGTCGTAAAATCCGCGTTGTACATGTACTGAAGTGCGGCGATGTCAAGCATCATGAACGTCTGCGCGAAGCCGAACTGTTCGTTGGGATAGCCGGTGAGCGGCGCGCCGATATAGGCGCGGTATGTCATCACGCTGTATTCCATCGAATCGACGTTGAACGGCAGC
>JBBRUZ010000049.1:0-16953 GCA_038247355.1 Rhodobacterales bacterium
CCCGTAGTAGGTCGAGCCCTTGCCCGCGACGATCTTGTAAGCGACGTTGCGGGTCTCGCTGTCGATTTCGGCGCGGACGGCGGCGGTTATCGGCGCGCCGACCTGCGCGGCGAAGTCGAGGATCGACACCGACCCCGCCTTGGCGCACGACCACGCCGGCACCTGGCTGTCGCCGTGCTCGCCGAGCACATAGGCGTGCATCGAACGCGGCGAGATCCGCAGGTGCGTTCCAAGCAGGCTGCGAAAGCGCGCGGTGTCGAGGATGGTGCCCGAGCCGATCACGCGGTGCGCGGGCAAGCCGGAGAGCGCCTGGGTGACCTGGGTCATCACGTCGACGGGATTGGAGGCGATCAGCAGGATCGGATCGGGGACGACGCGCATGATCTCGCCGACCACCTCGCGGAACACCGCGGCGTTGCGCGCGAGCAGATCGATCCGGGTCTCGCCGTCGGCCTGGGCGACGCCGGCGGCGATGATGACCACCGCGGCGCCGGCGAGCGCGTCATAGTCGCCCGAGGTGACGACCGCGCCCGGCCCGAACGGCATCGCGTGGGCGATGTCGAGCGCGTGGGCCTCGGCCATCGCCGGGTTGCGGTCGACGAGCACGACCTCGCTCGCGACGCCGCGCAGTCCGATCGCGTAGGCCGCGGCGCTGCCGACCATGCCCGCCCCGACGACCCCGACCTTCATCGCCACATCCTCCCCGCTGCTCGGGCCGCGACGCTTGCGGCCCATGCGTGACCTTAAGGCAATCGGCGGGCGATCCAAAGGAGGATCGTGGTCAGCGGATTGGCAGGAGCCGTTCGGGCGGGGTATCGCGCAGGGCCCGTGCCTTCGAGGGTCGCGCCGAACCAACCTTCCGGGTCCGACCGGGCCGCTCCGAAACGCGATGTCCGCGCGTGCGACATCTATAAACCATTGATGTTGTTTAATTAAGGTGCCGCGAGTTTTTCTGGGCGCGCCGGTCCGGACGCCTTCGCTTCAGAGCGTCGCGGCGAGCCGTTCGAGCTGGTCGGCGGCGGCGCCCCAGCCCTGGTGGAACCCCATCGCTTCGTGGGCGGCGCGGTCCTCGGCGCTCCAGTGCCGGGCGCGGGCAATGTAGCGCGTGCCGCCGTCCGCGTCGGCGAAGGTGATGACGCCGGTGAAGAACGGCTTCGCCGAAGGCTCCCAGGCGCGGACATAGGCGTCGGTGAACACGAGACGCTCGCCGGGCGTCACGTCGAGATAGACGCCGGCGTTCGGATGGCGCTCGCCGCCCGGTCCGCTCATCGTCATGCCAAAGCCGCCCCCGGCGCGAAGGTCCACGACCACGTCGCTGGCGGTCCAGGGCGCCGGCGTGAACCAGCGGGCGATCAGCTCAGGCTCGGTCCAGCAGCGCCACACGGCGGCGCGGGGCGCGTCGAGGCGGCGGTCGAGCACCAGTTCGTGCGTCGTCAGGCGGTCGGCCAGAATTGTGTCCATGATATCGGTCCTTTCAGCGGTTACGCGGCCGGGGCCTCGGCGGGTTCGCTGATGGCCCAGGTCAGGCCGAACGGATCGCGCAACATGCCAAAGCGGTCGCCCCAGAACGCCCGCTCGAACGGCATGACCACCTCGCAGCCGGCGCCGACGGCGCGCTCCCACCACGCGTCGCCGTCGCCGACGACAAGCTGCAGATGAAAGCCCTGCAGCGACGGCGCCGGCCCTCCATCCCAGTCCGTCATCATTAGCGCGCCGCCGTTCACCTCGATCTGGACGTGCATGAGCTTTTCCGGCTCGGCCTTGTCCCGCATCCGGCCGAGATCGGTGGCGCCGAACGCTTGGGCGTAGAAGTCGGCGGCTTCGCCGGCGCGGCCCCGCATGCCGACATAGGGGATCACGCCGCGCATCGTTGCGGCGTCGGGACGCGGTTGTTCCGGGACTTCGGGCATCATCATGTCTTCTCTGTTGGGACTGGTTACGCTTCGGCGGGCGCGCGTCAGGGGTGAAGGTCGAAGGCGGCGCGAAACCCGCCGTCCATGGGGAAAGCGACGGGGCCGAGGCCGGCTGGTGGTCGCGCCTCATGTCCGCACGTCCTCGGCGTCGCGATCGGCTGGGTTTTTCGCAGGTCCATGTTCCTGATCGGTCTCCCGGCGGGTGGGATGATCGGGGGGGAGTCGCTGCGCGCGTCGGGAAAGACCGAAGCAGAGAAATTCACCGCCTCATTCGCCCGGCCGCAGCGCGCGCCGGCAAGCAGCAGGCGCGGCGTCACGGTCCGTCCGGTGTCCGCGCGTTTGCCGAGCGCGACTTGCCAAGAGCCGCCGTAGCGGTCGTTGAGCCAGCCGTGGCGTTCGCCCCAAGGTGAGGCGTCGAGCGGCGTCAGGACCGAGCCTTCGGGCGCGAGGCCGTTCCGGAACCGGTCCACGGCCGTCGCTGTCTCGAGCATGACGAAACAGGAGACGGCGGGCGTCGGCTCGAAGACGGGGCCGGCGTTCACGCCGACCGTGCCGGCGCCGCCGGGATCGAATTCGACGGTCATCGCCGCGGCATAGCGGGCGACGTGCGCGCCGTCGTCAATCCGGCCGGCGCAGAGGGCCGCAGCATCCTCGGCGACGCCGTCGAACCACGGGTGCGGGATGATGCGCTGCATGGCGGCGTCACACGTCGAGGATCGGCTCGAAGCCGCCGTAGATCATCCGCTTGCCGTCGAAGGGCATCGCGCTGACGTCGGGCTGCATCCGCGGGTCGGCCATCACCTTTGCCCAGCCGGCGTCGCGGTCGGCCCTGGACGGCCAGGCGATCCAGGCGAAGACCACGGTCTCGTCGTCCTTGCGCTTGACGGCCATCGGGAACGACGTGAGCTCGCCCTCGGGCACGTCGTCGCCCCAGGTCTCGACGACGCGCGTGGCGCCGAATTCCTTGAAAATCGCGGCCGCTTCGGTGGCGTGCCTGAGGTACGCCGCGCGGTTTGCGGTCGGGACGGCGGCGACGAATCCGTCTACGTAGCTCATGGTCGCGTCTCCTCGATGTTGAACAGCAACGTCAGATAACGGCTCAGATGGTCGATGGTTTCCTCCGCGACGGCCGGATCGCCGGTCGCCTTGGCGCGGATGAAGGCGCCTTGGATCACCGCCTGGATGTGCAGCGCGAGGCTCTCGGCGGTGATCTCGGCGCGGTCCGCCGCCGCGAGCGCCTCGGCGAGATCGGGGGCGACGCGCATCGCGTGGCCCTTGATGCCCGCCCCGCACGCCGCGCGGATCGCGGGGAGGTCGCGCAGGCCTCCCGCACCACATCCCGAGCAGGCAGGTGAACGCGGCGAAGTCGTCGCCGATGATCGCGGAAGAATCAGTGCGAAAGAATCACCGGGCCAGAAGCATCCGATCGCCGGAGATCTCGATCCGGTCGAAGCGGTCGAGATAGCTCATGCCGAGCAGCGACGTGTCGAGCGCGCCCGAACTCACGCTCGCGGTCACTCCGGTCTCGGTGACGCCGCCGAAGCCGACGGAGTCGAGCCGCACGCGCGCGGTGCGGACCTCGCCGTTTGCCGTCATCGCGCGGCCCGCGAAGGTCAGACGCGTCGTGTCGATGCCGGCGCGCGCGGCGTCGCGCGCGCTCAGCACGACGTCGGTGGCGCCGGTGTCCACCATGAAGCGGATCGGCGCGCCGTTCACGTCGAGCGTCGCATAGAAATGACCGTCGCGGGCGCGCCCGAGTTCGATCGCGTCCCGCGAGACCTGGATTGCGGCGCCGGGAAACAGCGCGCCGCGCAGCGTGTCGCGAAAGGAATAGGCGATGACCGCCATCGCGAAGATCAGAGCCCAGGTCAGCGCCTGTTGCAGCGTCCGGCCCAACGCCTGGGATCGTCCGAACAGGAAGTACGAGGACAACGCCAGCAGCAGGACGATCAGATAGAACAGGCGCGCGACGGCGTCCGGGTCGTCGGGCAACATCGCGTCAGGCTCCGAAACCGAATTCGCGCAGGCCCTCCAGCACGAACTGCACCGCAAGGGCCGCCAGCAGCATTCCGAGCAGGCGGGTGACGACGTTGATCCCGCTCGGCCCGAGGCCGCGTTCGATCAGGCCGCCGGCGAGAAACAGCGCGTAGCTTATCGCGAGGACCGCCGTCATCATCGCGAAGATCGTGGCCTGCGCCGCGAGATCCCCCGGATGCTGGCCGATGAGCAGGATCATCGTCGCGAGCGCGCCGGGCCCCGCGATCAGCGGCGTCGCGAGCGGAAACACCGCCGGATCGGGCATGGCGTCGGTCATCTTCGCGCTCTTCTCGCGCCGGGGCTGGCGCCGCTCGAACAGCATGTCGACCGCGGTCAGGAACAAGAGCACGCCCCCGGCGACGCGGAAGGCCGGCATGCCGATGCCGATGGCCCCGAGCAGCGCCTCGCCGGCGAGCCCGAACAGTGCGAGCACCGCGAAGCCGATGGCAAGCGCGCGCAGGCCGACGCGGTGGCGCTCGGACGCGGTCATGCCGGTGGTCAGCGCCACGAACAGCGGCGCGAGGCCGATCGGGTCGATGATCACGAACAGCGTGACGAACGCGGTTGCGGCCAGATCGAGGTTCATCCCGGGCCGCCTTGCGCGCCGATCACGCCGTAGTCGCGCAGCGCCTCGAAAAGGAACCGCGCCGCCGCGCCGACCAGCACGACGCCGAGAATGCGGGTGACGACGCGCAGCGCCGCCGGCCCGAGCCGATCGGTCAGCGGTCCCGCTGCACGGAACGCCGCATGGGTCAGCGCCCCGACCGCCGCCAGCACCGCGAAAAGCGCCGCGAGCCCGCCGGCGTGGCCCGCGTACTTGCCCGCGAACATCACCATTGCGCCCGCGGCGCCCGGCCCCGCGATCAACGGAAACGCGAGCGGAAACAGCGCGGGACCGCGTCGCCGCGCGCCACCGAAGCTGTCGAGCCCGGCGCGGCCGAGCAGCATCAGCACGCCCAGCGCCATCAGCGCCGCCGCCACGACCAGATGCACGAGCGCGATCCGTGCCCCGATGGCGCGCAGCGCCGCATGGCCCGCCAGCCCCGCGACGCCGAGCAGCGCGAAGCCGGCGAGCACGGCGACGAGCGCCGTGCGCCGCACGCGCGCTTGCGGCATGTCGCGGGTCAACACGCCGAAGACCGGCGCGAGGGCGAGCGGATCGACGATGACGACCAGCGTCGCGAACGCGAGCGCCGCCTGCAGCGCCGTCACGCGCGCAGGCCCTCGGCCGCTTCGAGCTTTTCCTGCGCATCGACCCACAGCGCCTCGGCCCGCTCGAGGCCGTCCATGACCTCGGCGCGCTTCTTGCGCCATTTCGAGATTTCCTCGGTGTCGCCGCGCGCGTAGAGCATCGGATTGCCCAGCCGCGCATCGATGTTGTCGCGCATCTCCTCGAGCTTGGTCACGCGCGCCTCGCACTTCGCGATCTCGGCACGCAGCGGACCGGTCTGGGAGCGCGGCGCGGGCCGCGGGGCTCTGCGGTCCTCGGAGCGGGCCTCACGCAACCGGACCGGCGCGCCGCTGCGCTCGGAGAGCAGCATCCGGCGATACGCCTCCATGTCGTCCTCGAACGGCTCGACGCGGCCGTCCTTGACCAGCCACAGCCGGTCGGCGACCAGCTCCACCAGATGCGGGTCGTGGCTGACGAGGATCACCGCGCCCTCGTAGGCGGTCAGCGCCTCGACCAGCGCCTCGCGGCTCTCGATGTCGAGATGGTTGGTCGGCTCGTCGAGGATGATCATGTGCGGCGCGTCGATCGTCGCGATCAGCAGCGACAGCCGCGCCTTCTGCCCGCCCGAAAGCCGCGCGACCTCGGTCGTGGCGATGTCCGCGCCGATGCCGCCTGCGGCGAGCCGCGCGCGCAGCTTTGCCGGCGCCTCGGTTGGCCGCAGCGCCTGGACGTGCTGGAGCGGGGTTTCGTCGATATGCAGCTCGTCGACCTGATGCTGGGCGAAATAGCCGACCCGCAGCTTGGAGGATGCGACCTTGCGCCCGCCCATCGGCGCGAGCCGGTCGGCCAGCAGCTTTGACAGCGTCGACTTGCCCTGGCCGTTCGCGCCGAGCAGCGCGATGCGGTCGTCCTGGTCGATCCGCAGGTCCAGATGGCGCAGCACGGACTTGCCGCCATAGCCGACCGCGACGTCCTCGAGCCGGATGATCGGCGGCGACAGCTCCTCGGGCGTCGGAAAGTTGAAGCCCGTGACGTTGTCCTCGACGATGGCCGCGATCGGCTTCATCCGCTCCAGCGCCTTGATGCGCGACTGCGCCTGCCGCGCCTTGGACGCCTTCGCCTTGAAGCGGTCGACAAAGGACTGCATGTGCGCGCGCGCCGCGTCCTGCTTTTTTTTCTCGGAGATCAGCTGGTCGAGCCGGGCGCGCCGCGTCGTGTCGAACGTGTCGTAATTGCCCTGATAGAGCGTCAGCTTCTGGCGGTCGAGATGCAGGATCGCGCCGACCGAGCGGTTCAGCAGATCCCGGTCGTGGCTGATCACCAGCACCGTATGCGGATACTTCGCAAGGAACGTCTCGAGCCAGATCGCGCCCTCGAGATCGAGATAGTTCGTCGGCTCGTCGAGCAGCAGCACGTCGGGCCGCGCGAACAGCACCGCGGCGAGCGCCACGCGCATCCGCCAGCCGCCGGAGAAATCCGAACAGGGCCGCGCCTGGGCGAGCGCATCGAAACCGAGGCCGTGCAGGATCGCCGCCGCGCGGGCCTCGGCCGAATGCGCGTCGATGTCGATGAGCCGGGTCTGGATCTCGGCGATGCGGTGGGCGTCGTGCGCGGTCTCGGCCTCGGCCAGCAGCGTCGCGCGCTCCTCGTCGGCCGCGAGCACGGTGTCGAGCAGGCTGTCCGCACTCGCCGGCGCCTCCTGTGCCACGCCGCCGATCCGCGCGCGCCGCGGCGTTTCGATCTCGCCGCCGTCGAGCGCCAGCACGCCGCGGATCAGCCGGACCAGCGTGGTCTTGCCCGTGCCGTTGCGCCCGACGAATCCCACCTTGTGCCCCGCCGGGATCAATGCGGAGGCGTCGTCGAAGAGCTTTCGGCCCTCCATCGTGAAGGTGATGTTCCTCAAGGACAGCATGACGGCCATGTGGCCCGGCGGCGGTCGGGAGTCAACCGACCCGATGCCGCCGGCGCAGGCGCCGAAACTCCGGCCGGCGCAGGCGCCGAAACTCCGGCCTCGCAGGCGCCGAAACTCCGGCCTTGCCGGCGCCGCGGATCGACGAAGCGGTGGCGGGACGCGCGCGATCGCGCTATTACGGCGCCGGGGGCGTGACCCCGGGCCTCGGACCCGGGGCGGCGCCCGCGAACTCGACCGCCAGCGAGGCGACGGATGCCCGACACCTTGAGCCGCCTTTTCGCCACGATCGGGGAGCGCTCCGGCGGCGACCCGGCGGTCTCCCACACCGCGGCGCTGCTTGCGAAAGGCCCGGCGAAATGCGCCGAGAAGTTCGGCGAGGAAGCGGTGGAGGCCATCGTCGCCGCGGCGATGGGCGACCGGCTCGCGCTGATCGCGGAGGCCGCAGACGCGCTTTACCACCTGCAGGTCATGCTGTGCGCCGCGGGCGTGACCTGGGCCGACGTTCTCGGCGAGCTCGACGCCCGCACGGCGCGCTCGGGCCTCGCCGAAAAGGCGTCCCGCCCGAAATGAACGCGGTGACGCCCCTGTTGTCTCGCCGCGCGAACGCGCTAGTCTGCCGCATCCAGCGGAGTCGGGCGTCGCTGCTCCCGGCGATCCCCACGGCGATCCCCACGGCGACCCATGTGTGAAACGTCGGCCCAACGATGAAGATACCCCGGGGCGTCGCCCGTGAGATCAGCTACGCGAGTTCCGCGAACACGCTGGCAGGGCGCGCGCTGATCCGCTCGGTCGAAAACCTCACCGGCCGGCTGGCTTTGATCCGCATGGCGCGCGACTACGACCGCGAAATCGCGGCGGGGCGTGATTTCTGGGAAGTGATGATCAGTCGCTACGGCCTCAGCCTCGAGCTGATCGGCGGTTCGCTGGCGGCCATCCCCGCCGTCGGGCCGGTCGTGGTGATCTCGAACCATCCGTACGGCATCCTCGACGGGCTGATGCTGGGCCACATCCTGTCGCGCACCCGCGGCGACTTCCGCATCCTTGCGCACCGGGTGTTTCGCAAGGCCGAGGAGTTGAACAAGGTCATCCTGCCGATCAGCTTCGACGAGACCCGCGAGGCCCAGAAGGTGAACATCGCCACGCGCAAGGCGGCGCTCGAGTTCCTCGGGGCCGGGGGCGCCATCGGCATCTTTCCCGGCGGCACGGTGTCGACGGCGCTCAAGCCGTTCGGCCGGCCGATGGACCCGTCGTGGCGGCGGTTCACCGCGCGGCTGATCGCGAAATCCGGCGCGACCGTGGTGCCGGTGTTCTTCGAGGGGCACAACAGCCGGCTGTTCCAGCTTGCGAGCCATCTGCACCAGACGCTGCGGCTCGCGCTGCTCGTCAACGAGTTCAAGACCCGCGTCGGCGGACCGGTGCGCGTGGCGATCGGCGCGCCGCTCGACCGCAGCGCGGTGAGCGCGCATGCCGGCGACGCCCGCGCGATGATGGATTTCCTGCGCGCCGAGACGTATCGCCTGTCGCCGACGCCGCACGCCGATCTCGGCTACGGCTTCGAATTCGAGGACGGACGCTAGCGGTCATGCCCATCGGCGTTTTCGACAGTGGCCTCGGTGGGCTGACGGTGCTGCGCGCGCTGACGCGGCGGCTGCCGGATCAGGATTTCGTCTATTTCGGCGACAACGCCCATGCGCCCTATGGTCCGAAGTCGCCGGCGGAGATCTACGCGCTGACGATCGCGGGGGTCGAGCGGCTGTTCGCGGCGGGCTGCCGGCTGGTGATCCTCGCGTGCAACACCGCCTCCGCGGTGGCGCTGCACGACCTGCAGGTGAACTGGCTCGATCCCGGCGAGCGCCGGGTGCTCGGGGTGTTCGTGCCGGTCATCGAGCATCTGACGCGGCGCGACTGGGGCGACAACGCTCCGCCCAGCCATACCGGGTTGCGCGACGTGGCGCTGTTCGCGACGCCCGCGACCGTCGCCTCCGGCGCGTTCCCGCGCGAGCTGAAGTTCCGGGCGCGCGACGTGCGTGTCGAGGCGCAGGCGTGCGACGGGCTGGTCGAGGCGATCGAGGCGGGGGACCTCGCGGGGGCGGCCGCGGTCGCGCGGCGCCATGTGGCGGCGCTGCTCGGGCGGCTGCCGGCGCCGCAATCGGCGGTGCTCGGCTGCACGCACTACCCGCTGGTCGAAGCGGCGTTCCGCGACGCGCTGCCGAGCGCGACGGCGCTGGTGTCCCAGCCCGATCTCGTGGCCGAGAGCCTCGCCGACTACCTCCGCCGCCATCCGCGCTTCGCCGGAGGGACAGGGTCGGTGACCTATCTTACGTCGGGCGATCCCGTGGACGTGGGCCTGCGGGCGGCGACGTTCACGGCCGCCCCGCTCGCGTTCAGCGCGTCGCGCTAGGCGATCCGTCCCAGCGGTTGGCAGGGCGCCCGGCGGATCGAAGCCCGCACGATGCGGGAACACCCGCCGACGCGATGATCGGAGTGCAACCTCGACCGGAAGGACGTCCTGCCCGCGACAGGAGCCGTAGCGGGCGCTTGAATTCGTGCTCGGGGACGGACGGTCGGGCCCGCCAGCCGTCCGCGGTCGAGACGCGGCGCGCGGCGGCGTGCGCTCACGAGTTGTCGATCACGAGTTGTCGATCACGCGGAACTTCGGGCCGGAAACCTTTGGTTTCGCGGGGGCGTTCGGATTGCCCTCGATGCTGCGCAGTTTCGGCGCGGCGGGATCGGCGGCGAACCCCTTCTGTTCCTCGGCGAAGCCCGGCAACGCATGCTGCGGCTCGGCGGCGCGGCTCGATTCGATCGGCGTCACCGCGACGTCGTCGATGTGGAACGCGAGCGGGGCGGCGAACATGTCGCCCTGGCCCGAGGTGCAGCCGAGCACGCGGTTGATCTCGCCGAAGTCGCTGCGCAGCGGCATCAGCAGCATCGTCGCGCGGTAACGCCCGGCGCGGCTCTCGGCGGACAGCTTCAGCTCGACAATGGCCGGTTCGGCCATCACCACGTTGAGCAACCGATCGAATCGCAGCCGGTCGCCCTCCTCGATCAGGAAGGTCGGCTGCATCCCGCGCACCTCCATCCCCATCATCTCGCAGATCTTCATCCCCGCCAAGCGGATGCGCATGTTGTCATGCGAGAGTTTCTCGATGATGAACATGTTCTCCAGCGCCGATTCGAACTGGCGGGGATCGATTTCGGCGCGATAGGGCGCTATCCTGCCGGCGCGCAGCCGTTCCCAGTAGGATTTGAGCGTGGACAGCATCAGATCGTTCATCTCGAATCTTGACCAGGGCAACCGACCAAGGTCTACCGTAGCGTAGTATGTCGAAGCTTGGTAGACCAACTCTTTAGACGGTACATCAGCCTCGTCGCAAAGTCGCGCGTTTTGCGGCCGCTTCATTAATTTGACGCAAATCCGCGGCGATCGCGGGCGCGCCCGCCCGGAGGCTGAGAACACCCGCCATGCCGCTGACATCGATGACGGGTTTCGCCGAACTGGCGGGAGAAGCGGAAGGTGCGGCCTGGGTGTTCGAGGCGCGCTCGGTGAACGGCCGCGGCCTCGATCTGCGCGTCCGACTGCCCGAGGGCATGGAGGCGCTGGAGGCCGTGGTGCGCGCCGCGGTGGGCACACAGATCTCCCGCGGCTCGGTCAGCGTGGCGCTGCGGCTGGGGCAGGGGGCGCGGAGCGCCCTGCCGCGGCTGAACCCCGAGGCGCTGGACGCGGCGATCCTCGCGGCGGTCCGGGTCGGCGAATCGGCGTCCAGCGGTGGCCTCGACCTCGCGCCGATGACCGCCGCCGACCTGCTCGGCCTCCGCGGCGTGCTGGAGACCGAGTCGCGGCTGCCTGCCGAGAACCCGGTCGTCCGCGCGACGCTCGCGGCGCAGGTCGGGGCGCTGGTCGCGGCGTTGAGCGCTGCGCGGGTCGCGGAAGGCGCGGCGCTCGAACGGATCCTCGCGGCCCAGATCGACCGGATCGCCGGCTGCGCCTCCGCCGCGCGCCGCGCCGCCGCCGCGCGCGGTGAGCGCCAGGCCGAGACGCTGCGCGCGCGCCTCGACGCCCTGCTCGGCGCGACGACCGTGGTGGACGAGGCGCGTCTGGCGCAGGAACTCGCGCTGCTCGCGGTCAAGGCCGACGTGACGGAGGAACTCGACCGGCTGAACGCGCACGTGGCCGCGGTCCGCGCGCTGATCGCCGGCGACGGTCCGGTCGGGCGCAAGCTCGATTTTCTGACTCAGGAGTTCAACCGCGAGGCCAACACGCTGTGTTCGAAGGCGCAATCGACCGAACTGACGGCGATCGGCCTCGACTTGAAGGTGGTGATCGACCAGATGCGCGAACAGGTCCAGAATGTCGAGTGACGCCGGCGGCCGGCGGGGTCTGCTGATCATCCTGTCCTCGCCGTCGGGGGCGGGCAAATCCACGCTGTCGCGCCGCCTGCTGGAGGTCGATCCGGAGGTGCGCTTCTCGGTGTCCGCCACCACCCGTCCGCCGCGGGCCGGCGAACAGGAGGGGCGCGAGTATTTCTTCCGCAGCCGGCGCGAGTTCGAGGAGATGGCTGCGGGCGGCGAGATGCTGGAACACGCGGAGGTGTTCGGCAATCTCTACGGCACCCCCCGCGCTCCGGTCGAGGCCGCCATCGCCTCGGGGCGCGACGTGCTCTTCGACGTCGACTGGCAGGGCGGGCAGCAGATCCGCAACTCCGCGCTCCGCGACGCCGTCGTTTCGATCTTCATCCTCCCGCCCTCCATCGCCGAACTGGAGCGCCGCCTGCGCCAGCGCGGCCAGGACAGCGCCGAGGTCGTCGCCCGCCGCATGGCGAAATCGCGCGACGAGATCAGCCACTGGGCCGAATACGACTATGTTCTGGTCAATGCGAGCCTGACCCGTTGCGAGGACGAACTGCGCGCGATAATCAACGCCGAGCGGCTGCGACGTGACCGTCAGCCGGGCCTGATGGCGTTCGTCACCCGCCTGAACGGCGAATTCGAGGAGAACCGGCGATGACCGAATTCGATCTCGACGGCGTTGCGCCCGAAATCGACCCGGACGCCTGGATCGCGCCGGGCGCGCGCGTGATCGGCCGGGTCAGGCTCGCCGCAGGGGCTTCGGTCTGGTTCAACGCGGTCCTGCGCGGCGACAACGACCCGATCGACGTGCAGGACGGCTCGAACATCCAGGACGGCTGCGTTTGCCACACCGACATTGGCCTCCCGCTGACTGTCGGGCGCGACTGCACGATCGGCCACATGGCGATCCTGCACGGTTGCACGATCGGCGACGGCAGCCTGATCGGCATGGGCGCCACCGTTCTGAACGGCGCGCGCATCGGATCGGGGGTGCTGGTGGGGGCGGGGGCGCTGGTCACCGAAGGCCGCGCGTTTCCCGACGGCGTTCTCGTGATCGGCCGCCCGGCGAAGGTCGCGCGCGATCTGAGCGCGGACGAGATCGCCGGCCTGCGCCGCTCGGCGGCCAGCTACCGCGCCAACGCAGCGCGGTTTCGCGCGGGTCTCACGCCGCGACCCTCGCCGCCGCGGTGATCCGCAGCTGCGCGCCCGTCTCGCTGAATGCGGCGTCGATCCGTTGCCCGTCGTCGGCCAGCGCCTGTCGCAGCAGCGCGAACTGGACCCCGTCGGCGCGCAGATCCGGCGTCGGCGCCCCGCTCGTGACGAGCGCCCAGAGATCGGCCGGCGGCGCGGTGCGGCGGTCCTTGACCGTCAGCGCGACGCTGTCGCCCGAGACCGTCACCAGCGCCGATCCGCCGGTCGGCAAGCTGCGCTCGAGGCACAGGATCGCCAGATAGATCATGCGTGCCGTGGTGCGCGGCATGTCGCGCCCCTCGCCCGCCCAGGTCACCGAGAACCGACCGCGGAACATCGCGTCGGTGACGTCGGCCGCCTCTTCGAACGACTGCCGCACTTGTGCGTCGACCGGCCCGAACGCCAGTCGGAAAAACCGAAGTTTCGCCAGCGCCGACGCGAGGCTGCTCTTGATCAGGTCGAGCTCGGCGGAGTCGCCGCCCTTCGACATCTGCATCAGCTCCAGCCCGTTGCCGATGGCGCCCATCGGGCTTATCAGATCATGGCAGAGCCGGGCGGAGACAAGCGCGCTGAGATCGGACGCCGTCACGATGCGGCGCCGCGGACGGGAGTGATGAACGAATTTCTCGAACCGGGCGACCTCGTCACCCACCCGGGCCGGCCCGACTGGGGTCTCGGCCAGGTGCAGTCGGTGATCGGCGGGCGGATCACGGTGAATTTCGAGCACGCCGGCAAGGTGGTCATCGAGGGGTCCCGTATCGAGTTGCAGGCCGAGCGCCGGCGTCCGGCGCGAAGAGATTGACCGCCCAAGCGCCGGCGTCCGGCGCGAGGAAATTAACTGATCGCACAGACCTGTTAAAGGCTGGTAAACATGGAGAGGCCCGGCGGCCGGGTTAGCTTCGCCGCGCCGGCTTGGACAAGGGGACGCGCGGGGCCCTCCCGCACGGGACTGGCATGAAGATCGACACGAGCGCCTACCGGATGAAGCTGGCGGAAACCGAAGCCGAGCGCCTCGGTGCGCAGCGCCTGCGCTATCGCGTCTTCGTCGAGGAAATAGGGGCCGCCGCCTCGCCCGCGCAACACGCGGCCCGGCGGGAATGGGACGCGTTCGATCCGCACTTCGACCACCTGATCCTGCTCGACGCCGATCACGTGCCCGACCCGCTCGACCGCGTCGTCGGCGTCTACCGCCTGATGCGGCGGGCGGCGGCGCAGGCGGGGTTGGGTTTCTACGGCGCGGCGGAATACGATCTGGCGCCGATCCTCGCCTCGCCGCGCGAGAGCGTCGAACTCGGCAGATCCTGCGTCGCGCCCGAGCATCGCGGCGGCCCGGCGATGCATCTGCTGTGGTCGGGCCTCGCGCAGTACGTGCTCGACCGGGACATCGAGCTGATGTTCGGCGTCGCGAGCTTTCCGGGGCTCGACCCTGCGCCGCTCGCCGAGGCGCTGAGCTATCTCCACCATGCCCATCTCGCCCCACCGGAACTGCGCGTGCGCGCCCATGCCGCCCATCGCCTCGACATGAACCTGCTGCCGCCGGGCGCGGTGAACGCGCCGCGCGCGCTGCGGGCGATCCCGCCGCTGATCAAGGCGTATCTGCGGCTCGGCGGCGTCGTCGGCGACGGCGCATCGCTGGATCGCGCCTTCAACACCATCGACGTCTGCGTGCTGATGGACACCGCGGCGATGAAGGAAAAGCACCGGGCGTTCTATGCGCGACGCCGGAGTTCGTCGGCGTGAGCGCGTGGAACGACGCCCCGCCGCCCCGATTGGCGTCGCCGGGACCGGCCGCACGGCTCCGGATGGTGCTGCGCGCGGCGGCGGCGCTGGTCTGGACGGGCGGCATTTTCGCCACGTTCCTCGCGCTGCGCGGCGTCGACATTGCCGTGCGTGCGATCGCGCCGCGCTCCTCGCCCGGATTGGCGCCGCGGGTGTTGCAGCTCTGGGCGCGCGGCGTGCTGGCGTTGCTCGGGTTGCGGTTGCGGCGGCGCGGCGCGCCGATGGCGCATCCGGGCGCGATCGTTGCGAACCATTCGAGCTGGCTCGACATCGTCGTGCTGCAAAGTGCCGCCCCGGTGGTCTTCGTCGCCAAGTCCGAGGTCGCGGGCTGGCCCGTCATCGGCCGCATCGTGCGGGCGATCGGGACGGTGCTCATCGAGCGCCGCCCGACCGAGGCGGCCCGCCAGTCCGCGGCGCTCCACGCGCGGCTCGCACGCGGCGACCAGCTCGCGTTCTTTCCCGAGGGCACCAGCACCGACGGCAGCCGCGTTCTCCCTTTCAAGTCAGCGCTCTTCGGCGTATTCTTCGCGCCGGACCTGAAGGACGCGCTCCGCATCCAGCCGGTGACCATCGCCTACCGCGCGCCGCCGGAACTGCCGCCGGCGTTCTACGGCTGGTGGGGCGACATGGCGTTCGGCGCCCATCTCGCGACCGTTCTGGCGCTGTCGCGCGGCGGCGTGGTGGATGTCACGTTCCACCCGCCGTTGCGCGCCGCCGACTATCCCGACCGCAAGGCGCTGGCGGACGCGGCGGGGACCGCGGTGCGCAGCGCGTGGACCGTCGCCGCAACCGTCTGATCGCCCGCATCCCTCGGGGCGCGACCGGCGCGGCGGTTTGCTCGGCCTGGCGCCGCTCAGCCCGCGATGCGCGACGCGAACTGCCGCAGCGCCGTCGCCGGCCCCTCGGGATCGGACCACAGCTCGTCGCCGAGCGCGACGAAATCCGCGACCGCGGCGATCTCGGCGGCCGTCTCCGCGGTGAAGCCGCCTTCGGCCACGACTGGCGTCTCGATCACCTCCGACCACCATTCGAACAGCTCGAACGGCGCGATGGCCCCGTCGCCGAGCCCGGTCGCCGCGACCGGACCGAAGCTGACGTAATCCGCGCCGATCTCCGCCGCCGTCATCCCGTCGTGCCTCGAGGCGCGCGCATACGCGCCGACGATGGCGTTCGCCCCGAGCGCCTCGCGCGCCGCGCGCACCTGGCGCGGTCCGTCGGTCAGATGCACGCCGTCTAGCCCCAGCCGCGCGGCCAGCCGGAAATGATCGGCCACGACCAGCGGAACGTCGCGGGCGTGACAGACCGCCCGCAGCGCGTCCGCGGCGCGCACAAGCACGTCTTCGGAACGTGACGCCAGCGCCAGTCGCACGCAGGCGATCTCGACCGCGTCCAGCGTCCCGGCCAGCACGTCCGCGAACACCTCCAGCGCGAGGATCGGCGGCGTCACCAGATAGAACCGCGCGGTCGTGAGGCGGGTCGTGGGCGTCACGCCGCGCCGGCCCCTAGCGCCGCAGGATCGAGCGTCCGGCGAAGATCGCGCTGTCGCCGAGGTCTTCCTCCAGCCGGATCAACTGGTTGTACTTCGCGAGCCGGTCGGATCGCGACAGCGAGCCGGTCTTGATCTGGCCGCAGTTCGTCGCCACCGCGAGATCGGCGATCGTGCTGTCCTCGGTCTCGCCCGACCGGTGCGACATCACGGCAGTGTAGCCGGCGCGGTGCGCCATGTCGACCGCGGCCAGCGTCTCGGTCAGCGACCCGATCTGGTTCACCTTGACCAGCACCGAATTCGCGATCCCCTCCGCGATGCCGCGCGACAACCGCGCGGTGTTGGTGACGAACAGGTCGTCCCCGACCATCTGGCAGCGACCGCCGATCAGTTCGGTCAGCGTCTTCCAGCCTTCCCAGTCGTCCTCGGACATGCCGTCCTCGACCGAAATGATCGGATAGCTGTCGATCAGCCCGGCCAGATACTCGGCGTTCTGTTCGGGCGACAGCACCTTGCCCTCGCCCTTCATGTCATAGCGGCCGTCGGCGAAGTACTCGGTCGCGGCGCAGTCGAGCGCCAGATACACGTCCTCACCGGGCCGGTACCCGGCGCTCTCGATGCTCGTCATGATGAAATCGAGCGCATCGCGCGTCGAGCTGAGGTTCGGCGCGAACCCGCCCTCGTCGCCGACCGCGGTGTTGTGGCCGGCCGGGCTCAGCCCCTTCTTCAGCGCGTGAAAGATCTCCGCGCCCCAGCGCACCGCGTCGCGAAGCGACTCCGCGCCGACGGGCATCACCATGAATTCCTGGATGTCGATCGGATTGTCCGCGTGCTCGCCGCCGTTGATGATGTTCATCATCGGCACCGGCAGCACGCGCGCCGATGCGCCTCCGACGTACCGATAGAGCGGCATCCCAAATGACGTCGCCGCGGCCTTCGCGGTGGCGAGACTGACCCCGAGGATCGCGTTCGCGCCCAGCCGCGCCTTGTTCGGCGTGCCGTCGAGATCGCAGAGAATCTGGTCGATGCGGATCTGATCGGTCGCGCGAAGGCCGGTCAGCGCGTCGCAGATGTCGTCGTTGACCGCGTCGACGGCCTTCAGCACGCCCTTGCC
>JBBRUZ010000050.1:0-16949 GCA_038247355.1 Rhodobacterales bacterium
CGCTCGGCGTTCAGCCGGTGAAGGCGTTCGGCAAGTGCTGCGGCCTCGTGCGGGTCTGGTGTGGCGAGCAGGCGGGCGCCGAGATCGGCGACGCCTATGCGCCCGCCGGCGTTGATCCGCGGGCCGAGCGCGAAGCCGAGGCTGTGGACCGATGGCGCCGACGTCAGGCCCGCGACCTCGCCCAGCGCGGCGAGGCCCGGGCGCAGTCCACCCGCCATCACCGCGAGGCCCTGGCGGACGACGGCGCGGTTCAGGCCAACCAGCGGGGCGACGTCGGCGACGGTCGCAAGCGCCACGAGGTCGAGGAGCGGCATCAGGTCCGGGCCGGGTCGACCGTCGGCGCGAAGCGCGCGGTTGATCGCGACGAGCAGCAGGAAAACCACGCCCGCGGCGCAGATATGGCCGAGCTTGCCGCTTTCGTCCTGGCGGTTCGGGTTCACCACGGCGACGGCGGCAGGCAGGGTTTCGGCGCCCTGATGGTGATCGAGCACGATCACATCGCAGCCCGCCGCAGCGATCGGGCCGTGGCTGAGCGTGCCGCAGTCGACGCAGACGATCAGATCGTGTCCGGCGCCGAGGGCGGCCATCGCCGGGTCGTTCGGGCCATAGCCCTCGTCGATGCGGTCGGGAACGTAGAGCGTCGCGGTCAGCCCGAGGCTGCGGAGCCAGATCAGCAGCAACGCCGCCGAGGCGCCGCCGTCGACGTCGTAGTCGGCGAAGATCGCGATGCGCTCGCGGCGACGGACCGCCTGAAGAACGCGAGCGGCGGCCGCGTCCATGTCGCGCAGCGACGACGGGTCGGGCATCAGATCGCGCAGGCTCGGGGCGAGATGGGCGCGCGCTTCCTCCGGCGCAACGCCGCGCCATGCGAGTATGCGGCCCACGGCGTCGGGGCAGCCGGTGGTCTGGACGATCGCCTGGCCCAGCCGATCCTCGGCGGGCGTCGGGCCTTCCCAGCGGCGGTCGGTCGCGGAGCGCTCCACCCCCAGGACGACTGGCCCGGGGACGACGGGCCGAAGCGCATCGAGCGCGCCGTCAGCCATCGCGGTGGTCGGGCAGGCCGTCGTTCCAGTCGTGCCGTGCGTCGGGCGGTGGGGGTTCGGGCGAACGGAAGAGCCCGAGAAGGGTCTGCATCCTCCGCACCCCCGCATAGAGACCGACGCCGGCAAAAGCGAGCCAGATGAGCAGGAACGGCGCCGCGCCAAAGTCGCCGGCGATCGCGGCGGCGCCGACCATCCAGAGCACGACGAGGATGCTCGCCGTCCAGAACGTCAGCCAGACCGCCATGAAGACGATCCCGCCTCGATTGGCGCGCGCGGCCATCAGCGGCGCTGCATCAGATGTTGCGCTGGCGGTAGAGGAGCCGGCGCAGCGAGCCGGTCTTGGAGCGCATCAGGATCGTCTCGGTCTCCAGCCATTCGCCGTCTCGCCGGGCGCCGCGCACCACCGAGCCGTCGGTGACGCCGGTGGCGGCGAAGATCACGTCCTGGGTCACCATCTCGTCGCGGGTGTAGATCTTGTCGAGATCGGTGATGCCGGCCTTGCCGGCGCGGTCGCGCTCGTCGTCGTTGCGAAACAGCAGGCGCCCCTGGATCTGGCCGCCCATGCATTTGAGCGCCGCCGCCGCCAGCACGCCCTCGGGGGCCCCGCCCGAGCCCATGTACATGTCGATGCCGGTCTTGGCCGCTTCGGCGCAGTGGATCACTCCGGCGACGTCGCCGTCGGTGATCAGGCGGATGCGTGCGCCGGTGGCGCGGATCTCGGCGATCACCGTCTCGTGGCGCGGACGCTCCAGCACACAGACCATGACCCCGGTGGGGCCGCATCCCTTGGCCTTCGCGAGGGCGAGGATGCGCTCGGTCGGGGTCATGTCGAGATCGACGACGCCCTCGGGATAGCCCGGCCCGATGGCGAGTTTGTCCATGTAGACGTCCGGCGCGTGCAGCATCGAGCCGCGCGGACCCATGGCGATGACCGCGAGCGCGTTCGGCATGTCCTTGGCGGTGAGGGTGGTGCCCTCGAGCGGGTCGAGCGCGATATCGACGGCGGGACCGTGGCCGGTGCCGACCTCCTCGCCGATATAAAGCATCGGGGCCTCGTCGCGCTCGCCTTCGCCGATGACGACGACGCCCCTGATGTCGAGAAGGTTGAGCTGGGTGCGCATCGCGTCCACCGCGGCCTGGTCCGCCGCCTTCTCGTCGCCCGAGCCGACCAGCTTGGCCGAGGCGATGGCCGCCGCCTCCGACACGCGGGCGAGCCCGAGCGACAGCATGCGGTCGGCGAAGATGGTGTCGGACTCGGACATGGGACCTCCGGTGCGGATCTTGTCCCGTGGTTCTAGGCGATGGGCCGGGGCGGGGGCAAGGCTGGACGAAGGGCTGCAGCACCTGTGTCGACGGTTCGCGCGGCGGCGCTTGGCTCATGAACGACGCAAGGCGTCCGTGGTTTCAGCGACGCGCGCGGCCTCTTCGAAGAGGATCGCGTGGCGCGCGGCGAGGCGGTCGGGGTCGTCGTCGTATCCGCCGCCGATGACGCCCGCGATCGGAACGCCGGCGGCGCGCGCCCAGCCGAGCACGCGGGCGTCGCGGGCGCGCAGGCCGGCGTTGGTGAGCGCGAGACGACCGAGGCGGTCGCCGGCGTGTGGATCGACGCCGGCGTTGTAAAAGACGATGTCGGGCCGGAACGCGCCGGAAACGGCGAGCGCGTGGTCGAGCACCTCGATGTAGGCCGCGTCGGCGAGGCGGTCGGGGAGCGGGAAGTCGAGGTCGGAGGCCGCCTTGCGCGCCGGATAGTTGCGCTCGGCGTGAAGCGACACGGTCATGACCTCCGTGCTGTCCGCGAAGATAAGCGCGGTGCCGTCGCCCTGATGCACGTCGCAATCGATGATCAGGATGCGACGCACTATGCCCTCGTCGAGCAACGCCTGGGCGGCCACGGCGACGTCGTTGAAGACGCAGAAGCCCGCGCCGCCATCGGGACCGGCGTGGTGGGAGCCGCCGGCGGCGTTGCAGGCGACGCCGTGTTCGAGGGCCAGTCGTGCGGCGAGCAGTGTCCCGGCGGCCGACAGGAAGGCGCGGCGCGCGACGGCCGGCGTGTCGGGCAGGCCGATACGGCGTGTCTCGTCGGGCGCGAGGCGTTGGTTCACCACCCGTTCGACATAGTCGAGCGCGTGGACGGCGGCGACCTGGCGGACGGTCGCGGGCGCCGGCGCCAAAAAACCGCCGTTGGCGGGCAGCAGGCGGCGGGTAATCAGCGTGTCGCGGAGATAGCCGTATTTCGACATCGGAAACGGGTGACGGTCGCGGAGCGGCGCCATGTAGTCGGGGTGGTAGACGATGGGGACCGTCATGGGCCGGTCAGTCGGGCCGTGACGATTTCCGCGCAGTCGCAGGCGGCGGCGTCGAGGTCGGAGCGGAGGGCTTCGAGGTCGGGCGCCCCGGCGGCGGCGAGCATCAGGCGAACGAGGCCGGCGCCGGCTTCGGCCGGATCCGCCATCGTCCTGTCGCCGGCGAGGCGGCCGATCTGCTGGAGCGTGGCGAGCCGGACGAGTTGGGCGATCAACCGGTCGGCTGCGCTCTGGTCGATCCAGCCGGTCCGGGCGAGGCGGTCGAGCATCATGCGCGGACGGCGCACGCCGATGAGGCCGTTGAGCAGCGCCCCGGTCTGGGCGAGAAGCTCGATGTCCATCATGCGGCCGGGGCCGAGCTTGAACTCCCAGGGGTTCGGCGCAGCGCTTTCGTGCGCCTCGGCGAGGCGGCGGCGCATGTCGCGGACGTCTTCGAGCGTCGATGCGGCGTCGCGAGGGCGCGCAAGGGTGTCGGCGAGGGACTCCGCCACCTTGCCGGCAATCTGGGGCGCGCCGGCGACGACGCGGGCGCGGGTGAGCGCGAGATGCTCCCACGTCCACGCTTCCTCGGCCTGGTAGCGGATAAAGCCCGGCAGCGCGGTCGCGACGGGGCCCTTGCGACCGGAGGGGCGCAGGCGCATGTCGACCTTGTAGAGCACGCCCTCGGCCATCGGCGCGGTGAGTGCGGCGATGAGCGCCTGCGTCAATCGCGCGAAGTAGGCGCTGGTGGCGAGGGGGCGGGGCCCCTGCGAGCCGTCCGCGCCCTCGGGATCGTAGATCACGATCAGGTCGAGATCCGAGCTGAGCGTCATCTCGCGCGAGCCGAGCTTGCCCATTGCGACAACGGCGGCGCCCGCGCCGGGAGGCGGGCCGTGGCGGGAAGCGAAATCGGCGGTGACGACGGGGAGCAGCCCGGTCAGCATCGCCTCGGCCAGGGCGCTGTACGCGGCGGCGGTCTCGTCCGCGCCGGCGAGCCCGCGCAGCAGGTGGACGCCGATGCGGAAGTGCCGTTCCTTCATCCAGGTTCGCGCGCGGTTGAGGGCGGTCTCGTAGTCGGTGGTCCTCGACAGAACCTCGGCGAGTTCGCTGCGGAGGTCTGCGGCCGAACCGAGCGGAGTGAAAAAGTCGCGACTGATCACGGCGTCGAAGACGCCGGCGTTGCGTCCGAGATACCGGGCGAGCTCGGGCGAGGCGCCGCATACATCGACCAGCAAATCCATCAGCGGCGGGTTGGCGTCAAGGAGCGAGAACAGCTGCACGCCGGCGGGGAGGCGGGAGAGGAAGGCGTCGAGCGCTACAAGCGCCGCGTCCGGCTGGGCGGTGGACCCGAGCCGTTCCATCAGCGCGGGCTCCAGCCGCTCGAAGATCACCCGTGCGCGTTCGCTGCGGAAGGCGGGGAGACGTCGCCACGCGGCGATGATCGCGATGGCGGCTTCGGGGTCGCGAAATACGTCTGCCGGGGCGTGGGCCGAGGGTTGTCTCGACGCATGCACGAAGAACGGTTCGGTAAGGGAGGCGACCTGTAGTAGTCGGGCCCGGAGGTCCTTGAGGAAAATGCCCGGATCGACGTCGCAGAAGGCGGCTAGCCGCGCGAGTCCGGCTTCGGTGTGCGGCAGCTGGTGGGTCTGGGCGTCCTCCAGCATCTGCAGCCGGTGCTCGAGCGTGCGGTGAGCGACATAGGCCGCATCGAGCGCTGACCGCGCGGCGGGCTCGACCCAGCCCTTCTGCGCGAGGGCCGTCAGCGCCGCCCGGGTCGCGCGCGAACGCAGGTCTGGATCTCGGCCGCCGGTGATCAGCTGGCGGGTCTGGGTGAAGAACTCGATCTCGCGAATGCCGCCCTGGCCGAGTTTCAGGTCGTGGCCCCTGACCTGGAGCGGGCCGGTCAGGCCCTTGTGGGCGCGGATGCGCAAGCGCATGCCCTGGGCGTCCTCGATCGCGGCGAAGTCGAGGTGGCGGCGCCATACGAAGGGGCGCAGTCGATCGAGGAACGCGGCGCCGGCGTCGATCGCGCCGGCGCAGGGACGGGCCTTGATGAACGCGGCGCGCTCCCAGGTGCGACCCAGGCTTTCATAGTAGTGTTCGGCGGGTTCGGTTGCGATGCAGACTGGCGTGACCGACGGATCGGGTCGCAGGCGCAGATCGGTTCGAAAGACGTAGCCCTCGGGCGTCGCCTCGGACAACAACTTGACCATGCGCTTGGTGGCGCGGATGAAGCCGGCGCGCAGTTCGGCGTAGTCCCTGGGGTCATGGCGGGTTTCGTCGAAGAGCACGATCAGGTCGATGTCCGAAGAGTAATTCAACTCGTCCGCACCCATCTTGCCCATGGCGAGCACGAACATGCCCGCGCCGGTCGATGCGTCCTCGGGGCGGACGCCGGGCAGTTTGTCGCGGGCGATTTCGCGGCTCAAGGCGGCGGTCAGGGCGGTCCGCACCGCATGGTCGGCGAGATCGGTCAGCGCGCCGGTGACCGCCGCGAGGTCCCAGGCGCCGCCGAGATCGGCCAAGCCGATCAACAGCGCGGCGCGGCGCTTGGCGAGCCGCAGCGACGGCCCGGCGTCCCCGGGATCGACGGCGGCGAGGAGGTCGGCCATCGCCTGCTCGGGAGGCAGGCTGAGCGCGAGCCGCAGCCAGTCGGCCTCGCGTCGCATCAGGCCGGCGAGATAACCCGAACATCCGCTGGCGCCGGCGAGAAGGGCGCGCACCTGGCCGGGCTGGTCGGCGAAGCTTGCCGCAGCGTCCGCGGCCGGCCCCTGGTCGTGCGGACGCGGGGCGCAGGTGATCCGGTCGCGCAGCGCGCCGGTCATCGGCCCTCGTAACGGGCGGGGCGTTTCTCGAGGAACGCCAGCACGCCCTCCCGGAAGTCGCGGCTCTGGCCCGCTTCGCCCTGAAGCTCGGCCTCCAGCGCGAGCTGGCGGTCGAGGTCGTTGGCGAAGCTCGCGCGCAGCGCCTGCTTGATCAGCCTGTAGGCGAAGGTGGGGCCGGCGGCGAGCTGCGCCGCGCGGGTCTGGACGGTGGCGGCGAACGCGTCGTCGGGAACCGCCTCCCAGATCATGCCGCAGGCCTCAGCCTCGCTCGCGCTGATCGGCTCGGCGAAGAGCGCCGCGCCCATCGCGCGCGCGAAACCGATCTGGCGCGGCAGCCAGTAGGTGCCGCCGGCGTCGGGGATCAGGCCGATGCGGGCGAACGCCTGGATGAACACCGCCGACCGGGCGGCGATCACGACATCGGCGGCGAGCGCGAGATTTGCGCCGGCGCCAGCCGCGGGGCCGTTGACCGCGGCGATGGTCGGGATCGGGCAGTCGTAGATCGCGCGCAACATCGGCTCGTATTCGTCGCGCAGCGTCCGTCCGAGGTCGATTTCGGCGGCGCCGCCGCGGTCGGCGAGGTCCTGGCCCGAGCAGAAGCCGCGGCCCGCGCCGGTAAGGACGAGCACGCGGGCCGCCTCGGGCGCATGGCGGACGGCGTGGGTGACATCGAGCCGCATCTGCCGGTTGAGGCCGTTCATCACCTCGGGCCGGTCGAGCGTAATCGTCGCGACCTCACCGGCGACGCCGAAACGGATCGTCTTGTAAGTCATCGCGCAGCGCCCTCCGTTGGGCGCAACGATAGCGGCGCCGGCGTCCGAGGCAAAGCCCCGACACCGCGCCGGCGGGGCTGGGCTTTTGACCGCCAGGAGCGCAACGGCGCGGACCGGTCGTCAAGCGTCGAGGCGGACAAGAAGTTCTTCCGCAAGTCGCGGAAGGGCGGTCGAGAGTTGGTCGACCATACAAGAAACCCGGCAAACGTTCGTCAAAAGCCTAGGTCATCATCGGCGCACCCGTAAAGCGAAACCGCACCCGCCCGCACCGTCATCCTCCCATCCGCACCGCCCCGTCATCCGTCACCTGCGTCATCCGTCGTCAAACTGCCAAACTATGGGGAAGGTGCCGACGCGCGCCGAGACACGCAAGCCACCTCGCGCTTGCGTTGCTTGAACGCTGGCCGCGCCACGGCCGTCACTGCTTCAACCAACAGCCCCGTCGCAGATCGTCGGCCCAGCGTCGGCGCCTTTGCCCCTTGCGAGGGGATTGCCCCCACGCGATAATCCAGCCCCGATTATTGCGTCCGGATAGCGGGGGACGGACCCGGTCTGGTGCGGCGGAGTAGAGTGCGCAACGGAAGCGTCGCTCCTGCACGAAGGGCCGATATCGGGACACGGCTCGCGATCGGCGTGTTGCGGCGGACCCGGACGGCGGGGCCGCTCGTGGAATAGTAAAGAGTGGGCGAACTTTCGATGAACCAGCTCAAGAGCATGGCGAGGCGGATCGGAACGCAGGTCAAGTTGCGCACGAATGTGGTGCGCCACCGCATGGTCGGCGAGCCGGTCCGGGCCGAAGACGTCCACTGGATGTTCGTCGCCACGTTGCCCAACAGCGGATCCACCGCGCTCGCGATGCTGCTTGCGACCGCGCCGCGCGCCGTCACGCTGAACAAGAACGGCGAAGGCCAATGGCTCACTACGGAAATGAGCCGCGAGGGCAAGCGCTGGGATCCCGCCTACAAGCTCGACTACGCCTACATGTCACATCCGCGCGGTCTGGCTGGAGGTGGTCGCGAAGATCGGCGTAAAGCCCTGTCTCGTCGTCGAAAAGTCGCCGCCGAACCTGTGCCGGATGCCGGATCTGGTGCGCGCGTTCGCCGACATGGATCCCAAGTTGCTCATCTTCACCCGCGACCCCTACGCCGTGTGCGCCAGCTGGGCAGGCCGCTATTCCCGCGAGCGCATCGTGCGGGAATGGTATCCCGACCTCGCGGGCAAGATCGACAGCGACGAGGCGTTCTATCGGACGCTTGGCAAGATGTACGGCGAACGGGCCGAGATGATGGTTCCGTTGCGTGACATCGCCGCAATCACGGTTTCCTACGAGGAGCTCACCGAGCAGACGGCCGCCGTCGCCGAACGGCTCGAAACGGTGTTTCCGCTGCTTGCCGGTCTCGATCCGGGAACGTCCGTGCGCGTCAAGGATTACGCGCCGCAGCCGCTCCGAAACATGAACGACAGCCAGATCGACAGCCTGTCGCCCGACCAGCTCCGCTGGGTCTCCGACGGCCTCGCCCCGCACGAGCGCGCGATCACGACGCTCGGTTACGGCTTGCGGGGCCACTGACGTTCGCCAGGCCGGCTGGCCGCGCGGTGATCCGGCATTTCGCCGTGAGGTTAACCGCGTGGAAACCATTGGTGACGTCTTGCTGCATCTGTCCTTGGAGATCAGTGCGCCATGTCCTTCGCCAACCTGCCCATCGGCAGCAAGTTTCTTGCGGTTTTCGCGGCCTTTGCGCTTTGCACCGCACTGGGCTTCGCCGCGACGACGCTCGCGAGCCTCCGTGTGGCGGACGCCGGACTGAACGTCGGCGAGCGGCTCGCGCCGATAAGCGACGCGACGATGGGCATCCGGCTCTCGGCCGCCGAGGCGAAGATGATCGTTGATGACATCGTCAACGGCGCCGACATCGCGATGCTGGAGACGGCCAACGCCAAGGTCGAGGAGGCCCGGGCCTATGCGCGGGCCATCCTTGATGGCGGGACCGTAAACGGCAACGCGGTGCAACCAACGGTCTCCGAGGAGGTTCGCGGGGTGATCGAGGCGGTGCTTGCCGATGTCGACGTTTTTGCGATGGCGCTCGAGGACCGGGTGAAGTCGCTGAACCATCAGGTCGGCGTCGGCGGCGACGCGGACGAGAAGTTCGACGAACTCTATCACGCGTTCCTCGAGACCATAGCGGATTTCGCGCGGCGCGCCCCGTTGAACGCCGAAGTCCAGCGGCTTGCCGGCGAAGCCAGCTTTCTGGTGGCTGACGGGCATCTGATCCTCGAAGAGTTTCTCGGTGGCGACGAAAACCAGGCGTTCGAGACGGTGATGGAGTCGTTCGTCGCGGCGCTGGAGCGGCTGCGCAGGGCTTCGATCGCGGCGCCCGATCTGGGTTTCGCGCTGCCGGACGTGGAGGCGAAGCTCTACGAGCTGATCGCCGCCGCCGAGGCGCGGCGGACGACGGTGGCCGAAGCGCGCGAGTTCGACGAACTGGCGATTCTCGCGGTGCAGGACGCGTATGGCAGTTTTTCCTATCACGCGCGCAGCGCCGAGCAGGAAGTGAAGGACGCGATGATCGCGGGCGCCGCGGAAGTTCGCTCCAGCTTGCGCGTTGCGGTCGTCGTGCCGATCGGCACGGTCGCGCTGATCGTGGCGCTGATCGCGGTGTCGTATCTGGTGATGATTTCGCTCGTCGGCCGGCGGATCGGCGAAATCTCCAGCACGATGCTGCGCCTGATCAAGCATGATCCTTCGGCGAAGGCGCCGGGTTGGCGGTCGAAGGACGAGATCGGCGTCCTGCGCGACACGGTCGAGGAATTCGGCGCGCTGCTGATGCGCCAGCGCGATCTTGAAACCGAGCAGGCGGCGGCGCGGCATGCGACCGAACACCGCGCTGCGGCGGCGTTGAAGCTGACCGGCGAGTTGAACCTTCTGGTCGAGGGGGTCGCCCGGGGCGAGTTCGACAAGCGGATGCCTACCGAGACCGACATAGCGGAACTGCGAGACGTCGCCTCGGGGGTGAACATGCTCGTCGACACGATCCTCGCCGTCCTGGTCGAGCTCGGCCACGTGCTCGGCGGAATCGCTTCGGCGGACCTGACGATGCGAATGCGGGGTGCTTACCGCGGCAGATTCAAGGACCTTGCCGAAAACACCAACATCGCCATCCTTAAGCTGGCCGACACGATCGAACAGGCGCAGGCGCTGTCTGGCGACGTTTCGCGCGGCACCCGGACGCTGGCGACCGAGGTCCGGGTCCTCGCGGGCCGGACGGAAAGTCAGGCGGCGGCGCTGGAGCAGACTTCCGTCGCGATTGATCACATCGGCGAGCGGGTGAGCCGCACGGCGGCGAACTCGAAAGCGATGGTCGCCCAGGCGCACGAAGCCGAAGAGCGGGCGCGCCGCGGCAAGGCGGTCGTCGCGGACAGTCTGACGGCGATGACCGAAATCTCGCAGAGCTCGGAAGACATTTCCGAGATCATTCGCGTGATCGAATCCATCGCCTTTCAGACCAACCTGCTCGCGCTGAACGCCGCCGTGGAGGCCGCCCGTGCCGGGGAGGCGGGAAAGGGCTTCGCGGTGGTCGCGTCGGAAGTGCGCGCGCTGGCGCAGAATTCTTTCGAGGCGGCAAAGAACATAACGGCGCTGATCGGCCTGTCGCGGCGCAAGGTCGAGCACGGGGCAGGGCTTGCCGCGGCGACCGGCGACGCGCTGTCGGCGGTGAGCGAGGTCGTGCTGCAGTTGAACACCACGATCCGGAGCGTCTCCGAGGACAACGTCCATATCGAGGCGTCGCTGCGGGAAGTTCTGGCGGCGATCCGCGACATTGACCAAACCACCCAGCAGAATTCCGCGACCGCCGAGCGCTCTGCGACCGAAACCGACCGGCTGGTGACGCTGGCCGAGGCGCTCGACGGCCTCGCCGGGCAGTTCCGCGTGCCGGGCCTTGGGCGGGACGAGGAGTGGGCGCCGAGCGCTCTGGCCAGCTGAGACCTGCGCGACGCGAGGCGCGTTGGCGCAACCGTGATCGCCGGAGCGGTGCGTCGCGACGACGGCGAGCGTAGGATCGGGGGATGAACCGACGCAGCGTCCTTCTCGCCCTTGCCGCCGTGGCGCTGGCCTTGCCTGCGCGCGCGCAGCCGGTGGACGTGACGGCCATCGACACGTATCTGCGCGGGCTGCGCAGCGCCGAAGGCGCGTTCCGCCAGACAAACCCCGACGGGTCGATTCAGACCGGCCGGTTCTTTCTCGCCAAGCCCGGCCGGATCAGGTTCGAGTACGCGGCGCCGGTCGGCGCGATGGTGATCGCGGACGGCATCAACGTCGGCGTGTTCGACCCCAAATCGAACCGCGTGTCGTCGCGCTATCCGCTTGGGCGCACGCCGCTGTCGCTGCTGCTGCGCGACGACCTGAGCCTGTCCGAGCCGGGTCTGGTGCTGGGCGCCGCACGAAACGGCGAACTGGTGGACGTCACCGTCGTCGATCCGCGCGTGCCCGACGAGGGGCGCATGGTGATGAGCTTCGCCGCGGCGCCCATCGCGTTGGCCAGATGGGCGATCACCACCCGCCCCGGCCAGCGGACCGAGGTCGCGCTGACCGAGATGCGCACGGGCGTCGAACTGAGCCGCAGCCTGTTCAACATCGAACTTGAAGAGGCGAGGTTGCGCTGAATCTCCCGGGGGGGCGTCGGGCGCAGCCCTTGAATCGCGTGGTGCGTCTCGACAGCGAGGGGGCGCAGATCGACTGCAGCAGGCCGCTGCGCTCGCCCGTTTTCTTTGGCATCACGAGCGACCTGGTTCCTGATCGCCCAAACCCTGCAAATATTTGCCTGGGCGCCACGAATCAGTGGCGGCGGCTCGGTATATCGGCTATGTTGTCTTTACGAAATGAATTTCCTGTGTCCTCACGGAGGGCAGCACCTACTCTCCGTGACGAAAGAAACTCGGTGTGATCTGGTTCCCTGTCGTGGAGGCGGACTATGGCGATATTTTTGGATCGGATGAGTGCTTCGATTTTGGCCCCGCCAGGCTGATACGTTCAAGATCTTCTTCAAGAGAGCGAAATCACTACTCGTAATTGATTGATCGCTAGTCGACGTTCGGACCGGTTTGTATCCACTCGAGTGACGAGTTCGAGTTCCGGAAACCGGTCGGCCATTCAATAGCGATCTGCGTCACCGCCAATGTCTGGTGCCGGTTACAATTTAGCCGGTATTCGAGAAAGCGTGGGTATGCGGTTGTCGGGTTTTTGTTACTTGGTCATCGGCGCCCTCGTTGCGTGCATTGGAAGCTTTGCGGCTGGCCAAGCGCATTCGACGTTTGCCGGAATGAACCCGGGGTCGTCGGGAACGGTTGAAACCGGATTTGCAGGCCGTCCGGACCGCTCCCATCGCGACGGCCGGGCGACAGGTGAAACGGTCTCTGAAAACCACGCAAGAGAAACCGGAGTGGAGCCTGAGATGCCGCGGAATTCGGAAACAGACAAATCGTCGGCCGAGCGCTTTTCCATCGTCGGAACCCGCTTGACGGAGGGCAACGCCGTGGATTGCCCGCAAATCCAGAGCGACGACGGGTCGATCCACACGGTTTCCTATCTTTCGCCGGCGGTTGCAATCGGCTCGCGGGTATCCGTTCGCGGGTTTTATGCAATTACGACGCGATGCCTCGGCGAGGTGCTCGTCGTTGAGGAGGAAGAGATTCAATAGTCTTGAACCATGCGCTCGACGCAACTGATGAGGCGCCAAATATAATCGAACGTTCCGGATCGGAAAAGTTCGACGAAATGAACTCAACAGAAGGATAGTGTCATGCCCATCCCCACCGATCCCCTACTGAATTCGCAGTGGCATCTTCGAAACAACGTTCCTGGGCTGCTGGACCTGAACGTGATCGGCGTCTGGAACCCGACCGAAGGCCCGGCCTATACCGGAGCAGGTACACGGACGGTCGTTATCGACGACGGCTTTGACTACAACCACGTCGATCTCGCTCCGAACTACGATCAGTTTCTCGACTTCGATTTCGAGTTCAACACGCTGGATCCGTTCGGCGGCGCGTCTGATGCGCATGGAACGGCTGTGTCGGGCATCATCGGGGCCGCCGCCAACGGAATCGGCGCCGTCGGCGTCGCCTACGAAACGAGCATCGTCGGCTACCGCACCTACGGGTTCATTTCGGACCAGTGGTTGCAGGATATCCGCGACGCCATCCACCACGCAGCCGTCAGCGCGCAAGGCGATGTGGCCAACATCAGCCAGGGCATCGCGAACGACTCCAACAGCGAATTCGGCTTCGGATACATCGCCGCGCGCTTCGACGAGATCGAGACCTCGATCAATACAGCCGTTGATCTGGGTCGCGGCGGGCTCGGCATGACGATCGTCAAGTCCGCAGGCAACTCCCGCAGCGCCAATTACGACGTCAACGCGGACGACTGGACCAACGACACACGCCAGGTCGTCGTCGCCGCGGTGGATCAGAACGGCTTCGTCTCGTCCTATTCGAGCTACGGCTCGGCCGTTCTGGTGTCGGCCTTCGGAACCCCGGGCCAGGTGGTCACCACCGATCGCACGGGCGGCGCAGGCTACAACGGCACAGACTACACGTTCGGCTTCAACGGGACGTCTGCGGCGGCGCCGATGGTCTCGGGCGTGGTGCAACTGCTCTATGACGCCAATGCGTCGCTCGGTTGGCGCGATGTCCAGTCGATCCTGTCGGTCTCCGCCCGTCAGGTCGGATCGGAAGTCGGCTTCGGCATAGCCGGCTCGGAACGCTACGCCTGGAACTGGAACGGCGCAGACACCTGGAACGGCGGCGGCCAGCATTACAGCAATGATTACGGCTACGGTCTCGTAGATGCGCTGGCGGCGGTCCGGCTCGCGGAGACCTGGCTATTGACGGGGACGCCGGCGGCGACCAGCGGCAACGAATTCCAGAACTTCATGGACGTGCTCAACGGCGCGGTCGTCATCCCGGACGGGAACGTCAACGGACTGACGTTCAACGGCAACGCCGCTTTCGACGACATCGTCGAGCGCGTGACGGTGCAGATGACCTTCTCGACCACCTTTGTCGGCGACGTGCGGGTCTTTGTGACTTCGCCGGATGGCACGGTAAGCCAGGTCCTCTCCAACGTCACCAGCTCGAACGACTTCAACGGAACCTGGACGTTCGAGTCGCAAGCCTTCCGTGGGGAGCGCGCCGCGGGCAACTGGTCGGTTCGGGTCGTCGACGCCTTCGGCGGCGACGTTCTGACCGTGTCCGATATCCAGATCCGGACGTTCGGGGCGGCCACGTCGAACGATCGCTTCATCTTCACCAACGAGTACTCCGATTACGACGGAGTCGGCGGCCACACCACGGCGATCAACGACACCAATGGTGGGACCGACACCGTCAACGCTTCGGCGGTCAGTTCGTCGTCCAACATCCGGCTCGACGGATCGGTCGGATCGATCGACGGCGTCCTCGTGACCTTCGCCAACATCGAGCACGCCATCGGCGGCGACGGCTTCGACACGCTGGTCGGCAGCAGCGGCGACAACCAGCTGCACGGCATGCGCGGCGGCGACAGCATCTTCGGCGGAAGCGGCGTCGATCTGCTCTATGGCGGCACCGGCAACGACGTCCTGAACGGCGGCTTGTTCAAGGATACGAGCTACGGCGGTGACGGTGACGACACGTTCCGGATCACCGGGACCGATATCGCCGACGACGTCTATGGCGGGAACGGCGTTGATACGCTCGATCTCAGCGGCTACAACGTGTTCGGCTTCGTCGTCAATCTCGCGACCGGGACTTACGACTATCCTCCCGGCTTCGGCGGACCGTTCGTGATCAGCAGCGTCGAGAACGTGATCGGCTCGAACCAGAACGACACGATCACCGGCGACGCTGCCACCAACGTCATCAGCGGCCTCGGCGGTAACGACATCCTGCGGGGGGGGCTCAACACCGACACCATGAACGGCGGCGCCGGGAACGACCTGATCATCATCGCCGGCGGCGACGGCCTCGACAACGCCAACGGGGGCAGCGGCGTCGACACTCTCGACTACGCCACCGCGTTCGGCGGCGACATCAACTTCAATCTCGCGACCGGCGTGTTCAACTTCGCAGGGAGCCTGCGGACGGCGTCCAACTTCGAGAATTACATCGACTCCGCCAGCAACGGCGTCATTTCAGGGACCGACGGCGTCAACATCCTCGAGGGCCGCGCCGGCAACGACGCACTCAGTTCCTTTGGCGGCAACGACTTTCTTTATGGCGGCGATGGCAACGACGTCCTTTCGGGCGGTATTGGCGGCGACGCGATGTACGGCGGCGCGGGCAACGACACGTACAACGTCGGGACCAGCGCCGACCTGACGGTCGAAACCCTCGCAGGGGCGCCAGGCGGCGTCGATCTGGTGATCTCGGGCGTGAACCGGACCCTCGGGGCCAATCTCGAGAACCTGAACATGACCGGCACGGCGGTTGTCGGCACCGGCAACGCGCTGGCCAACACAATCAACGGCACGACCAACGCCAACACCATCAACGGTCTCAACGCCAACGACAGCCTCTTCGGCTTCGGCGGGGCGGACGTGATGGACGGCGGCGGCGGCGTCGACACCATGAACGGCGGCAACGGCACCGACACCCTGCGCGGCGGCAGCGGCGCCGACAACCTGATCGGCGGGCTCGGCGCGGACATCCTGATCGGTGGCCTCGGTAACGACATCTTCCGGTTCCTGACGCGGCAGGAATCCGCGCCCGGATTGATAGACCGGATCCGCGGCGAGGGCGGCGTCGCGGCCTTCGAGAACGCGGGCGGCGGCGTGACGCCCGGGGATCGCATCCACCTCACGGCGATCGACGCCAACGAGGTGGCGGGCGGCGATCAGAACTTCGTCTTCGGGACGGCGCAGACGATCGGCCGGCTCTGGGCGGTGAACGTCGGGACGGAGACTCATATCCGCGGCAACGTCAACAACGACGCGGCGTTCGAGCTGGACATCATCATCGAGGACGGCGCGGTGCTGGCTTCGGCCTACAACGCGGCCGATTTCTTCCTCTGATCCAGACGCCATGAAGGCTGCGACGGACCGTTCGGGCGGTCCGTCGCGCAGTAGTTTGCCTGTGCGTCCAGGCAGTCGTTGTGCGTGGCGCGTCCGTCGCAGGAAGTTGCGGACCGATGCCGCCGCCGCGGTTCGAGTTTTTCTTCTGAACAGAGTAAATTAACCAGCTCCCCGATCGACACACCGAATCATTGGCTAACGCTTATATCTTGTGCTGGCATGACGCCTGAGAAGCAGATTTAAGCCGCGTTTTTTTCGGGACTTTTTCTCGATCGCTTTTGTAAAAAACAGATCGTCTCATGCTCTCTCTGGAGGCCTAAATGAATATGTCGTTAGATATGCGAGCCGTGGAGCTTGCCAGTGAAGCGTCCACGATAAATGAACAGATCACGACCGGCGAGGTCGTGGTCGATGACGGTGAAGTCGGCGATACGACCGCCGAGCGCGCTGCGCGGACGATGGTGATCGAAGGCGGCGACACGGCCGCTTCGGACGCCGAGTTCGAGATGGTCGCGAGCGTCGAACTGGAGTTCCAGTCGGCGCCGGACTGGGTCGATCTCGAGTTTCCGGTGGAATTTGAGGTTGCCGAGGCGGAAGATCAAGCAGCCGCCGGTTCCGCAGCCCCGGCCCATACCTCCGGCTCCACGCGGGAAGCCGGGGTCGATATGGTCCAGCCGTTCGAAAACGGATCGGGCGACCCGACCGTTGCGGTTGGCGCGAGCGGCGACCAGCGGATCGACGGGTTGCTGAGCGGTATCACGTGGTCCGATGGCTACATCACGTACAGCGACCCTGACAGCCCATTCGATTATCAGGAGAGCCATCCCGAGTCCTTCGTAAGCGCCGTTTCCCTCCCATTGATGTCGCCGCTTCCACCTTTGCGGGCGGGGGGCGAGTTTCTTTCTGATGTTTCGGAAGGAGGCTTTGATGCCGGACGATGGGGACGGATTTGGTGGCTGCATCGAGGTGGTGCGGC
>JBBRUZ010000051.1:0-16825 GCA_038247355.1 Rhodobacterales bacterium
CGGGCCAAGGGCGAGGCGCGCCGAACCCGTTCGGACTACATGCAGATGGAGAAGGATCGCGGCATCTCGGTCTCGGCCTCGGCGATGTCGTTCCCTTACCGCGACCATTGGTTCAACCTGGTTGACACGCCGGGGCCTTCGGATTTTTCCGAGGACACCTACCGCACGCTGACGGCGGTCGACGCGGCCGTCATGGTCATCGACGGCGCCAAGGGTGTGGAGAGCCAGACGCGCAAGCTGTTCGAGGTCTGCCGGCTGCGCGATCTGCCGATCCTTACCTTTTGCAACAAGATGGACCGCGAGGCGCGCGACACCTTCGAGATCATCGACGAGATCCAGCAGGAGCTGCAGCTCGACGTCTACCCGGCGAGCTGGCCGATCGGCCAGGGTCGGGCGTTCGTCGGCTGCTACGACATGCTCGGCGACCGGCTCGAACTGATGGACCGCGCCGACCGCAACAAGCGCGCCGAGAGCGTCGCGATGCAGGGCCTTCACGACCCCCGCATGGCCGAGCGCATCCCCGCCGATCTTCTGGCGCGGCTGCGCGAGGAGGTCGAGATGGCCCGCGAATTGCTGCCGGCCTTCGAGCCGGGTGCGATGCTTGCGGGCAACCTGTCGCCGATCTGGTTCGGCTCGGCGATCAATTCTTTCGGCGTGCAGGAACTGATGGACGGCATCGGCCGCTTCGGTCCGCCGCCGCAGGTGCGGCCCGCGATGAGCCGGGGCGTCGGGCCGTGGGAGGACGCGGTGACCGGCTTCGTGTTCAAGGTGCAGGCCAACATGGACCCGAGGCACCGCGACCGGGTGGCGTTCGTGCGGCTGTGTTCGGGGCATTTCGTGCGCGGGATGAAGCTCAACCACGTGCGCACCGGCAAGCCGATGGCGATCGCCAACCCGGTGATGTTCCTCGCGCAGGACCGCGAGCTCGCCGAAGACGCCTGGGCCGGCGATATCATCGGCATCCCCAACCACGGACAACTCCGGATCGGCGACGCGCTGACCGAAGGCGAGGCGCTGCGCTTCACCGGCATCCCGAGCTTCGCGCCGGAGCTGCTGCAGACGGTGCGCGCGGGCGATCCGATGAAGGCCAAGCATCTCGAGAAGGCGCTGACGCAGTTCGCCGAGGAAGGTGCGAGCAAGCTGTTCAAGCCGGCGTTCGGCTCGGGCTGGATCGTCGGCGTGGTCGGCCCGCTGCAGTTCGACGTGCTCGCCAGCCGCATTGAGCTCGAATACGGGTTGCCGGTGCGTTTCGAGCCGACGCAGTTCACCTCCGCCCGATGGGTGTCGGGACCGCTCGACAAGATCGATGCGTTCGCCCGCGCCAACAAGGGCCATATGGCCGAGGACCACGACGGCGATCCGGTCTACATGACGCGGCTGCAGTGGGACATCGACCGCGTGGCGCGCGACTATCCCGACATCCGGCTGACCGCCACCAAGCAGATGATGGTCTGAGCGGATGGGCACGGCCTACGGCTGGACGATCGTCGTCCTGCATGTCGCGGCACAGGTGTTCTTCATCGGCCGCGCGCTGCTGCGACCGCAGCGCGAGCCGGCGGCGCGGCTCGCCTGGGTCGTGGTGATCATGGTGGCGCCCTTCGCGGGCATCGCGTTCTACGTGCTGTTCGGCGAGACCAACCTCGGGCGCGGGCGGATCGCGCGGCTGCGCGCGGCGATGGCGCGGCTGCCGAGCTTTGCGGCGGTCGAACCGCGCGACGGCGCGCATGCAGCCGAGGTGGCGCCGCATCTCGCGCCGCTGTTCGTGGTTGGCGCGTCGATCAGCGGCTTTCCCCCCGTCGGCGGCAACCGCGCCGAGCTTTTACGCGACAGCGAGGCCGCCATCGACGCCATCGTCGCCGACATCGACGCGGCGACCGACCACGTGCATCTGCTGTTCTACATCTGGCTGCCCGACGTCAGCGGGCTGAAGGTCGCCGACGCCGCGATGCGCGCGGCGCGGCGTGGCGTGATCGTGCGCGCGATGGCCGACGACCTCGGATCGCGCATCATGATCCGCTCGCCGCACTGGGCGGTGATGAGTGACGCGGGCGTGCGCCTCGTGCGCGCGCTGCCGATCGGCTTCGCGCTGCTGCGCCCGCTGAAGGGCCGGATCGACATGCGCAACCACCGCAAAATCGTCGTGGTCGACAACCGCGTCACCTATTGCGGCAGCCAGAACTGCGCCGACGCCGCGTTTGCGATCAAGGCGAAATTCGCGCCCTGGGTCGATATCCTGCTGCGCTTCGAGGGGCCGATCGTACGGCAGAACCAGCATCTGTTCGCCACCGACTGGATGGCGCACACGCTGGAGGATTTGACCGATCTGGTCGCGGCGCCGCTCGGGCCGGTCGGACCGGGCTTTCCGGCGCAGGTCATTGGCACCAGCGCCGCGATCCGCTCGTCGGGAATGCCGGAGATCTTCGACGCGCTGATGTACGCGGCCCGGCGCGAGTTGATCATCACCACGCCCTATTACGTGCCCGACGAGCCGATCCAGGCAGCGCTGTGCGCCAGTGCGCGGCGCGGAGTCGCCACGAGCATCGTGTTTCCCAAGCGCAACGACAGCTGGATCGTCGCGGCGGCGAGCCGGAGCTATTATCCCGAGCTGCTCGATGCGGGCGTGCGGATTTACGAGTACCGGGCGGGGCTGCTGCACGCCAAGTCGCTGACGCTCGATGGCGAGGTTTCGCTGGTGGGCTCAGCCAACATGGACCGGCGCAGCTTCGAGCTGAACTTCGAGAACAACATCCTGTTCGCCGATCTTGCGCTGACCGCGGCGCTGCGGACACGCCAACTGAGCTACGTCGCGGAGTCCGACCCGGTCAGACCCGCCACGGTCGCCGCCTGGGGCTTGCGCCGGCGCCTGCGCAACAACACCATCGCGATGTTCGGCCCGGTGCTGTGACCCTTACCGCGCCGCGAGCAGTTCCGGGACCGCGAGCAGGATGAATTCGTTGTCCGCCGCGGCGTCGAGCTTGCGGCCCGAGGAGAACGGCAGGTTGTTGTCCACCGCCACCATGATGTGCTCGCCATCGACGGCCCGGACGTTCTCGATCGTGAAGAACGGGAACGTGAAGCGCCCGGTCATGTCGGTGGCCGATGCGGTTTCGACCCGCGCCACGCCCTCCGGGTCGGCGATGTTCATCAGGTCGGCATGGGCGATCTTGCGCACGGTTCCGTCCGCGTCGCGGTCGCTCGTGTCGATCAGCACAATCCGCTTGAACGTTGCGGGCTGCGGGAAGCAGTCGGCGGCCGGATCGCCGGTGCAGGCGAGCGACGGGTCGCCCTCGCCGTTGTCGCGCTCGATGACCAGCGCGCGGGTGGCGTCGACGAAGTTGAAATCGCCGATCGCGGTGGCGCCGTCGTCGAGCGGGAAGCGAAAGCTCTCGCCGGTCCAGACGCCCGCCGCAGGGTCGAAAGCGAGCACGCGCAGGAAATCGCCCTCGGGCTCGCCGTTCGCGCCGAGCAGCGGTTTCTCGAGCATCGCCCAGAGCCGCGAGCCGTCCGGGCTGAGCGCCATGCCCTCGTAGCCGCCGGAGCGCTGGACGGTGTAATCGACGCCGGCTGCGGCCGGCACGAAGACCGCGGGATTGTCCGGGCCGCGGACTTCCGCACCGTCGATCTCGGTCGGGAAAACGCCGGTCACGACGCCGTCGTGCGTAGCGCGGATCAGAAACGGGCCGAACTCCTCGCCGATCCAGACCTCGTCGCCGCGGACCTGGATGCTTTCGGGGTCGAAATCGCCGCCCGTCAGGTAGCGCGCCTCGGTCCCCTCGTTGACGATGCGGAACGGCACGACGCCGTCAGGGTCGCGCAGGAACACGGTCTCGCGGAGCTCGACCTTGCCCGTCGGCCAATCCGGCGCGATCCGGGTGAAGAACAGCATCGCGTCGGCGCTGTTGCGCTTGGAGCCGAAGCCGTTGTCGATCAGCGCGTAGATCGAGCCGTCGGCGGCGGGCGTCATCGCGACGCCGGAAAAGCCCTGGAGCGGTTGGCCGAGGAACGGCAGGCTTATGCCGGTCGGCCGCTTGCCGTGCAACGGGCCGGTGTCGCCGGGCGCACTCATCGGCGCGTCGTTGCGGGCGGGACCGGTGAACTTGCCGCTGATCCAGGCGTCGCGCGGCGCGTCGGCGGGCGGGGCGATCATGCTCATTGCCGGGATCAGCGCGTGTCCGGCCAGATCGGCCGGCGCCGCCTCGTTCCCCAGCGCCGGCGCCGCGAGCGCCGCCAACACAAATCCGCCGATACCTGCCCGCATGATGCCCTCCGCCGCGTTGCAACCCGTGAAACGGTGGCGGCGGCGTTCGACATCGGTATGACGCGGGGACGACGTTTGTGTGAAGATCAGCCGTCGCGGTCGGGGATGTTCAGCGCGGCCCGCGAGGCCGGGCGGTCGAGCGCCCGGGCGAGCCAGGCGTGGACGTTGGTGTGGCGCTCGTATCCGACGATGTCGTGCGCGCCATAGAAATCGAGGCCGCGGACCCACGGCCAAAGCGCCATGTCGGCGATGGTGTAGGCGTCGCCCATCATCCACTGGCGCGCGTCGAGCCGCGCGTCGAGCACGCCGAGCAGACGCTTGGCCTCGTCGACATAGCGCTGGCGCGGGCGCGGATCGGCGATCTCGGCGCCGGCGAACTTGTGGAAATACCCGAGCTGGCCGAACATCGGGCCGACGCCGCCCATCTGGAACATCAGCCACTGGATCGTCGCGTAGCGCGCGGCCGGGTCGGCGGGGAGGAACTGACCGGTCTTTTCGCCGAGATAGATCAGGATCGCGCCGCTCTCGAACAGCGCGAGCGGCTTGCCGCCCGGCCCGTCGGGATCGATGATCGCGGGGATCTTGTTGTTGGGATTGAGCGCCAGGAACTCCGGCGTCGTCGTCTCGTCCAGCTTGACGGTGTGGGGCTCGTAGGGCAGCCCGATTTCCTCGAGCATCGCCGACACCTTGATGCCGTTCGGTGTCGGGAACGAATAGAGTTGCAGGCGACCGGGGTGCTGCGCGGTCCAGCGCGCATCGATCGGATGGCTCAGCGGTGCGTTCATGGCGGTGGCCTTCATCGGACTTCGTTCGAGAGGGACGTGGCGCGACGTTCCGACGCGGCAAGCCGCGCGTCCGGGAAACAGTGTGTCCCGATCGCCGAAAGTCGGAAACGCGACCGCCGCGACCTGCTGCGAGGCGCCGGGGTCTCCGGCGTCAATCTACGAACGCCTTCTCGATGACGAACTGCCCCGGCTCGGAGTTTGAGCCTTCGACGAACCCCAGTTCCTCGCAGATCGCCTTGTGATCCTTGAGCATGTCCATCGACCCGCAGATCATCACCCGGTCCGAGCCCTGATCGAGCGGCCCGCCGGTCGCCGCCGCCAGCCGTCCGTCGCGGATCCAGTCGGTCATCCGGCCCATGGCCGCGCTCGCCTGCCGCGTCGTCGTCGCGATGTGCGTCAGCTTGTCGCCGACGATCTCGGGCAGGAATTCGTGGCTGCGGATGCCCGCAACCAGATCCTGACCGTAGGCGAGCTCGCCCGTTTCCCGGCAGGTGTGGGTCAGCACGACCTGTTCGAACTTATCGTAGGTCTCGGGATCGCGGATCACCGAGGCGAAGGGCGCGATGCCGGTCCCCGTCGAAAACAGGAACAGCCGCTTGCCCGGGGTCAGCGCGTCGTGGACCAGCGTGCCGACCGGTTTGGGGCGCATCACGATCTGGTCGCCCGCCGTCAGATGCTGGAGCCGGGACGTCAGCGGCCCGTCCTGGACCTTGATCGAGTAGAACTCGAGCGTCTCGTCCCAGGCGGGCGAGGCGATGGAATACGCCCGCAGCAACGGTTTGCCGTCGACGATCAGGCCGATCATCACGAACTCGCCCGAACGGAACCGGAAGCTCGGCGGGCGCTCGCATTGAAACGAAAAGGTCTTGTCCGTCCAGTGACGGATGTTGCGCACGCCGAGCGCCACCGCGCCGCGAAGGGCCTTGTCCACCACCTGATCCATGTCGTAACGTCCCCACGATCCGGGGGTGGACTTACACCCGCACGCGCCCGGCGGAAAGCCCCGGACAACCGGTCTGCGTCGGTATGATTGACGCCGACCCCTTTGCTTCCTATATGGCAGTGAAGAGTGCGGGTTCCAATCCGGGAACCCAGGGCCGCGTGACACGTGCGGCCAGTTCGCCGCAACATCATCAAACGCAGGCTCAATGACACAGTTTTCCGATCTCTCGCTCGACCCGCGGGTTTTGTCCGCCGTGACCGAAGCCGGCTACACGATCCCGACTCCGATCCAGATACAGGCGATCCCGAGCGCGCTCGAAGGCCGGGACATTCTCGGCATCGCCCAGACCGGCACCGGCAAGACCGCGGCGTTCGTGCTGCCGATGATCACGCTTCTCAGCAAGGGCCGCGCCCGCGCCCGGATGCCGCGCAGTCTCGTGCTGTGCCCGACCCGCGAACTCGCCGCGCAAGTGTCCGAAAACTTCGAGAAATACGCGAAGAACGTCAAGCTCTCGATGGCGCTGCTGATCGGGGGCGTCAGCTTCAAGGATCAGGACAAGCTGATCGACCGCGGCGTCGACGTGCTGATCGCGACGCCGGGCCGCCTGCTCGACCATTTCGAGCGCGGCAAGCTGATGCTGACCGGCGTGCAGATCATGGTGGTCGACGAGGCCGACCGCATGCTCGACATGGGCTTCATCCCCGACATCGAGCGCATCTTCAAGATGGTGCCGTTCACGCGCCAGACGCTGTTCTTTTCGGCGACGATGGCCCCCGAGATCACCCGCATCACGCAGGAATTCCTGCACAATCCGGTGCGCGTCGAGGTCTCGCGCCAGGCGTCGGCCTCCGAGACGATCGACCAGTTCGTGATCAAGCACACGCCCAAGCGCAAGGACACCGGGCCGGACGAGAAGCGCGACCTGTTGCGCCGGATCATCCGCTCCGAGGGCGATCTGCTGACCAACGGCATCATCTTCTGCAACCGCAAGGTCGAAGTCGACGTCGTGGCGAAATCGTTGAAGAAGCACGGCTTCGACGCCGCGGCGCTGCATGGCGATCTCGACCAGTCGGTGCGGACCCGGATCCTCAACAGCTTCCGCGACGGCGAATTGAAGCTGCTGATCGCGTCGGACGTGGCGGCGCGCGGGCTCGACATCCCGAACGTCAGCCATGTATTCAACTTCGACGTTCCAACACATTGCGAGGATTACGTCCACCGCATTGGCCGGACCGGACGCGCGGGCCGGTCGGGCAAGTCGATAACGCTCTGCCTGCCGCACGAGGCGAAGTATCTGGCGCAGATCGAGGAACTCGTGAAGAAATCCATTCCCCTGATGGACGGACCGCTCGACGGCGGGGGCGAGGAAACGGCGCCCGCGCTTGCCGACGGCTCAGGCGAACGCCAGCCCAGATCCGGGCAGCGCAGCCGCTCGGTGCGGCGCGCGCAGGAGGGACCGGCCGAGGCGCCGCCTGAGGTCGCGCAGGCAGTCGCCCGCCCTGCCCCGGCGGCCCGGCCCGGCCCGGCCGATCGCGCTGCGCCGGCGGCCCGGCCCGTGCCGGCCGACCGCCCCTCGCGCACCGGACGCCAGCCGCAGGACGACCGGCGCGGCCGCTCAGGCGAGCGCGACGGGAACGGGCGTCCGGGCATGGGCGATCACGTTCCGGCCTTCCTCCTGCGCGAATTCCGGTTTGATACCATTCCCGAGCTCGATGAAACGCAGGCTGCCAGCTTACTCGAGCCGCTCGACGTGATCGCCGAGGCGCCCGCAGAAGTCGTCTCGGACGCGACGCCGACCAGCGAACACGCGGTCGTCGCGGGCACGGTCCCGGAGCCGGCTGCGGCGAAACGCCGGGCGCCGCGTCGGCGCAGCCCCGCCAAGAAGGTCGCCGCAGCGGACGACGTCGAGGCGCCGCCCTCGGCGGCTTGACGCACCCGTCGGCGTTCATCGAAGGCGTTGCACCCGCGCGGATGAAAGCTGCCTGGCAATCTCCAGTTGCGAGATGGATCACGGTTGATCGTCGCGCCGGGTAACAGTCCATCGGATTTGTTGCGCCGGCTCGGTTCGCGGCCGTCTGATTGATCCGCCGGCGCCGAAGCACGACGGGGTCGCACGGACGGACCGCTCGCCTGGGGCGCCGCCACGAAAGCGGGCCGGATCACCGAGCGATCATCGGGACTTCGTTGAGGCGGCCGAACGCTTCGACGGACCCAGCGCGGCGGCGTTCTGCTCCGGGCGTGATCCGGCCTCCGCGCCGCGACAGTGGCGAACAGGGCGGCCATCTTCCCGATGAGATCCCGTTCGGCCGCGCCCCCCCGCCAGAGCAGTTCGGTGCGGACGTATGCCGTCTCGCTGGAGGCGGCGCCGCCCTCGATGCGTAAGACGAAGTCGTGCCCGCTTTTCATGAGCAGGCGCAGGGTTCGGGCAGTGTGCGCCCGTTCACATCTCGGCAGGTCCATTTGGGACGCTGCGAGTCGGGCGGTTCGGGGATCACGAACCCAAGCCCCCCTGGGCGCCGATCTTGACCAGGAAGCTGCGCGCTCGGCGATCGAGATCCCCGATCAGTGCGTCGTTGACGACTTCTTTCAGCTTTTCGGTGGATGTGGGGCAATGCGTCCGCGCTTGCGGTGAACGATCAATCCGTCCTGTCGAGAGATCACGATCTTTATGGGCAGCCCTCATCCGGAGACCCTGATGACCCTTCCATTGACGAGACCCGACACGATCAGGTCGAGGCTGATCAACCCGCGGGTTCTGCGCCTCGGCGTCGCCAGCGCACTCGTCCTCGCCGTCGGGGCCATCCTGGCGCCGCGCGTTACCAGTTACGTTTCCACGTCGGCGGTGGTGAACGCCCCGACGATCTCCCTAAAAAGTCCGTTCCAGGGCCGGGTGATCCGGGCCCCGGCGATGGCCACGGTCATCCGCTCCGGCGATCTGATCGCGTCGATCGAGCCGTCGATCGAACAGCGCAAGCGCCTTGGCGAGCTGGTCGCCGAGCGCGACGCAAACGCCTCGCTGCTCGCAGCGCTCCGGACCCAGATCGCCCAGCTCGAAGCCCAGGCCAGCACCGAGACGGATCTGAAGGCGCAGAACGACGCGCTGAGCCTCCGAAAGCAGGGGGCGCGCATCGACGAAGCCCGCGCCGAGATCGCCCAGGCCGAAGCGCGGAGTCGCGAGGTCGACGCCCGCGCCGCGCGCAGCGCAAAACTGGCGGAGCGCGGCCAGATCGCCACGGCGGCCGTCGTGACCGACCGCGAGGACCTCGCGGTCGCGCTCCACGACGTCACCCGGCTGACCGCCCGACTTCACGGATTGCAGATCGACCAGGAGGGATTGCTCGCCGGGCTTTCCATCGACGGCGACGACGAGCATGGGGCCCGCCTGAGCCAGATCGACCTGCGCCTCGAGGATCTCGTGACAGAGGCCGCCCGGATCGCGGCGGCGGAAATCGCGCTCGACACGCGGATCTCGGCGCTCGAGACCGAACGCTTCGACCCGGTCTCCTCGGGCAACGCCGTGGTCCAGAGCGCCAAGGCGCGGGCTGGCGACGAAGTGGGCAATGGCGAAGAGTTTCTCCGGCTCGTCGACTGCGACCGGCGCTTTCTCGAAGTCGCGGTCTCGGAGCGTCACTTCGAGAGCATCACGCCAGGCAGCCCAGCCACGGTCTGGCTCCGCGGGAGCGCCGACACGTTCGAGGCGACGGTCACGGCGGTCCGCGGCGCGGGCGCAAAGCTCGATTATCCCGAACTCGCCGCCGAGCCGCCGCAGGTTCCCGAGGGACAGCTGCGCGTCATCGTGGCGCTTGATCCGGCGGATCTGACGGGCGCCGAAGGCGTCGCGGCCGCCGGAAACTTCTGCGACGTCGGCCGCACCGCCGAGGTCCGCTTCAACCGATCGCTGATCGGCGACCTCCGGCTGTTCGGCTTCGCCTTCGGCCAGAAAACCAGCACGACCCGGCTCGCCTCGACCGAGGCCGCGCCGGGCGAGAACCAGTGACCGGCTGAAACTCGCGTCGAACCATCGGGGGCGACGCGCCCCCGCCCTCCTTCAGTCAGGCTCATTTTCCGTGTATTCCCAGGCCCTCACGCCACTGATCCCGCTGATGCTGCTCGCCGCCGCAGGCTTCGCCCTGCCGCGCAGGGCGCTCGAGCGTCCCTGGCTGAAGATCGCGGTGCTCGCCGGCCTCGCCCTGCTGATCGGCCGCTACCTCTGGTGGCGCTTTTTTGTGACCGTGCTCCCGGCCGAGGGTCTCTCCGTCCAGTCGGTCTTCGTCTGGACGCTTTTCATTATCGAGATGATCTCGTGGTTCGACTCCGTCGTCGGCTTCATGGCGCTGTCGCGCAAGACCGACCGCCGCCCCGAGGCCGACCGGCACGAGGCGCGGTTGCGGGCCATGGACCCTGCCGATCTTCCGGTGGTCGACGTGATGATCGCCACCTACAACGAGTCGGCCGAGGTCCTCGAGAAGACCATCATCGGCGCGGTCAACCTCGACTGGCCCCGGGACCGGCTCCGGGTCTGGGTGCTCGACGATGGCCGCCGGCCGTGGCTCGAGGCGCTGGCGCACGAGCTTGGCGCCGGCTACATGACCCGACCAGACAATTTGCACGCCAAGGCCGGCAACATCAACGCCGGCATATCCCGGACGAGCGGCGCGTTCTTTCTGGTGCTCGACGCCGATTTCGTGCCGCAGAGGGGATTTCTTTTTCGGTCGGTCGGCTTCTTTCAGGATCCCCAGATCGGCATCGTGCAGATCCCGCACAGTTTCTTCAACCACGACCCGATGCAGACGTCGCTCGGCATGCAGCGCGACATGCCCGACGACCAGCGGTTCTTCTTCGACGCGGTCATGCCGGGCCGCGACGGGTGGGACTGCGCGTTCTGCTGCGGGTCGAACGGCATCGTCCGGCGGAGCGCGATGGACGCGATCGGCGGCAGGATGCCCTCGGGCTCGATCACCGAGGACATGCTGCTCACCCTCGCCTTTTTGCGCAAGGGCTACGTCACCCGTTACCTGAACGAGCGTCTCGCCGTTGGCCTCGCGCCCGAGTCGCTCGCGGCCTTCTTCGTCCAGCGGGCGCGTTGGGCGCGCGGCGCCATCCAGCTGCTCTATCTGCGCGAAGGGCCCCTCGGCCCGGGACTTACGCCGATCCAGCGGGCGATGTTCCTGCCGACCCACTGGCTCACCCAGAGCTTCAGCCAGATCGCCGCGATGTCGACCCCGGCGATCTACCTGCTCACCGGGCTGACGCCGCTTCTGAACGCGAACACCGATTCGGTCTTTTCGTACCAGCTGCCGGCGATCATCGGCGCGATCATGGCCATCCGATTGTTCGCGCCTTGGCAATACAACCCGATCGCCGCGACCGCGCATGGCGTGCTCCAGGCCTTCCGCCTGTTGCCGACCATCCTCGTCACGCTGGTCCGCCCGCACGGCCACGCCTTCAAGGTGACGCCCAAGGGCAAGGACGCCGGCGGCGGCGGCGCCATCGATGCGCCGACCGTTCTGCTCGCCACCGGCCTCATGCTCGCGACCGCACTCGGCCTCCTGTTGAACGCAAGCCCTAACCTGCGGATCGTCGAGTCCGGGGCGCTGATCCCGATCGTCGCCTTCTGGGCGATCGTCAACATGGTGATCCTCACCATCGTCGCCGCCATCGCGGTGTCGCCGCCGGCGCTGCGCGCCGAAGAGCGGTTCGATCTCTCCGAACCGGTCCGCCTGCGCAACGAGGACAGCGTTCAAATCGGCAGCATCTGCGACCTTTCGCTCTCCGGCGCCGCGGTCACAGTGACGCAAGGCGGGGACGGCCATCTCGAGCGAGGCGACTGGACGCTGCTCGGCATCGCCGGCGTCGGCCATCTGTCGGCGCAGGTCATGCGCCGCAGCCTCGGGCAAGACGGCCGCACGACGTATGGCCTGCGCTTTCACGTGCTCTCCGGTCCAAAGCGCATCGCGATGATCCGAAAGCTGTTCACCGAGGGCCTCGACAACTCTCCGCAGGCCATCGAGCCCCGCCGGGTCACCTTCGGCATCATCGCCCACGCATTCCGCAGCGCCCGTATTGCCACCGTCGCCACCGCGCCAGATACGGCGCCGCCCGCCTGGCTGGTCGCACTCGACGCGGACCAAAGGATCGCGCACGAGCTCGATCGCTGGGCGCAGGACCTGTACGAAGAACAGGCCCGCAGAGCGGCCTGACCTGCCCTCGCGGGGGGCAGGCTCCTTCAGACCAACCAGGAGAGGAAGCGCAATTTGACGCCGACGCGCACGATCGGCGGAGATTTCATCTGATGCGAGCGGGTTAGTTCGGCCTTTTCTCCGGGCGTCGAGGCCGCACACATCCTCGACGGGCGGCTCGATCACGAAAGCGGACTCGTTGGCGCGGTCGATCATGTGTCCGGGTTGCGTCATCTGCTCGGCTTGCGCTTCGCCCCTCGCATCCGTGATCCGAAAAAGCGCCGCCGCATCGACAGGAGCTTCGGGCTGGCGAAGTTCCCCTCCGGGCGCCAGCGGGGTCGATTTCGCCACCCAGCCCTTGCTGTGCCCCATTGCATGGCGACTGGCCTCCGGGCCGCGGTTGCGAGACCTCGATTGTGCACCGCAGACGCCTATCTGGTTGCGTGGTCGACATGGGGGGAGTGCAAGATTTGCCGGACGGATGGATCAGGCCGGCGCTTCTTCTCGGGGCGCTGGCCGTACTGATAACGCTGAACGTTCTGGAGTTCAGGGGCAAGCGGCGGCAGGACGCGCTGGACATGCGGGGCCTCCCCGGGGCTGACGGCGCGGAGGCGTGGTTCGCCAGGAAGCAGTATCTGCAGACCCAGAACATCGAGCAGGTGTTGCACATCGTCAACTCGGTCCTGATCGTCATTCTGGTTGCGATCCTGACGGCATGAGCGGCGGTTCAGGCGGCGCGCTCGAGAGGACGGAAAGCATGAAGATCATCGTGTTCGGCGCGACGGGCGGATCGGGGCGCGCGATCGTCGCCCGCGCACTGGCGGCGGGACACGAGGTCACGGCCTTCGCGCGCGATCCTGCGCGTCTGGACCCGGCGCCCGGGCTGCGCCTTGTCGGCGGCGACGCGGTCCGCCCTGAGGACGTGGCGCGCGCAGTGCCCGGGCATGCGGCCGTGATCGTCAGCCTCGGCGAGCGGCCGGGACGGTTCGACTGGCTGCCCGGTCCGCACCGAAGCGCTTCGAGCCGGGTGTGCGAACTTGGCACGCGGAACATCCTCGCGGCTCTGGAGACGGGCGCGGCGGCTCGCCTCGTGGTGATCAGCGCGTTCGGCGTCGGCGAAACCCGCGCGATGGCCCCGTGGTACTTCAGGATCTATTTCCGTCTGTTCCTGCGCGACCAGATGGCCGACAAGGCGCGCCAGGAGGCCCTGCTGAAGGCGTCCGACGCCGATTTCGTGCTCGTCCAGCCGGTGGCGCTGACCGACGCGCCTGCCACGGGCGACTGGAGAGCAAGCACCGCAGGCGTCCCGCGCGCCGCTCAGGTCTCGCGGGGCGATCTTGCCGCGTTCATCGTCGAGGAGCTCGCGGCGAAACGGCATCACCGCGCGACCGTCACCTTCTCGGGCTAGCGCGCAGACGCCGTTGGTCCAGCAGAACTGCATAGGGGGAGCCGAAGACGACATGCATTACGGGACGTGGCCCTGGCCTTTACAGGTCGCCTGGCTGCGACCACTCTGCGGCCATGTGCAACCTCTACAGCATGACCCGTCCACAGGACGCGGTGCGCCGGTTCTTCCCGCGCAATCCGCCGATCGACCGGTCGGGCAACATGCCGCCGCTGCCCGGGATCTTCCCCGACTACCACGCGCCGATCGTGCGCAACGGGACGGAAGGCCGCGAGCTGGTGATGGCGCGCTGGGGGATGCCGTCGCCGCAGTTTGCCCTCCAGGGAAAGAAGACCGATCCGGGCGTGACGAACGTGAGGAATACCACCTCGCCGCACTGGCGGCGATGGCTCGGGCCCGAGAACCGGTGCGTCGTGCCGTTCACGAGCTTCGCGGAGCACGAGCCGCAGCCAGACGGCTCGCGTCCTCCAGTGTGGTTCGCCTTCGACGAGGCCAGGCCGCTCGGCTTCTTCGCCGGCATCTGGACGCGCTGGACATCGGTGCGGAAACTCAAGGAAGGCGAGACGACCAACGAGCTCTTTGCGTTCCTGACGACCGAGCCGAACGCCGAGGTCGCGGCGGTTCATCCCAAGGCGATGCCCGTGATCCTGACCGACGCGGACGAAATCGAGCTCTGGCTTGACGGTTCGACGAGCGACGCCCTCGGGCTCCAGCGCCCGCTGCGCGACGGCGTGTTGCGGATCGTCGCCCGCGGCGGGAAAGAGGACCCGGGCCCGTCATCCGTCACCTCGCCTGTCGACTGACCCGGCCGATCCCCGACGACGTCGTCACGCCGCGAGACGGTGCTCGCTGCGCTCCGATCCGCCCGGTTGGCCGGCTTCGGGCGCATCAAGACCCCAGACTCTGATGCGCACATCCGGCGGGCTATCCAGAATGTGACCTCGTCGACCACCCGCGTCGCCCGGCCTGGAACGTGTCGGCGCTGCTCGGCACGCCCGTCCCGGCAACATCCCGGAGGTTGGCGTGGCCCGCACAGGCCGCGCGCGCCACGACGAAGACGGTCGTTGCGTGCACATCGCGCGATGTCGTGGACACCCGGACCGTGACCGCGTCGCATCAGGCGCTCGTGGAAGGTGCTTGTCGTATGACGCGAGCAGACGGTCGAGTTCCGATCAACGCGCCGCACTGACGAACGCGCGAACGCGCTCGATGGAGACCGAATTCCACCACACGCCGCCTTCCTTGAGGCTGGACGCGACGATCACGCCGTCGGTGCGGGCGAGGATCGAGGCGACGTTGGCCGCCGTCACGCCCGACCCGACGAGGAGCGGCAACGCCGTCGCGCTTCGGACTTCGTCGATTTCGGCCATGGTCGCGCTGTCCCCGGTGCGCTGGCCGGTGGCGATGACGACGTCCGCATCGAAGAACGCGAGGTCGCGGGTCAACTCGACGATGGCGCGGTCCGCCGTGATGGCATGGGCGCCATGCTTGACATGGCTGTCCGCGAAAACGCGAACTTGCTCGGCCCGGAGCAGGCTGCGGTAGCGCATCGCCTCGGCGGCGCGGCCTTCCATGAAGCCTTCGTTGGCGATATAGGCGTTGGCCCACTGGTTGACCCGGATGAATGCGGCGCCGCTGGCGACGGCCACAGCGAACGCATGGATCGGGGCGTTCGCAAGCACGTTGACGCCCAGGGGCGCGGCCGTGGCGGTCCGGATCCGGTCGGCGACGACGCTGAGGAAGGCCGCAGTTTCCGGGGTCAGATCCTCGGGCTTCGAGAACGGGACGTCGCCGTGGTTCTCGATGATCATGCCCGAGAGACCGCCGGTCATGTATCTGTCCGCGTCGCGCAGGCACGCATCGTAAATCTCGCCGATGGGCGTGCCCCGGTAGCGGGGGCTGCCGGGAAGCGGCGGACAATGCACGACCCCTATCAGCGGCTTGTCGGTTCCGAAGATGTCGCGTATCGCCGCGGGTGCGCGGTCCGGGATCGTGGTCAAGGTGGTGGTTCCTTGGAGAGACGGGTTTTCGTCTTCGGCAACGCGGCTTGGGACGAGACGCTGTATCTGGCCGCTTTGCCCGCGCAGGGGGCGTCGGTGCATGTGCGGCGCGGGCCGGAGGGGTTGGGCGGAAAGGGCGCAAACCAGGCGGTCGTGCTGTCGCGCGCCGGTGTTCCCGTGACATTGGTCGCGGCGCTCGGGCAGGATGCACGGGGGGATGCGGTCGCTTCGGCGCTTGCGAGCGAGGCGCTCCGGAGCGTGCTTGTCCGTCTGAGCTGCGCGACGGACTGGTCGGTGGTTCTGGTCGCCGGGGCTGCGGAAAATGCGATCCTGACCACGCGCGAGGCGGCGCTTGCGCTGTCGCCGGAGGTTCTGCGGGCCGCGCTGGCGGGCGCCGGGCCGGGGGACCTGTGTCTGGTGCAGGGCAATCTGTCCGTTGCGACCACGCGGGCGGCGGTGGACGCGGCAAAGGCGCTGGGGATGGCCGTGGCGTTCAATCCCTCGCCCGTCGATCCTGCGTTCGCCGGGCTGTTCGAAAACGTCGATGTGCTTTTCCTCAATCGAAACGAGGCGGCGGCGTACGGAGCGATCGTGTCGGCGGCGGGCGCCGTGGTGGAGACGCTGGGAGCGGAGGGCGCGCGGATGTCGGGGCGCGATGGCGAGGTGCGGATTGCCGCGGCGCCGACGACGGCGATCGATCCGACCGGGGCGGGAGACGCGTTTCTCGGGGCTGCGCTTGCAGTTGCGCGCGGGCGCGCGTGGCGGATCGACTGCGATGCGCTGACCGCGGGGGCGCGGGCTGCGGCGCTGGTGGTCGGGCGCGCCGGCGCATTCCCGGCGATGCCGACACGGGACGAAATGGCCGCGATCATCGCTGCGCCGTGAGCCAGCCGAGGAGGTTTTTCCACAGCGTGGCGTAGCCGTCCCAGGCGCAGAATTCGGGCGACAGCCAGTGCGGGCCGATGTCGCTGGTCCAGGCGGCGGCGCGCCCGGCGCCGTGGGTTCCGAGCACGAGGAGCGGATGGCCGCCCTGATCGGCGGGCAGACGCGCGATGACCTCGGCGCCCGGTTTCGCCTCGACCTCGTTGGCGCCGAGAAGCGGCGGCCAGTCGGTTCCCAGGCCCGCGAGCACCGGGTGGTCCGGGGCGGCGAGGTCGGGCGTGCAGCCTTCGGGGATTTCCAGCCGGTCGTCCCAGGGCAGGCAGGTGACGGGGAGGGCCTCCTCGACCGCGGTGCGCCGCCAGCGAGCGCGACC
>JBBRUZ010000052.1:0-16536 GCA_038247355.1 Rhodobacterales bacterium
GGCGCGTCAATGCGCCTTGCGGCTCGACCATGGCAGCGGGGCTATCGGCACCCCGTCCGCGATCAGGGCGCGCGCTTCGGCGGGGTGCGCCTCGCCGATGATCGGGCGGGCGGGGGCCTCGCCGTCGTGGATGCGACGCGCCTCCGCCGCGAAGTCGCGCCCGACGTTCTCGGAGGCGGCGACGATCCTGCGGCGCAGATCGGCCAGCGCCTGCTCGGACGGCGTTGCGGGCGCGCTCAACGGGGCTTCGGCGGCCTGTCTGACGCCCGGCGCCATCAGGTCCTTCTCGACGTCCGCATCGCCGCAAACCGCGCAACTGAGCATCCGCGCGTCGCTCAGCCGGGCGAAGTCCGCGCCCGAGGCGAACCAGCTGTCGAACTTGTGCCCATCGGCGCAGCGCAGCGCGTAGCGTATCATGACGATCGGTCTCCGCGACGACCCCTGAGCCACTAGATATATGACAGGGGAGTGAAGGCAATCTTTCTGGCCGATCGGGCGCTGGGCTGATATGCCTTTCGCCTCCGCTAGCGACCTGGATGTTCGGCATGCCGAAATGGCGCATCTCCGTTCTGGCGTTCGCTGTCGCGGCCGCAATGGCGCTGGCGGCGGCGCTGCCGGTATCGCCGATCCTCGCCTTCTTGCTCGGCGGCGCCGGCGCGCTGATCGTCGCGGTCGCGTTCCACCGGCGCGACCCGCCGCCGCCCGCCGGCGAGCCGCCGGCGCCGCCGCGATCCGAGCCCGAGCGTTCGTCCGCCTCGGCGCGCGCGCTTGTCGAGAAGCTGCCGTCGCCGCTGCTGATCATCGCGCGCACCGGCCGTGTGTCCTACGCCAATCCGGCGGCGCACAAGGCGCTGCCCCGGTTGCAGCCGGGGGTCCATTTCGCCAACCTGATCCGGGCGCCGGCCTTCGTCGAGGCGGTCGGCGCGACGCTCGCCGACGAGGACGAGCGCAGCTTCCAGTTCACCACCCATCAGGGCCGCGAACGCTTCTTCGAGGCGCGGGTCGGGCTGCTGCCCGCCGACGCCGCCTTCGGCCCGGAGGCGCAGGTCATCGTCCAGATCGAGGACCGGACCGAGGCGCGTCGGGCCGAGCAGCTGCGCTCGGACTTCATCGCCAACGCCAGCCACGAGCTCCGCACGCCGCTCGCCTCGATCATCGGCTATATCGAGACGCTGCAGAACCATGCCCGCAACGATGAGGCGGCGCGCGAGAAATTCCTCGGGATCATGGGACGCGAGGCGGCGCGAATGCAGCGCCTGGTCGATGACCTGATGTCGCTGAGCCGGATCGAGCTCAACGAGCACGACCGTCCGGGTGAGGAATGGTCGCTCAATCAGATCGCGGCCGACAGCGCTTCGGCGCTCGCGCCGCTTGCGCGCCAGCAGGGCCTGAACCTCGAGATCGAGCTCGCGCCCTCGGGGGCGACCGTGCTCGGAGACCGCGACCAACTCGCGCAGGTCTTCGCCAATCTGATCGACAACGCGATGAAATACGCCGGCCCCGCCTGCACGGTCCGGCTGTTCACGGCGGCGCCGAGCAAGGCGCATCCCAATCGGCACGGCGTCACGGTCGCCGACGACGGACCCGGCATCGCCCGCGAACACGTGCACCGCATCACCGAACGGTTCTACCGCGTCAACGTGTCCTCGAGCCGCAACAAGGGCGGCACCGGGCTCGGCCTCGCCATCGTCAAGCACATCCTCAATCGCCACGAGGGCAGGCTCGAGATCGTCTCGACGGTTGGTAAAGGCAGCGCCTTCACGGTCTGGCTGCCGCGCGGCGGGACTGACCGGACGAGCGAGAAGCCGGTCGTGCCGGCGATGTCCGACCGACGCACCGCCTGAACTCGACCGCATTCACAAAACTGTCGCATAATTGACATGGTCATGTCGCGGCCAAGGCTATACTCGCCGAAACGTCCGGATGGTTCGGACCGGTAGAATCCTCAGGGTCGCGCGGGCCCGGCAACAGGTCGAGTGGGAATGTCGCATATCGTATCGGGCTTCGACGAGGACCTCGTCCAGGTCCAGGCGAAAATCTCCGAAATGGGCGGGCTTTGCGAGGAGCTGCTGTCCAACGCGCTGGAATCGGTGCAGACGCGCGACGCGAAGCTCGCGCGTACGGTGATCGAGCGCGACAAGGCGCTGGACGCGCTCGAGGCCGCGCTCGAGGAGCAGGTCGTCAAGATCATCGCGCTGCGCCAGCCGATGGCCGCGGACCTGCGCGTGCTGATCTCGGCGCTGAAGATATCCGCGACGCTGGAGCGGATCGGCGATCTTTCCAAGAACATCGCCAAACGGGCGATCCCGCTGTCCTCGGCGCGCCAGTTCAAGCTGACCGGCTCGATCGTGCGCATGGGCCGGGCGACGCTGACGCAACTGACCGACGTGCTGAACGCCCATGCCTCGCGCGACGTGAACCTGGCGATCCAGATATGGAACCAGGACTTCGAGATCGACGAGATGTACAACGCGATCTTTCGCGAGGTCGTCACCTACATGGTCGAGGACAGCCGGCTGATCGGGGTCGGGGCGCATCTGCTGTTTCTCGCCAAGAACCTCGAACGGATCGGCGACCACACCACGCATATCTCCGAAATGATCCACTACATGGTGACCGGAGAGACGCTCGGCGACGACCGGCCCAAGGGCGAGCCGTCCAGCATCGACTTCATCCGCGAGTAAGCCCCCCAAAGGAGGCCCCGACATGTGCGCCAAGGTTCTTGTGGTCGAGGACGAGGAGGCGATCAGCCACCTGCTCGCCTACAACCTCGAAAAGGAAGGCTTCACCGTATCCACGTCGGCGGATGGGGACGAAGCGCTGATCGCGGTCGACGAGGTCAAGCCCGATCTGGTGCTGATGGACTGGATGCTGCCCAACGTCTCGGGGATCGAGCTGTGTCGCCAGTTGCGCGCGCGTATGGAGACCCGCGAGATCCCCGTCATCATGCTGACCGCCCGCGGCGAGGAGGAGGACCGGGTTCGCGGCCTCGACGTCGGCGCCGACGACTACGTGACGAAACCGTTCTCGATGTCCGAACTGGTGGCGCGGATGCGCGCGGTGCTGCGCCGCACCGCCCCCGCGCTCGCCGGCGACGTCGCGACCTTCGCCGATATCGTCCTCGACCGTCAGTCGTGCCGTGTGCGCCGCGGCAAGCGCGACGTCCATCTCGGCCCGACCGAATTCCGGCTGCTCGACGTGCTGATGCAGCGTCCCGGCCGCGTCTTCAGTCGCGAGCAGCTGCTCGACCGGGTTTGGGGGCACGACGTCTACGTCGAGATCCGCACCGTCGACGTTCACGTCGGCCGGCTTCGCAAGGCGCTGAACCGGCGCGGCGACAGGGACCCGATCCGGACCGTGCGTTCCTCGGGCTATGCGCTCGACGAGACCTATTCGGGATAGCGTTCGGACGTTGCCGGCTCGGTCGGGGTCGTCGGCGGGCATTTCTTTCGCCAGAGCCCCGGGCTGAAACGGCCTCCAAAACCTGCAACGGGGTGCGACTCGCGTCGAACAATTATCCCGGACGGGTCGGCGCATCCGGAAACTGCCGTGGCGCGGGTTGTAGCGGGCGCACTTCTCCACCTTGCGCGAAACGTCGCCACGGAGACGCCGGGGGCGCTCCGCCAGCATACCGTGCCGGGCCTCGCCTATTCGAGGCGACTGATCATCACCGTGCAGAGCGGCTTCTTGCCGATCTTGTCGTTGCATAACCGCGAGACCGTCCGGTTCGCCGCCGCCTCGACCGCGTCGTCGGAGGCGAGATCGGCGGGCTTCATCCGGGCCAGATCGCGGTCGATCTCCGCCTCCAGCGTCCCGGCGAGACCGTCGCGCAGTCGCGGCGCCTCGGGCAGACCCATGCATTCGACCCAAGCGCCGCCGAGCGGACGGCCGCCCTCGTCGATCAGGATCGAGACGGTGACATGGCCGCGCAGCGCCATCCGGATGCGGTCGCGCACCACACCGTCCATCCAGCCGATCAGCTGGGCGCCGTCGAGATAGAGCCGCCCGGTCTCGATGCTCTCGACCGCCCGCGGCTTGCCGGGGCCGAGTTCGATCATCGTGCCGTTGGGCGCAACGATGCTCGGGCGCCCGAGCTCGGACGCAAGCTCGGCGTGGGCCGCCAGATGCCGGTGCTCGCCGTGCATCGGCACGACGATCTCGGGCCGGATCAGATCGTGCATCACGACCAGATCGGGCCGGTTAGGGTGGCCCGAGACATGATATCGCCCATCGTCCTCGATGGTGCGCACGCCCTTTTCGCTCAGCTGGTTGAGGATGCGCGCGACGCTGACCTCGTTGCCGGGAATGGTCTTGGACGAGAACAGGAACGTGTCGCCGGACCGCAGCTCCAGCCCCATGAACTTGCCGACCGCGAGTTGGGCGCTCGCCGCGCGTCGCTCACCCTGGCTGCCGGTGGCGAGCACCAGCAGGCGGTCGCGCGGAACGCCGTCGGCGTCGAGGGGATCGATGGTCGGCGGGAACTTGTCGAGCACTTCCGCGGTCTGCGCGGTCTTGAGCATGGTGTTCATCGCGCGGCCGAGCACGACCACCTCGCGCCCCGCGGCCCGCCCCGCCTCGGCCAGCGTCTTCAGTCGCGCGACGTTGGAGGCGAAGGTGGTCGCGACCACCATCCCCTTGGCCTCGCGAAACAGCTCCGCGATCGCAGGGGCCAGCGTCGCCTCCGAACGGCCGGGCGTCAGCGTAAAGACGTTGGTCGAGTCGCACACCAGCGCCCGCACGCCCATGTCGCCGATCGCGCGAAACGCCTCCGTGTCGAACCCCTCGCCGACGATCGGCGTCGGATCGACCTTGAAATCGCCGGTGTGCAGCACCCGGCCCGCGGGCGTGTCGATCACGAGGCTCGAACACTCCGGGATCGAATGGGAGATCGGCAGGAAGCCGACGGTGAACGGCCCGGCATGGACCACATGCGGCCAGGGCTGCGCCTGCCGCACCATCGCGGTGTCCTGGCCGGACCGCTCCATCTTCATCTGCGCGATCGCGGCGGTGAAGCGACGGGCGTAGACCGGCGCCTGCAGGCGGTGAAACAGATGCCCGAGCGCGCCGACATGATCCTCGTGCGCGTGCGTGATGAAGATCGCCTCGAGCCGGTCGGCGCGGGCCTGGATCCATGCGGGGTCGGCCATGATCAGATCGACGCCGGGTGAGCTTTCCATGTTCGGAAAGGTCACGCCGGCGTCCACCATGATGAAACGCTCGGCGCCCGCCGGCCCGAAGCCGTAGATATACATGTTCATGCCGATCTCGCCCGCGCCGCCGAGCGCGAGGAAGACCAGCCGGTCAGGTTTCGCCATGATGTCGCGTCTACTCCTTGTTCAATGCATCGATCAGGACGAGACCGTGAATGGTCAGGCCCGGATCGATGATCTGCAGCACGTCTGTCCCTTGCGCAAAGAGGGTGGACAGGCCCCCGGTTCCGATGACTTTCATGGGCAGGCCGTACTCGGCGCGGATGCGGGCGCAGAGGCCCTCGATCAGACCGACATAGCCCCAGAAGATGCCCGATTGCATGCAGGCGATCGTGTTCTTGCCGACGACGTGGTAGGGTTTGGTCACGTCGATGAACGGCAGCGCCGCGGCGGCGTCGTGCAACGCCTTCAGCGACAGGTTGACGCCGGGCGCGATCACCCCGCCCTCGTACGCGCCGTCATGGCCGACCACGTCGAACGTCGTGGCGGTGCCGAAATCGACGACGATCAGATTTGGGCCATACTTGTCAAAGGCGCCGACGGTGTTCACGAGCCGGTCGGCGCCGACGCTGGCGGAAGGATCGACGCGCACGGCGACCGGCAACTTGACGTCCGGCCGGCCCACGACCTTGGCGCGCGTGTTGAAGTAGCGGTCGGCGAGCACGCGAAGGTTGAACAGCACCTGCGGCACGACCGAGGAGACGATCACGGAACTGACGCGGTTCTCGATCATGGCGAATTCCATCAGCTGCTTCAGCCAGACGAAGTATTCATCGGCGGTGCGCTGGCGCTCGGTTCGGCACCGCCACTCGCCGACGACGCGCTGGCCGTCGTGCAGCGCGAATACGGCGTTGGTGTTGCCGACGTCAATCGCGAGCAGCATGGGCGGGCGCAGGAGCTGAGATTTCGGTGAAATGCACGTCGGCGGCCGGCAGCGTGACGCGCCCCGCATCGGTGGCGAGCACCAACGCGCCGGTGACGTCGATTGTCTCGAACCGGCCCTCGATCACACGACCTGGCAGGCGGGCGGTGACGGGTTCGCCCAGGCGTGCGGCGCGGCCGAGCCACGCGTCCCTGACAGGGCCGAAGCCCTGCGTCAGCAACCGCCGCTCCCACCGGTCGAAGGCGGGCGCGAGCAGGTCGAGGAAGTCCTGCGGCGAAACACGCACGCCGGTCGCCTCGAGGAGGCTCACCGGGGCGAGCGCGCCGGGTTCGAGCGCGGCTGCGTCCGGGGCTGCGGCGAGGTTGACGCCGAAGCCCACGACCAGCGCCATCGGGCCGACCGGCGCGCCGCCGGTCTCGAGCAGGATGCCCGCGAGCTTGCCGCCCGAGAGCAGCACGTCGTTCGGCCATTTCAGCGCCAGCAGGTCGGGGCGGCCCGTCGCGGCGACGAGCGCGTCGTCGAGCGCCAGCGCCGCGACGAACGAGCGCAGCGCGGCCCCCGCGGGCGGGGCCATCGGGCGCATCATCAGGGACGCGGCGAAGTTGCCTGGCGCCATCATCCAGTCGCGGCCCCGGCGACCTCGAGCGGCGGTCTGTCGCAACGCCAGCACCCAGAGCGGGCACGCGGCGCCGGCGCGCGCACGCCGCAGGGCCTCGGCGTTCGTGCTGTCGAGCTCGTCGTGAATTTCGCGCGACGTTCCGGGGGGCCAGGTGGCCATCCGCTACGGGAACAGTGTGGATGCGGCGACGGCGGCGATGGTTTCAACCCCGAACAGATTTACGATCCCAACGACCATCGCGGTGGCCGACGCCCCGAGAAAGCCCCAGTGCAGCGCCGGCATCGTGCCGTCGAGACCTTCGACCGCTTCGCCGAAATACATCAGGTAAACGATGCGCAGGTAGTAGAACGCGCCAATGACGCTCGCGATCACCCCCGCCACGGCGAGCCAGACGAGCCCGGCGTTGATGGCGGCGACGAGCACGTAGAACTTGCCGAAGAATCCGACCAGCGGCGGCACGCCCGCGAGCGAGAACATCAGCACGGCGAGGCACGCGGCGCGGGCGGGATGCACCTGGCTGTAGAGGCCGAGCGCGCCGATGTCGGTGACCGTCTTGCCGTCCTTTTCCATGTTGAGGATGAACGCGAACACCCCGACGTTCATCGTGACGTAGATCGCGAGATAGATCAGCAGCGACTGCGCCCCCTGTTCGGTGCCCGCGGCGAGGCCCATCAGCGCGAAGCCCATGTGGCCGATCGAGGAATAGGCCATCAGCCGCTTGATGTTGCGCTGGCCGATCGCCGCGACCGCGCCGAGGAACATCGAGGCGACGGAGAGGAAGGCGAGGATCTGCTGCCAGTCGGTGACTGCGCCGCCGAAGGCGTCGAACAGGATGCGCGCGAACATCGCCGCCGCCGCGACCTTGGGCGCCGTGGCGAAGAACGCTGTGACCGGCGTCGGCGAGCCTTCGTAGACGTCGGGCGTCCACATGTGGAACGGCGCGGCCGAGACCTTGAACGCCATCCCGGCCGAGAGGAAGACGAGGCCGAAGATAAGCCCGAGCGACAGGGGGGCGCCGCCGACGGCGGCGGCGATCCCGGCGAAGGCGGTGGTGCCGGAATAACCGTAGGTCAGCGAGGCGCCGTAGAGCAGCAGGCCCGAGGACAGCGCGCCGAGCACGATGTACTTCAAGCCCGCCTCGGTCGACCGCGCGCTGTCGCGACGGAAGGCCGCGATGACGTAGAGCGCCAGCGACTGCAGCTCCAGCCCCATGTAGAGCACGATCAGATCCCGCGCCGAGACCATGACGAGCATGCCCACCGTCGCGAGCAGGATCAGCACCGGATACTCGAACTTCAGGATATCGTGGCGCGCGAGGTAGTCGCGGCTCAGCGCCAGCGTCGCGGCGCCGCCGAACAGGATCAGCACCTTCGCAAAGCGCGCGAACCCGTCCGAAACGAACGAGCCGTCGAACGCGGTCTGCGCGCCCTCCGGCTGGAAACCCACCCAGAGCCCGGCCAGGACCAGCACGCCCGTCGCGACCCAGAGCACCGAGCCGCTCGGGTCGCGCGGACTGAACGCGCCCCACATCAGCAACGCCATCGCGGCCACGGCGAGCGCCAGTTCGGGGGCGACGACGGCGAGGTTCTCGATGAGCATTGCGCGCCCCCGTCAGTTCTGCGCGAGCGCGGTGGCCCGGGCGGCCAGCGCGGTCTCGGTCTGATCGACCAGCGCCGTCACCGACGGCCCGATCACGTCGAGCACGAGGGACGGATAGACGCCGAGCAGCAGCGTCATCGCGACCAGCGGCGCGAACAGCAGCTTCTCGCGGCGGTCCATGTCCTCGATCGTCTTCAGACCGCCCTTGATCAGGTCGCCAAAGACCACGCGGCGATAGAGCCACAGCGCATAGGCCGCCGACAGGATCACGCCGAAGGCCGCGCCGAACGCGACCCAGCTGTTGGTCTGGAATGCGCCGGCCAGCGTCAGGAACTCGCCGACGAAGCCGCTGGTGCCGGGCAGCCCGACGTTGCCCATCGTGAACAGCATGAAGATCAGCGCGAACACCGGCATACGGATCACGAGGCCGCCATAGGCCGCGATCTCGCGCGTGTGCATCCGGTCGTAGATGACGCCGACGATCATGAACAGCGCCCCGGAAATGAAGCCATGGCTGATCATCTGGAAGATCGCCCCATCCATCCCCTGCTGGTTCAGCGCGAATATGCCCATCGTGACGAACCCCATATGCGCGACCGAAGAATAGGCGATCAGCTTTTTCATGTCTTCCTGCACCAGCGCCACGAGGCTGGTGTAGATAATGGCGATGACCGAGAGCAGGAACACGAAGTCCTGCATCACCATCGACCCCACCGGAAACATCGGGATCGAGAACCGCAGGAAACCGTAGCCGCCCATCTTGAGCAGGATCGCCGCGAGCACCACCGAACCCGCTGTCGGCGCCTGCACATGGGCGTCGGGCAACCAGGTGTGGACCGGCCACATCGGCATTTTCACCGCGAAGCTCGCGAAGAACGCGAGAAACATCAGTGTCTGCACGCCGCCGACGATCGTTATCCCGAGCACGGTCAGCGGGTCCGAACTGAACTGATGCGTCAGCAACGTGGGTATGTCGGTCGTGCCGGCCGCCATCCACATCGCGATCATCGCGACCAGCATCAGCACCGAGCCGAGGAACGTATAAAGGAAGAACTTGAACGCGGCGTAGATCCGCTCCTTGCCGCCCCATATCCCGATGATCAAAAACATCGGGATCAGCCCCGCCTCGAAGAAGATGTAGAACAACACCAGATCGAGCGCACAGAACACCCCGAGCATCAACGTCTCGAGTACGAGGAAGGCGATCATGTACTCCTTGACGCGGCTCTCGACATGCCAGGAGGCGCCGATGACGATCGGCATCAGGAACGTCGTCAGCATCACGAACAGCACCGAAATACCGTCAACGCCCATCTTGTAGGTGAGCCCGCCGAGCCAGGGCATCTCCTCGACGAACTGGAACCCGGTGTCGCCCGGCTCGAACCCGATGATGACGAACAACGACAACAGGAACGTCGCCGAGGTGGTGAACAGCGCGAGCAGCTTCGCGTTGCCTTGCGCCGCCGCGTCCTCTCCGCGCAGGAACACCAGCAGCACGAAGGCGCCGATCAGCGGCAGGAAGGTGATCAGCGACAGCAGGTTGTCCATGTCAGCCGGCGCTCCGCAGGCCGAGCCAGAGGGTCAGCGCGAGCAATCCGATCACCATCGCGAAGGCGTAGTGAAAGACGTATCCCGACTGCGCCCGCCCGGCGAGGCGCGTCACGTACGGAATGAACCCGAGCGCCAGCCCGTTTATGCCGCCGTCGATCGTCGCACCGTCGCCTTTCTTCCACAGCATCTGACCGAGCCAGAACGTCGGCCGCACGAAGATGCGGTCGTAAAGCTCGTCGAAGTACCATTTGTTCAACAGGAACGCGTAGAGGCCGCGCTGCTGCGCCGCGAGCGCCTTCGGCATAGCCGGATTGACGATGTAAAAGACGTAGGCGATGGAAAAGCCGACCGCCATCGCGACGAAGGGCGAAGCCTTCACCCAGGCCGGCGCCTCGTGCGCGTCGTGGATCGTGTGGTTCTCCGGGCCGAAGAAGATCGCGGTCCCGAACCATTCCTCGTAGTGGTGACCGAAGAAGTCGCCATACCAGATCATGCCCGCGAAGATCGACCCCAGCGCCAGCACGGCCAGCGGCGCCAGCATCGTGCGCGGGCTCTCGTGGGCATGGTCGTGGGTGTGGTGGTCGCCGCGCGGCGCGCCGAAGAACGTCAGGAACATCAGCCGCCAGCTGTAGAAACTGGTCATCAGCGCCGAAAGCACCAGCATCCAGAAGGCGTAACCGGCGGCAGGGTTGGACCCGGCCCAGGCACTTTCTACGATCGCGTCCTTCGACAGGAAACCGGCGAAGCCGATGTGGGTGAGCGGAATGCCGACGCCGGTGATCGCGAGCGTGCCGATCATCATCGCCCAGAAGGTCATCGGGATTTTCTTGCGCAAGCCGCCGTAGTTGCGCATGTCCTGCTCGTGGTGCATCGCGTGGATCACCGAGCCGGCGCCAAGGAACAGCATCGCCTTGAAGAACGCGTGGGTGAACAGGTGGAACATCGCCGCCGGATAGGCGCCGACCCCGGCCGCCACGAACATGTATCCGAGCTGCGAGCAGGTGGAATACGCGATCACCCGCTTGATGTCGTTCTGCACGAGCCCGACCGTCGCGGCGAAGAACGCCGTCGATGCGCCGATGAAGGTGATGAACGTCAGCGCGCCCGGCGCCCACTCCAGCACCGGGGACATGCGGCAGACGAGGAACACCCCCGCCGTCACCATCGTCGCCGCATGGATCAGCGCGGACACCGGCGTCGGCCCCTCCATCGCGTCCGGCAACCACGTGTGCAGGAACAACTGCGCCGACTTGCCCATCGCCCCGACGAACAGCAGCACCGAGATCACTTCGGCGGCGTTCCAGTCGCGCCACAGGAACCGGAGCTGGGTCTCGGCAAAGCTGGGCGCCGCGGCGAACACGTCGTCGAAGGCGACGCTGTCGACCAGCATGTAGATCGCGAAAATGCCCATCAGGAAGCCGAAATCGCCGACCCGGTTGACGACGAAGGCCTTGATGGCGGCGGCATTGGCGGAGGATTTGCGGTAATAGAACCCGATAAGCAGATACGAGGCGACGCCAACCCCCTCCCAGCCGAAGAACATCTGCAGCAGGTTGTCGGCAGTCACCAGCATCAGCATCGCGAAAGTAAAAAACGACAGATACGCGAAAAACCGCGGCTTGTAACTCTCGCCGGGCTTCCAGTTGTCGTCATGGTCCATGTAGCCGAAACTGTACAGATGGACGAGCGCCGAGACGGTGGTGACGACGACGAGCATGACCGCCGTCAGCCGGTCGAGCCTAATCCCCCAGTCGACCGCCAGCGTGCCGGATTCGATCCAGGCGAAGAGCTGCACGCTCTCCGTCTCGCCGTGGAACGTGAAAAACACGACCCACGACAGCAGACAGGCGACAAACAGCAGGCCGGTCGCGACGATCATCGCCGGCTTCTCGCCGAGCCATCTGTAGCCGAACCCGCAGAGGAGCGCGCCGACAAGCGGGGCGAACAGGATGATCGTCGGCATCGGCTCAGCCCTTCATCACGTTGATGTCCTCGACCGCGATCGTTCCCGAGTTGCGAAAGAAACAGACGAGGATCGCCAGCCCGATGGCGGCCTCGGCTGCGGCGACCGTCAGCACGAACAGCGTGAACACCTGCCCCACCAGATCGCCCAGATGCGCCGAGAACGCCACCAGATTGATGTTGACCGCCAGCAGCATCAGCTCGATCGACATCAGGATGACGATGACGTTCTTGCGGTTGATGAAAATCCCGAGGATGCCCGTCACGAACAGGATCGCGGCGACGGTCAGGTAGTGGCTGAGCCCGATCATATTCCCTGCCCCGGCTTTATGTCCTTAAGCTCGATGGCCGTGCTCGGGTCGCGGCCCATCTGAGCCAGCACGTCCTGGCGCTTTACGCCGACGCGCTTGCGCAGCGTCAGCACGATGGCCCCGATCATCGCGACGAGCAGGATCAGGCCGGCGGACTGGAACAGAAAGACGTACTTCGTGTAGATCAGCATTCCGAGCGCCGCGGTGTTTTCCACCGCGCCCGCAGGCGGCGTGATCGCGGCGCGCTGGCTCATCGCGAGCTCCGACGTCTCCCACGCGTCGAACGCGAAACCGAGCTGGACCAGCAGCACGACCCCGATCAGCAGGCCGACCGGCAGATAAGCGGCCATCCCCTCCTTCAGCTTGGCGAAATCGACATCGAGCATCATCACGACGAAAAGAAACAGCACAGCAACCGCGCCGACATAGACGATCAGCATCAGCATCGCGACGAATTCGGCCCCGAGCAGCACGAAAAGCCCCGCCGCGGAAAAGAACGCCAGGATGAGCCAGAGCACCGAATGCACCGGATTTCGGGCGACCACGACCAGTAACCCCGAAGTGACGGCGGTGACCGCAAAAAAGTAGAAGGCCAGGACGGAAAACGCCATCGGGATTCCCTCAGCGATACGGCGCGTCAAGCTCGAGGTTGCGCGCGATCTCCGGCTCCCAGATATCGCCGTTCGCCAGCAGCTTGGCCTTGTCGTAAAACAGCTCCTCGCGCGTCTCGGTGGCGAACTCGAAGTTCGGGCCCTGGACGATGGCGTCCACCGGGCAGGCCTCCTGGCAGAAGCCGCAATAGATGCACTTCGTCATGTCGATGTCATAGCGCGTGGTCCGGCGCGACCCGTCCTCGCGCGCCTCCGCGTCGATCGTGATCGCCTGCGCCGGACAGATCGCCTCGCACAGCTTGCAGGCGATGCAGCGTTCCTCGCCGTTGGCGTAGCGGCGGAGCGCGTGTTCGCCGCGAAACCGGGGCGAAAGCGGACCTTTTTCGTGCGGATAGTTCAGCGTCGCCTTGGGCTTGAAAAAATACTTCATGCCGAGCGCAAAGCCGCCGATGAAGTCGAACAGCAGGAAGTACCTCGCCGCCCGCTGGTACGTCATCGCCATGTCAGCCTCCCACAATCCAGCGCTGATAAGCGCCCCAGAACCAGCCGTACTGCGCGAACAGTCCCACCAGCACCACCCATCCAAGCGACAGAGGCAGGAACACCTTCCAGCCGATCCGCATCAGCTGGTCGTAGCGATAGCGCGGCGTGATCGCCTTGACCATGGCGATGACGAAGAACACCGCCACCATCTTGCCGAACATCCACAGCGCGCCGTCGGGCAGCCCGGGGATCGGCGACAGCCAGCCGCCGAAGAACAGCAGCGTCATCAGCGCGCACATGAAGAACACGCTCATCAGCTCGCCGATCATGAACAAAAGGAACGGCGTCGACGAATACTCGACCTGATAGCCGGCCACCAGTTCCGCCTCCGCCTCGGGCAGGTCGAACGGCGGGCGGTTGGTCTCGGCCAACGCCGAGATGAAGAACAGCACCACCATGGGAAAATGCGGCAGCCAGTACCAGCTCAGCAGCCCCCAGCCGCCGTCCTGCGCCATCACGATCCGCGTCAGGTTCAGCGAACCGGTCGAGACCAGCACGCCGACGATGATCAGCCCGATCGAAACCTCGTAGGAGATCATCTGCGCCGCCGAACGCAACGCGCCGAGGAACGGATACTTGGAGTTCGACGCCCAGCCGCCGATGATGATCGCATAGACGTGCAGGCTCGAGATCGCGAAGATGAACAGGATCCCGACGTTCATGTCCGAGATCACCCATCCCTCCGACCAGGGGATCACCGCCCAGACGATCACCGGCAGCACGAAGGAAATCATCGGCGCGAGGAAGAACAGCGTCTTGTCGGCGCCGGCAGGGACGACGATCTCCTTGACGATGTACTTCAGGAAATCCGCGAAGGACTGGAGCAACCCCCACGGACCGACGACGTTCGGGCCACGGCGCAGCTGGACCGCCGCCCAGACCTTGCGGTCGGCGTACATCAGGAAAGCGAGGCTGACCAGCACGACGATCGACACCAGCAGACACTGCGCAAGGATCAGGACGAAGAGCCCGAGACCGGTGTCGAACATCTGCTACTCCGCCGCCATCGCCGGCGCGCGACCGCTCGCGAGCCGCGACATCTGCGCCATGACTTCGCTCGACCGCGCGATCGGATTGGTCAGATAGTGATCCTGCGCCGTGCCGCCGAAGTCTGCGCCGGTCATATTGCCCCGCGACAGGGGCGTCCATTGGTTTTCCGGCACGACGTCGATCTGGCCGAAGTGCGGGACGGTCCGGAACATCCGCGCCCGCAGTTCAGCCAGCGAGTTGAACGGCTGGGCGGCGCCGAGTTCCGCCGAGAGCGCGCGCAGGATGGCCCAGTTCTCCCGCGCCTCGCCGGGCGGAAAGGCCGCGCGGTTCGCCATCTGCGGCCGACCTTCGGTGTTGACAAAGATGCCCGATTCCTCGGTGTAGGTCGCGCCGGGCAGGATCACGTCGGCGCGATGCGCTCCCCGGTCGCCGTGGCTGCCCTGGTAGATCACGAACGGCCCCGGCGCGATGTCGATCTCGTCGACCCCGAGCGCGTAGACCACCTCGGCGTTCGTCAGCGCAGCGTCCACTCCGCCGTCCGTGGTGAAGTCCAGATCCATCGCCGCCACCCGCGACGCCGCAGTGTGCAGAACGAGGAACGTCGACCCGGTCCGCTCCGCCAGCGCCATCGCAGCGCCGAGGACCGCATCGCCGTCCGTCCCGGTCAGCGCGCCCTGACCGACGATCACGATCGACGGCTCCTCGCACATCGCGGAATGGTCGGCGTCGAGCAACATCGCGAGCGCCGCGCGGCCGGGGCCGCAGTACCGAAATCCATACGTCAGATCGACGTCCCGACCGACAAGGCAGACCTCCGCGCCCCGCAGCCAGGCCTTGCGAATGCGCGCGTTCAGCACCGGCGCCTCGGCGCGCGGGTTGGCGCCGATCAAAAAGACGTGCCGCGCCGCGTCGATGTCCTCGATCGCCGCCGTGCCGACATAGGCCGAGCGGTTTCCGGCCGGAAGCTTCGCGCCGTCGAGCCGGCATTCGGTCACGCCGCCCAGCCGCGCGGTCACGTGCTTGAGCGCATAGATCGCTTCGGCGGACGCGAGATCCCCGGCTAGCGCCGCGACGCGCTTGCCCGCCACGCGGTCGCCAATCGCGGCGAAAGCCTCGGACCAGGTTGCGGGGCGCAACCGCCCGGCCACGCGCAGATACGGGCGATCCAGCCGCTGGCGCCGCAGCCCGTCCCAGACGAAGCGCGAGCGGTCCGCCAGCCATTCCTCGTTCACGCCGTCGTGGTTGCGCGGCAGGATCCGCATCACTTCGCGCCCCTTGGCGTCGACCCGGATGTTCGAGCCGAGCGCGTCCATCACATCGATCGACTCGGTCTTGCGCAACTCCCAGGGCCGGGCGGTGAACGCGTAGGGCTTCGAGGTCAGCGCCCCCACCGGACAAAGGTCGATGACGTTGCCCTGCAGTTCGCTCGTAAGCATCGCGCCGAGATACGACGTGATCTCGCTGTCCTCGCCGCGCCCGGTCTGGCCCATCTCCGGCACGCCGGCGACTTCCGTTATGAACCGCACGCAGCGGGTGCAGGAGATGCAGCGCGTCATCTGGGTGTCGACCAGCGGTCCGAGGTCCGGGTCCACCGCCGCGCGTTTCGGCTCGCGGTAGCGGCTGAAATCGACGCCATAGGCCATCGCCTGGTCCTGCAGGTCGCACTCGCCGCCCTGATCGCAGATCGGGCAATCGAGCGGATGGTTGATCAGCAGGAACTCCATCACCCCCTCGCGCGCCTTCTTGACCATCGGCGAGCGGGTCCGGACGCGCGGCGGCTGGCCCTCCGGACCGGGGCGCAGGTCCTTCACCTGCACCGCACAGGACGCAGTCGGCTTGGGCGGGCCGCCGACCACCTCGACCAGGCACATCCGGCAATTGCCCGCGATGCTGAGCCGCTCATGGTAGCAGAACCGCGGGATCTCGACGCCGGCGACCTCGCAGGCCTGCAGCAGCGTCATTTGCGGCGGGACCTCCACCTCGACGTCATCGATCATCAGCTTGCGCAGGTCGTCGCTCATGTCATCCCTCCACGAGATCGAGCCGTTTCTCGATCCGGGTTACGCGATCGTCCAGCCTGTCGGGCCGACGGTTCATCAGCGCCTGCCCTTCTTCGAGATTGGACAAACGTCGATCCACGTTCTGCAGTTCCTCGCGCATGTCGTGCACAAAATGGCGCCTGTAGGCGAGCGGGCGCCAGGATATGCACGAAAAGAAAATTATAAATATGCTGGCGGGATCGTCGGGCATCACAACA
>JBBRUZ010000053.1:0-16350 GCA_038247355.1 Rhodobacterales bacterium
GCCGCTGGGGTGGTCCGGGAGGGTGGACCCACCCGACAGCCCCGACGAAGGCCCGTTTGGGCCTGAGGAGGGGCTTCCCCCCCCAGGCACGGCGGCGCTGGGCGTGGCGCGGGGGCAGGTGCATGCGACCTATGTCATTTCGCAGACCGCGGACGGCATCGTCATCGTCGACCAGCACGCCGCCCACGAGCGGCTGGTCTACGAGCGGCTGAAGGCCCAGCGGGCTGGCGGGCGAGTCGCGTCGCAGATGCTGCTGATCCCGGACATCGTCGAGCTCGACGCCGAGGCCCGCGCCCGGCTCGTCGCGGCTGCGGGCGAACTGGCGGCGCTGGGGCTGGTGTTCGAGCCGTTCGGGGGCGCCGCGCTCTGTCTGCGCGAGACGCCCGCAGCGCTCGGGCAGGCGGACGGGCGGCGGCTGCTGGCGGACGTGGCGGACGCGCTGGCCGACGAGGGGTCCGGGCTGGAGGCGCGGCTCGATGCGGTGCTGAGCCGGATGTCGTGCCACGGGTCGGTACGGGCGGGACGGCGGATGAACGCCGACGAGATGAACGCGCTGCTGCGGGCCATGGAGGCGACGCCGTTCTCGGGCCAGTGCAACCACGGCCGCCCGACCTACATCGAGCTCAAGCTCGCCGATATCGAGCGGCTGTTCGGGCGGCGATGATCGACGTCGCCGATTGGGCGGTCGCGGCCGACGATCCGCGGGTCTGGGCCGCTGGGCTCGGCGCGGCGTTCGCTGTGTGGCTGCTGATTTCGGTCATTGGCGCCGCGCGGCGGATGGGTGGCGCGGTGAGAGCGTTGAACGACGGGCAACATCAGCTTTATGGCGGTCTGAAGCAGGTGGTCGAGGTGCAGGCGGCGTCGCAGGCGCGAATGGTCGAGACGGTCGAGGCGCGGCTCGGCGAGGTGTCGAGGGCGATGGGCGAGAGCCTGGGGGTCAGTTCGCTGCGAACGGCGCGGTCCTTGGGCGAGCTGCAGGCGCGGCTGGAGGCGATCGACCGCGCGCAGATCAAGATCGAGAAGCTGTCGGGCGATGTGCTGGGGTTGCAGGACATCCTGTCGAACAAGCAGACGCGGGGCGCGTTTGGCGAGATCCAGCTTCGGGACATCGTCACGAAGGCGCTGCCGCCGGACGCCGTCGATTTCCAGGCGGTCCTGTCGAACGGCAAGCGGGTCGATTGCCTGATCAGGTTGCCGCATCCGCCCGGTCCGATCGCCATCGACGCGAAGTTTCCGCTGGAAGGCTACGAGGCGCTGCGGGCGGCGAAGACGCCCGCGGAGACGCTGGACGCGCAGCGAAGGATGCGCGGCGCGGTGCGGGCGCATATGCGCAGCATCGCGGAGAAGTACGTGATCGACGGGGAGACGGCCGAAGGGGCGCTGATGTTCCTGCCGTCCGAGGCGGTCTATGCGGAACTGCATGCGAATTTCGGGGAGCTGGTGCGGGAGGGGTTCGCGATGCGGGTCTGGATCGTGTCGCCGACGACCTGCATGGCGACGCTGACCACGCTTCGGGCGGTTCTGAAAGACGCGCGGCTGAAGGCCGAGGCGCATGCGATCCGGCGCGAGCTCGGGCTGCTCGGCAAGGATCTGGAGCGGCTGGCCGGGCGGGTGGGGAACCTCGACCGGCATTTCGGGCAGGCGGCGCAGGATCTGGCGGAGATCAAGGTCTCGACCGAGCGGGCGAGCCTGCGGGCGCGGCGGCTGGAGGACATCGATTTCGCGCCCGAGGCGCCCCAGCCGAGGAGCCTGCAACCGTCCGACCACGGCTGAGACATCGAAGAAGCGGCGCATAACAGTCCGTTATCGACGCAAGCCTTTGTTTTTGTTAATAACTCTTGCACAGAACCGTCTGTTGCGGCGCCGTCATACTGCGCTGCGCCACGCGCGGGGCCTTGACGCGGCGGGGGTCGGGCGCGGACATGTCGCGTGGGGCCAACCGGCCGCCGGAGACGCCATGGCCCAGCTCCCGATCGCCGATCATGCCAACCGGTACCGGCTCGCCAACGAGCTGCATGCACGGCCGTTTCCGGAGATCACCGCGCCGTGTCGGGCCGTGCATCTGGCGATCAAGAACCCCGACGGGGCGGCGGAACGGGACAAGGGGCGCGATCTCGCGCATCTGATCGAACTGCTCGACCGCTTCGGCGCGCCGCATCCGGCGCCGGGGGCGAACCATTATTCCGGGCAACTCGGGCGCGGCACGCTGAAATGGGAGATGCACACCGAGTTCGTCACCTACACGATCTTCGCCGACGAGGTGTCCGATCCGCCGTTCTCGGGCGCGCTGTTCAATCTGTTCCCGCGCGACTGGCTGGCTTCGTCGCCGGGGACGGTGGTGACGTCGTGCATCGTGCGGGTCGAGAGCGCGCCCCCGGAACGCACCGCCGAGCTGGTCGAGACCGATATCTACCGCTGGTTCGTGCCCGAGAGCCTCGCCGTCGCGCAGGTGCTCGACGGGGACGCGATCATCGCCGCGGATTTCCGCATCGACGAGAACGGCCACAGCCGGATGGCGGTGCTGGCGCGGCCCGGGATCGGCCAGCGCCGGCTGGGGCGGATCATCCAGCGGCTGCTGGAGATCGAGACCTACAAGTCGATGTCGATGCTGGCGCTGCCGCAGGCGCGGGCGGTGGCGACCGCGGTGGCGCGGCTGGATCGCGCGCTGACCGAGATCGTCGCGGAGATGGCGGCCCAGAGCGGCCACGAGCGCGAGACGCTCGATCAATTGCTGAAGATGGCGGCCGAGATCGAGTATCTGGCTTCGACGACGGCGTTCCGCTTCGGCGCGGCCGAGGCCTACGAGGCGCTCGTCAACCAGCGCATCCAGGTGCTGCGCGAGGAGCGGGTCGGCGGGCGGCAGCTGTTCGGCGAGTTCATGATGCGGCGCTACGAACCGGCGATGCGGACCTGCCGGTCGGCGAAGGCGCGGCTGAACGAGCTGTCGGCCAGCGCCGAGCGGGCGTCGAACCTGCTCCGCACGCGGGTCGACGTCGCCAATCAGGCGCAGAACGTCGAAGTGCTGCGGGCAATGGACCAGCGGGCGGCGTTGCAGTTGCGGTTGCAGGAAACCGTCGAGGGGCTGTCGGTGGTCGCGATCAGCTACTACGCGGTCAACCTCGCCGCCGGAGTGCTCGGGCCGGTGGGCGAGCGGTTCGGGATGTCCAAGACGGCGCTGCTCGCTGCGCTGACGCTGCCGGTCGTGGGGCTGGTCTGGCTGATGGTGCGCCGCATCCGTGCGCGGATCGCGGCGCGGGAAGGCGACGCCGGGCGCGAGTGAGCGCCCCGCGTGCCGAATTTAACAAGACATTGATTTTGGCTCGCAAAGGCGGTGCGGTGGCTACCGCACGGGAGTGAGGCCCGGTTCAGGTAAGGTTTGAAGCTCTAGGCAATCCTGCCGGAATCCAAATAAGAGGATGAACGCAGTGGTCGGCCCACGCATAACCCACAGCTATTTTTTCGGCCGAAACTGAGCAAATATAGTGGTGGTGTCCTTCAAACGCTGGAAGCATTTTTGCCACTGCATTGAATTCCTTGATCCAAGGAAGCCTAAAGCCATCTACCACGGTGATACCGGCACAACCAAGATCAGTTCCTACGCAAGCGACATGTGTGTTGCAGTGGTGCTCAAAATTCGGAATCCACTTTCCATCGTTGTATCTTCGATAGAGGTAACTTTTCCGATTTTCGTCTTCAACCACACACACAATCGAGTCATCGTCCATAATCAATTTTGGCTCTATAGAAATAAATTTGTTGAACGGACTTCCTGCAAACTCCAGTTTGCAGTCCTTCCACAAAAATGTACACGTCAATCCATTATTTTTCTGAAGTTTGATCAAACCCACCTTGTTTTTATTTATACCGATCGCGCTCCCCCACCATTCCTCTGGACTATTGGTTACTATCGTACCTCCGACATCAGCAAACCAAATTGCAGGTCGAAAGTGATCTTGTCCATTTTCCGTAGGATGGATTGATGCCCATCCAACAATGTCGCCAAGGCCATTCCCACTGACAATCTCGCTATGTCGGCCGGCCGTCTCTCCGAAATCCGTACGAGACCAATCGGACCAATCGTCGAGACGCCAGGAGCAAGCCACCTTCCTGCCGTCTGACTTGACGGAATATCCACACGCGTGCCCAAGTGGGCTAACCCAGTTCGCAGATGATTCAAGCCCTTCATTGCTTGACAGAAAACGAAACTGATTAGGCGGTAGCCAGACACACGCCTGTTTCGAACTGCCGCTTCGTGTTTGATCGTTCCCTGCTATGAACGTCAAAAGTCCCATACTAAGAGCATGGGCTTGGCAGCCTTTCGATACAGTCAGCTGATGTAGTTCGTAGTCATTCGAAGAAATTGGAGATAATATAGCAGGCGTGCAGGGCTTCTTTACATCATATTTTTTTGATGCTCCTATTAATGTTAAGGTCCCAATTAAATAGGTACCTCTATTTCCTAGGTAATGTCTTGCTATTTGACCAACTATTTTTTTCATAAGTCATGAAAACACCTAATCATCGTTGATTGCCCGGCTTGTCCGGGCGGCGGAACGAGTCGCAGTCAGGATCGTGGCGGGTCGCCGGGGCTTCGGCGATGTGGCCGCGGAACGCGGCGCGGCCGATGAGATGGGCGCCGATCGGGGCAGTGGCGATCATGAAGAGAAAGACGAAGGCGGCTTCGACGGCGTGGCCCCAGGTGTCGGCCTCGAGCATCACCGCGACGCAGACGAGCCCGAGCCCGAGGGTTCCGGCCTTGGTCGCGGCGTGCATGCGCAGGTAGATGTCGCCGAGCCGGACGAGGCCTATGGCGGCGACGAGGCAGAAGACGCCGCCCGCGACGAGGAAGGCGGCGGCGAGCCAGTCGAACATGGCGTCAATCATCGCGGTCCCCGCGGCTCCGTTCGATGTAATGGGCGAAGGCGACGGTGGCGAGGAAGGCGATCAGCGCCAGCGCAATCGCCGCGTACATGTAGGCGTCGACGCCGCTGAGCAGCTTGAAGACGACGAGGAAGACCACGACGATCATCGACACGAAATCGAGGGCGACGACGCGGTCCGCCAGCGTCGGGCCGATGACGATGCGGAAAGCCGCCGCGAGCAACGCGAGGATCAGGCAGAAGGTCGCGAACACCAGCGCGCCGCCCAGCACGCCCGTGACGTCGGTTTCGATGATCATGGCCGGGTCGCCTTGAGCACGCGCGCCTCGATGCCGTCGCGGACGCTGGCGCGGGCGGCCGTGCTGTCCTCGCCCGCGAACATGTCATGGACGAGCAGCGTCTTGCGGTCCGGGCTTACGTCGATCGTCAGGGTGCCGGGGGTGAGCGAGATGAAGTTCGCGACGAGCGTGATCTCGACGTCCGAGGTGGCCCGCAGCGGGATGGTGGTGAAGCGTGGCCGGGCGATGTCGCGGGGCGAGAGCACGGCGCGCGCGACCTGGACGCTGGAGACGACGAGGTCGCGCAGAAAGACGACAAAGAGGCGGAGCCCGAACCACAGGCGGCGGACCAGGCTCATCGGCGGTCGCCCGCGACGGCGGCGAGATAGGCCGCCGGGTCGATGAGGTCCGACGCGATGATCGTGACTGCGTCGATGAACGGCGCGGCGAAGACGCCGACGAGAACGATCAGCGCGGTCAGCGCCGCGATGGGCGCGATCATTGCGGCGGGGGCGGAGCGGTCGCGGGCCAGGTCGCCGCCCGGGTGCGCGGACCAGAACGCCGCCGCCCAGATTCGGGCGACCGCGTAAAGCGTGAGGAAACCCGTGGCGAGGACCGCGAACGTCAGCGCATAGTCGCCGCTGTCGATTGTCGCGCGGGCGAGCAGCAGCTTGGCCCAGAAGCCGGCGAAAGGCGGCACGCCGGCGAGCGACAGCGCCGGCAGCAGGAACAGCGCCGCGAACCACGGACGGGCGCGCCAGACGCCGCCCGCTTGCGCGAAGTTCTCGGCGCCCGCGACGCGGGCCGTGGCGCCCGCGCCCATGAACAGCGCCGCCTTGGTCAGAACGTCCTGGAGCAGGTAGAACACGCCGCCGAGGATGGCGAGCGGAGTTCCGATCGCGAGGCCGAGGATTATCGAGCCGATCGATGCGACGATACCGAAGCCCAGGGCGCGGCGGATCGTGTTCTGGGTCAGGGCGCCGAGGGCCCCCGCGGCCATCGAGAGCACGGCGACCCAGAGAAGGAGGGTCTGGAGCGGGGTGCCCGCGACGTCGTAGACCAGCGTGAAGACGCGAAAGAGCGCGTAGACGCCGACCTTGGTCAGGAGCGCCGCGAACATGGCCGACGTGGCGAAGGCGGGCGTGTGGTAGGCTGCGGGCAGCCAGGAGAACACCGGGAACAGCGCCGCCTTTGCCCCGAACGCGAAGATCAGGAACGCGGCGGAGGCGATAATCGGGGCTTCCGTCTCGCGGCCGATGAGGCGGACGTGAAGGTCGGCCATGTTGAGCGCGCCGGTGGCGCCGTAGAGCAGGCCGACGCCGGAGAGGAAGGCGATGGTGCCGATCAGGTTGAGACCGACGTACTTGACCGCGCCGTCGAGCTGGGCGCGCGCGCCGCCGATCACCAGAAGGCCGAAGGACGCGATCAGCATCACCTCGAACCAGACGTAGAGGTTGAAGAGATCCCCGGTGAGGAATGCGCCGGCGACGCCCGCCAGCATCGCGTGGGTCAGCGGGTGAAAGCCGTGGCGTTCCTCGGCCGGGGTGACGTCGGCGCGGGCGAAGACGATGGCGGCGACGGCGACGAGGCCGGTCAGCGTGACGAGGGTCGCACTCAGCAGGTCGGCGACGAAGGTGATGCCGAAGGGCGCCGGCCAGCCGCCGGCCTGGGCCGCGATCGGGCCGCGCGCGAGGACATGCGCGAGGACGCGGGCGGCCGCGGCGAGCAGGGCGAGCGCGCCGATCAGCGAGACGTTGCGTTGCGTGGCGGGCGAGCGCCGGACGAGGATCGCCGCGACCGCGGTCAGAAAGGGGATCACGACGGGCCAGAACAGCAGCATCAGTCGGCGCCCGGGGTCGGCGGCTCGGCGTCGCGCATCGCGTCCATCCGGACGGTCCCGAGCGCGTAGAAGGCCCGGTAGAACAGCGTCAGCGCGAAGACGAGGAGGCCGAAGCCGATGACGATCGCGGTCAGGATCAGCGCCTGGGGCAATGCGTTGGCGGCTCCGGTTATCGTGTACCCGCCTTCGGGCACGAGTGGCGGTTCGGCGTAGGTGAGGCGGCCCGAAGCGAAGATGACGAGATTCGCGGCGTTCGAGATCATCGTGAGGCCGAACAGGTAGGGCAGGATCTTGCCCGACATCATCAGATAAGCGCCGGCGGCGACGAGGAGACCGGCGAGGAGGGCGAGGGCAGTCTCCATCAGTCGTCCCCGCGATCGGCTTCGGTGGCGACGGCTTCTTCGAGCGCGAAGAGCACGCCGCAGACCGTGCCGAGGACCACGAGATAGACGCCGAAATCGAAAAGGAAGATCGAGCCGAACGGCAGGCCGTAACGCTCGTAGAGCGGCCAGACGCCCTTGAGGAAATAGCCGTACTGCAGGCCGCCCCAGATGCCCGCGATCAGCGCACAGCCGAGGCCGACGGCGGCGATCGATTGCGGGTCGAACACCAGCGCGCGGGCGGCGGCGTCGCGGCCACGGGCTTTCTCCAGCAGCGCGAAGGCGGTGGCGGCGAGCAGGCCGCCGATGAAGCCGCCGCCGGGCTCGTTGTGACCCCGGTAAAAGACGAAGAGCGACAGCAGGAGGATGACCGGAACGAGCAGGCGCGTCGCGGTGGTGAGGATGAGCGAGTTCATTTCAGGGGCTTCCGGCCGGCGCGGAGGGCCGCGACCGCGGCGACGCCGGCGATGACGATCACCGCGATCTCGCCCATCGTGTCAAGGCCGCGGAAATCGACGAGGATGACGTTGACGATATTGCGGCCCAGCGCCTCGGGGGCGCTGCGTTCCTCGAAGAAGGCGGTCATGTTTCGGTCGAGATCGGTTCCGAGGACGGCGAGCGTGGTCACCGTCACCGCGGTCCCGAGGGCGCCCGCGACGACGGCGTCGGCCGGGCGAAAGGTCGGCACGCCGGACGGCGGCAACCGGACCATCGCGATCGCGAGGAAGATCACGACGAGAATCTCGACAAAGAGCTGGGTCATCGCGACGTCGATCGCGCCGAAGAGCACGAAGATCAGCGCGACGCCGGCGCCGATCCCGCTGAGCGCCACGATCGCCGTCAGGCGCGAGCGGGTGAGCAGCACGGCTGCAGTCGAGGCGAGCACGATCGCGACGATCGCCCATTCCATCACGTCGAGCGGCGTGGCGCGCGCCGGCCATGAAGAGGCGCGGCCGAGCAGCAGCGCCGTCCAGATCGCGAGCGCAAGCGCGAGGAAGGCGCGGCGCAGGTAGGTCGTCATCACGCCGTTCTGGATCCGGCCCGTCACCGCCGCCGCGAAGCCGGTGAGGCCGGCGAGGGCCTCGTCGTACCAGCTCTCGGTGCGGGGCAGGCGCGGCTCGATGCCGGCGAGCGTGTCGCGGATGCGGTCGATGACGCGGTAGAGCAGATAGCCGAGCGCGAAGGTGACGAGGCTGAGGGTCAGGGCCCTGTTCACGCCGTGCCAGAGGTTGAGGTCGATCGGCATCGGGCCGCCGGTTACGGCGAGCACCATCGGCGCGACGAGGCCGCGCTCGATCGCGAACGGCGCGAGGCCGAAGGCGAGGCAGAGGACGGCGAGCGCTGCGGGGCCAAGCCAGAGCTCCCAATCGGGATCGGCGGGCCGGTCGCTCGGGCTGCGGCGCGGTCCGCCGAAGAACGGCCGGATCGCGACGAGGCCGGCGCAGGCGAACATCATCGCGTTCGCGGCGAGTGCGGCCCCGGTGACGGCGAGCGCCCCGAACGGCGCGTATTCGGCGCCCTTGTAGATCATCTCCTTGCCGACGAAGCCGAAGAACGGCGGCGCCCCGGCCATCGACAGCGCCGCCAGCGCAATGATCGCGCCGGTTAGCGGCATCGCGCTCCAGAGCCCGCCGACGTCGGTGTACCGCCGCGTCCCGGCGCCCTTCTCGATCATGCCGACGCCAAGAAACAGCGTCGCCTTGTAAAGCGCGTGGACGATGACGAAGGTCATCGCCGCGGCGACGCCCATCGCGGTCGAGGTCCCGAGCAGCATGGTGATCGCGCCGAGCGCCATGAGGGTGGTGAAGGCGAGCATCATCTTCAGGTCGGTCTGGCGCATCGCCCAGACCGAACCCATCACCATCGTCAGCGCGCCGATCGAAGTGAGCACCCAGATCCACAGATCGGTTCCGCCGAGCGCCGGGGTGAGCCGGGCGATCAGATAGACGCCGGCCTTCACCATCGTCGCCGAATGCAGATAGGCGCTGACCGGGGTGGGCGCCGCCATCGCGCCGGGCAGCCAGAACTGGAACGGCCATTGCGCCGATTTGGTGAAGCAGCCGAGCATCACGAGCGCGAAGATCCACGGATAAGCGGAAGCCGCGCGGAACATGTCGCCCATCGCATTCATTTCCGACAGCCGGTAGGTGCCGGCCATCGAGCCCATGACGAGCAGGCCCGCGAGCAGCGCGAGGCCGCCGAAACCGGTGACCAACAGCGCCTGCAGCGCCGCGGCGCGCGATTGCGCGCGCTCGTGATCGAAGCCGACGAGCAGCCACGAGGTGATCGTCGTCCCCTCCCAGAACATGAAGAGCGTGATGGCGTCGTCGGCGGTGACGAGACCGAGCATCGAGATCGCGAAGAGCGACAGCGTGATCAGCAGCGAGCCGAGGCGGCGGTCGGTCCGGAAATAGGCCGAGGCGTAGAGCAGGCAGATCGCGCCGACGCCGGTGATGAGCAGCGCGAAGGCGAGCGCCAGCCCGTCGAGGCGGAATGCGAAATCGACACCGAGGCGCGGGACCCAACGGAGGACCAGCTCGGGAGCCTGGCCGCCCGCCACCGGGCCGAGAAAACCCGCGAACCACAACATTGCGGCGCCGGCGGCGACGGCGGGCAGGTAGCGCCATGCGCCAGGGCCGGTTCCGGACTGTGGGAGGGCGTCGGCGACGATCGGACTACTCGCTCTGCGGGTTCGGGCGTTTCGGCCGGGCCGATCGGCTATGTCACTCTCCCTTTTACGGAGTCGTCCGGGCTATTCAACCCTGTGCGGTGCGCAATCCTTATCGCGACGCGGGCGCTCCTGGTCCGCAACGCCGCGCCGCGTGATGGCGGCCCCTGATCCGGTGCGCGCATCGCGCAGGTGAAGCAGGCAGGCGGTGCGCAGCAGCGATGCGAAATTCGCCACCTCGCCGTTCAGATCCAGCGCCCCGTCGTGGAGAACGCACAGGAACTTCGGGATCGAGATCGAGGTGATGCAGCGCCGCGGGCGGTATCGGTGACGCAGCGATCGCGCCCGCAGCCGGCGCGCCGGACAGGGGCCGGCGGATATGGCGGGTTCAGCCAGCGCAGTTTCGGCATTTCGGCGTGTGCGGCAGGACGTCGAGCCGCTCCTCGGAAATCGGATCGCCGCAGGCGACGCAGACGCCGTAGCCGCCATGGTCGATCCGGTCGAGAGCCGCCTCGATCATGCGGATTTCCAGCTTGCCTGTCGTCCCGAGGTCCACGAGCATCTCGTCGTCCTCGCGTTCGTGCGCGGCCTCGGAAGACACGGGGCTGTGCGCGCGGTCCAGCTCCGTGTCGATCTTGCCGAGGCGGGCGTCGAGTTCGACGAGGCGAAGCTCGAGTTGCTGCTTGCGGTTGGAGATGGCGTTCATTGTTGGCCTCCGGACGACTCGCCCGCAGCATAGCGTCTCGTCGCGCTACGGCCAGCCATGATCGGGATCGATGCGTGCTGCGAATTCGCTCACCCGACCTGGCGCAACCGGTGAATTGTGGTGCACGGGTGGGACCGTCCCGCGCCGAGCCGGGGCCGCCGGCTGGCCGCTAGTGCAGCCGGACGCCGACTTCGGCGATCGACGCGTCGATCAGCGCGTCGGCGTCGGACGCCTGCATGCTGTTGCCGATCACGTCGGCCGCGGCGGCGATGGCGACACCGACGGCGCGGTCCTTGATCTGGCGGATCGCGGCGCGCTCGGCGGCGGCAATCTGGTCGGTCGCGGTCTGGAGCCTCCGCGCAACCGACCGGCGGATGTCGGCCTTCGCCAGTTCCGAAGCCTTTTCGGCCTCCGTCCGGGCGGCGGCGACGATGTCGTCGGCCAGCGCCTTGACCTCCTTCTGCTTGCGCTCATAACCGGCGAGCAGGCTCTGGGCCTCCTCGCGGAGCGCGCGGGCTTCTTCGAGGTCGCTCTTGATCCGCGCTGCGCGGGCGTCGAGCTTGCTGGTCAGCATTCCGGGGACGCCGAAATAGACGAGGACGCCGACGAATATCAGGAAGCCGATGCCGACGACGACGTTGGTGTCGTAGAGAAAGCTCATCGTCTCACCCCTTCAGCCGGTTGGCGACCGCGGCGGCCACGGTGTCGGCGTCCACTGCGCGCGGACCGAAGGCCGCCACGATCTCGGTCGCCGTGGCGCGGGCGACCTCAGTGACGCTTTCGGCGGCGCTCGCCTCGATCTCGCGGATTCGCGTTGTCGATTCCGCCGATTTCGCGGCGATCTCGGCCTCGGCCCTGGCCATCAGCGTGGCCAGCTCCTTGTTGATCTGCGCCTTGGCGTCGGCGGCGATCTTCTGGGACTCCTCGCGGGCGCGGGCGAGTGCGGCGTTGTAGGCGGTTTCGGCCTCCTCGGCGCGGCGCTTGAAGATCGCCGCCCGCTCCAGATCGTTCGAGATCGCGTCGTTGCGTTCGGCGAGGATTGTGACGATGCGTGGCAGCGCCACCCGGGTCAGGATCAGGTAAAGCGCGACGAGCGCCACCAGCAACCAGAAGATCAGGTTGGGGTAGAGCGCGACGTCGAGCTGCGGCATCGCGACTTCGGCATTACCGAGCGCCTCCGCGCCGAGCGTTTCGTGCGGGACTTCCGCTGCGGTTTCCGGCTCCATGGCTCTCCTCCGGGCGCGTCGCGCGTCAGGCCGTGCTCAGACCGCGAACATCAGCAGAAGGGCGACGAGGAACGAGAAGATGCCGAGCGCTTCGGCGAAGGCGATGCCGATGAACAGCGTCGCAGTCTGCTCGCCGGCGGCGGCCGGGTTGCGCAAGGCGCCCGACAGGAAGTTGCCGGCCACATGACCGACGCCGATGCCCGCGCCGCCCATGCCGATGCAGGCGAGGCCCGCGCCGATGAACTGGCCCATTTCAGCGATATTGCCTTCCATGATGGTGCTCCTTGTTGGAATGGCCTGGAGGGGTGCGCTCGGGGGCGTCAGTGGCCCGGATGCAGCGCGTCGTTGAGGTAGACGACCGTGAGGATCGCGAAGACGTAGGCCTGGATGCAGGCCACCAGCAACTCGAGCCCGAAGATCGCGGTGATGGCGATGATCGGCACGACCGCGCCGACGCCGAGCGCCCCGGCGAAACCGGCGAACACCTTGAGCACCGCATGGCCCGCCATCAGGTTGCCGGCGAGACGGATGGAATGGCTGAGCGGCCGCACGAAATAGGAGATGACCTCGATCACCGCGAGCACGATGCGCAGCGCGACCGTGGGGGCGCTCGAAACCCAGAAGAGTTTGAAGAACCCCAGCCCGTGCTTGATGAAACCGATGGCGGTGACGGTGATGAACACCGCCAGCGCCAGCACCGCCGTCACCGCGATGTGCGCGGTAGGCGAGAAGGAATAGGGGATCAGCGCCAGCAGGTTCGCGAACAGGATGAAGAGGAACAGCGTGAAGATGTAGGGGAAATACTTCATCCCCTCCTTGCCCGCGATGTCCTCGACCATCTTGCGCACGAAGCCGTAGGTGACCTCGGCGGCCGACTGGGCGCGCGACGGAACCAGCGCGCGTCCGCGCGGGCCGGCGACCATCAGCAGGCTGACCACGACGACGGTGAGGCCCATCCACAGCGTGGCGTTGGTCGGCGTGTACCAGTTCACCTCGGTTCCGCCGAAAAGCGGGATCACCTGGAACTGGTCCATCGGGTGGATGTTGAACTCGCCCTCGACGTATTCGCCCGCCATCTGTCCCTCATCGCTCCCCCGGCCGCGAGGGGCCGGTTTTCTTCGCACCCGACGGGCCGCGCATCAGCGCCCCTTCGGCCTTGCCCATCCGGACCTCCGCCGCGGTCCGCATCATTACGCGGACACCCGCCGCGAAGCCCAGCAACACGAACAGCACCAGGAACACCGGCAGCGTTCCGAACAGACTGTCGAGCCCCCAACCGACGCCAAGTCCCAGCAGCATCCCGGCGACCAGTTCCGTCACCATCCGCCAGGCGAGCGAGCTCTGCGTGAACTTCGCTGCGGCCCGCGAGGGCGGGTCGGCTCGGCTCGCCCGGGCTCTCTCGATCCGGTCCTCGAGGCGCTTGAGGCGCTCCGCGAAGGGGTCCTCGGACATCGCCCGGCGTCTCCCATCGGAACCGGGCGCGAGCGCGCCGCGAGTTTCACTTAGCCTTGGGTGGTAAAGGATGCGGGCAGGGGGTGTCAAGGGCGCGCATATCGCGTCGTTATCTCGTTAAACTGTTGTCGTGAAACGAAAAAGTAGAGATAGATCCGTTCGGGGGCGCAGGTTTGTCGGCGATTGTTTCGAGCTTGTGCGGCGGGCGGCAAGGCGCTTGAAATCCTCAACCATACGGTTGAAAATCCTTCGAAGGCGTCGCATCGGGCGGGTGGGAGGCGCGAATGTCCGATCTCGACCTGGTCTTCGCGGCGCTCGCGGACGCGACGCGGCGAGCGATCCTGACCGCGCTGCTCGACGGCGATCGCACTGTCGGCGAGTTGGCGGCGCCGCATGCGATGTCGCTCGCCGCGATCTCCAAACACCTGCAGATCCTGACGCGGGCGGGTCTGGTGCGGCAGACGCGCGCGGGGCGGAGCACGACCTGCCGGCTGGAGCCGGATGCGCTGCGCGGCGTGGGCATCTGGATGCAGGGGCTGGGCGGCTTCGACCCGGAGGACTACGACGCGCTGGAGGCGCTCCTTGGTCCGTTGCTCGACGGATAGATCGAACCGGCTCCGTGTGCCCTGATTCGGCGGCGTCGATGAACGTCTGCCTGCCTCCGCGTCGGAGCGTTCGAGCCATCGGAGAGCGTCCCCTGCGGCACGACCGCTGATGCGTGGCGCTGGTTGGTGTGCGAATTTCGCTTGAAACTCCCCGATGCCGAGGTGGTGCAAGCGCTTCGGGGCGCGTCAGACGGCGACTTCGACGAAGCGTTCGGCGCCAGCGAGATCGACCGAGACCAGTTGGCTGACGCCGGGCTCCGCCATCGTCACTCCGTAGAGCCGATCCATGCGCGACATCGTGACCGCATGGTGGGTGATGATCAGAAACCGCGTGTCGGTGCGCCCGGTCATCTCCTTGAGCAGGTCGCAGAAGCGCGCGACGTTGGCGTCGTCGAGCGGCGCGTCCACTTCGTCGAGCACGCAGATCGGCGAGGGGTTGGCGAGAAACACCGCGAAGATCAGCGACAGCGCGGTCAGGGTCTGCTCGCCGCCCGAAAGCAGCGACAGCGTCGAAAGCTTCTTGCCCGGCGGCTGGCAGACGATCTCCAGCCCGGCCTGCAGCGGATCGTCGGATTCAACCAGTGTCAGCGCGGCCTCGCCGCCGCCGAACAGGTGCTTGAACAGCGCGGCGAAGTTGCGGTTCACCTCGTCGAACGCCGCGATCAGCCGGCCGCGACCCTCGCGGTTGAGGTTGGCGATGCCGAGGCGGAGGGTCCGGATGGCCTCCTCCAGATCGGCGCGTTCGCCGGCGAGCGCGTCGAATTCCACGCGGACGGCGCAAGCGTCCGCCTCGGCGCGCAGGTTCACGGCGCCCAGCGCGTCGCGGCTGCGGCGCAGGCGCTGGATTTCGCCCTCCAGTTCGGCTGTCGGCGGTATTCGCGCCTCGTCTGCGTTCAGGCGGGCGAGCAGCGTCTCCGGCTCGGCCTCGGCTTCCGTCCGCAGCCGCTCGGTCGCCGCCGCCGCGCGCTCCTCCGCCGCCTCGGCCTGGGCCTCGGTGCGGGCGCGGGCCTCGCGCGCTTCGGCCGCCGTCCGCTCGGAAGCGCGCAGCGCGGCGTCCCCGGCGCGCAACGCGGCTTCGGCCACAGCAAGCGCGTCCGCGCCGCGACGACGGCGGGCTTCGGCCTCGACGAGCGCCGCGGCGAGACCTTCCCGGCGAGTTGCGAGCGCGAGCGGTTCGTCCTTCGCTGCGCGCAAGGCCGCCGCCGCGTCGGCCTCGCGCCGGGCGAGATCGGCGAGGCGTTCGGCGGCGGTGGCGCGGCGGGCGCGCCAGCCGTCGAGGTCGCGGGCGATTTCGGTGAGGCGGCGTTCGCGTGCGGCGGCGGCGCGGGCCAGCTCGTCGGCTTGGGCGCGGCGGGTCAGCATGGTCACGCGGGCGGTCTCGACCACGAGGCGCTCGGCTTCCATCGCCTGGCGCGCGGTTGCGGGGTCGGACAGCGCGGCGCAGGCTTCGACGGTCTGCGCCCTGGCGGCCTCGGCGACAGCCAGCTCCTCGGCGCGGCGGACGCGGCCCGCCCGCAGGCCTTCGGCTTTGCCGCGCGCCAGCTCGGCCGCGGCTTCGGCGCGGCCAACGGCGCGCGCGGTCTCGACGGCCGCCTGTTCGGCGCCGCGCCGGGCGGCGCGCGCGGCGGCCTCCCGACACGCCGCGTCGGCGAGCAGCGCCTCCGTGGCGGAGTGCGCGGCGCGGGCGGCCTCCGCCTCGGCGTCGACCCGCGCGAGCTCGACGCGCAGCGCACCCAGCCGGTTGATCTGCTCCAGCCGCTGGGCGGCGGCGCTGGGCGTGGCGTCAGCGGCCAGCCGCAGGCCGTCCCACCGCCACAGGTCGCCCTCGCAGCTGACGAGGCGTTGACCCGGGCGCAGCGCCGCCTGGAGCCGTGACCCCGAGGCCGCGTCCACCAGTCCGACGGCCACGAGGCGCCTCGACAACGCGGGCGGCGCGTCGATCCAAGGGCCGAGCGGCGTCGCCCCGTCGGGCAGCGCCGCGGCGTCGAGCGGCGGCAACGCGCGCCAGCCGGTGGCGGCGCCGGGATCCTCGGCGGAGTTCTCGGCGGGGTGCGACAAGTCCTCGCCGAGGGCCGCGCCGAGCGCCGCCTCGAAGCCGGGAACGACACGCACCCGGTCGAGGATCTGCGCCGTGGCGTCTTTGGGCCGGGCGAGCAGGCGTTCGAGCCCCAGGACTTCGGCCGCGAGCGCCCTGGCGCCGCCGCCGGTCTCGGCCAGCGCCGCGCGCGTCGCGGCGGCGGCGGCCGAAGCGGCGGCGGCCGCAGCCTCGGCGTCCGAAAGCGCGGCCTCCGCCGCGTCGGCCGCGTGCCGCGCAC
>JBBRUZ010000054.1:0-16083 GCA_038247355.1 Rhodobacterales bacterium
CGACCTTCGCCTTGAATGCCGGACCGTGGTTCCGGCGTGGTCGTTTCGTCATGGTCGCTCCTCGTTCTCGGCACTCTTCTTGCCGATTTCGAGCGGCCTCACCACTCAACGCACCTGTTCAGATTTCCCAAGCCACCTCTCTCGACCGCGAGCTGGAGATCCGGAGACCGGCCGTATCTGCATCAGCTTCCGGGCTGCACGAAGCTCATCATCGGTGGGTTCGGCTGCCCAAGCGGCTGCAGCGTCACCACGACCGGGCTCGGCGTGAGATCGAGCGTAGGAAGTCGGCGTGTCTCTCGGGGTAGTCTCTCGCAACGGCGTCCGCCACCGACGGCCGTGCCGCGAGTGCCGCCCGCCAGTCCGCTACCCGGGGCAGGCCGTTCGCGAGGTGCAGGTCGGCGCGGCCTTCGAAGGCGTCGAGGTAAGGCCGAGCCATGGGCCGACAGCTCGACCAGCACCGGGCGGCTGATGCTCGCTGTGCTGGGCGGGCTGGCGGACGTGGAGCTGGACCTTATCCGGACGCGCACAGCAGAGGGTAGGAGCTGCGCCAAGGACAGAGGCCAGCATATGGGCCGCCCGCCCGCCCTGACCGCCCAGCAGGCCGCAGAGGCCCGTCAGAGGCGGCGGGACGGAGCCACGCTGCAAGAGCTCGCGGAGAGCTACAACGTCAGCAGGGCAACAATTTCACGCCTAAGAACATGAAACATCCTGATAAACCGTAAGGCTCGAGCAATGCCGGAAAGCGCTTACTATCGGCAGACCGCGCTCGCCGCCATCACTCCATAGCCGTCATTGATACGCGTGTTGAACACAAGGTCGAAGCGATCCACGGCGCGATCGAGCGTTACTGTGATCCAGTGTAGCGTGCTGTTCTGCTCGCGGCTCGGAATTTCCCACGACGCCGACAGGTTGTCGCCATCCATCAGCGCGATGTTGAAATAGCTCGCCCCGAGCGTGCCATCTCGGCTACTCTTCTGGTCGTAGGCATCCACCAACGCAAAGCTGAAGCTCGTCATCGGCGTCGCTCTCTCGACGCTCCAAGTGAGAACCTCGAGGTCTTGGCTGTCCACCCATGAGCCGCCATCAGGGTTGAGTCTGCCGTAGGCGTGGCGGGCGGTGGGATCGCTTTTGATAACCGGCGCACATCCGTCGCCGGTTACGCTGGAGCCGTAGCCGCATCGGCCAGCGCCGGGTGTGAATGCGTTGATGTCCAAGGCGTGGCTGGCCCAGCCGGCGTTATCCGGCCGGTCGGACGAGGCCGAAATGGTGGCGCTCTGGGCGGCGGTTCCGATCAGGAGCGCGGCAGTCAGGGTCAGGTATTTCACGTCGTGTTCCTTTGCGAGCAAGCACTTGGAGCAGCAATGCGCTTCAGGTTGAAAAACATCAAATTGTATTCAACGTTATGGTTACGGCGTGTGTCTCTGTCTTTTGCTTCCAAGCGATTTTTGCGCATCGATTCGTTAATGCGATCAGAGTCTGCCCCTATTCCATAAGGGCCGTTATGCGATTTTAGCGAGGAGTGCCACCGCGGGCAAACAGCAACGATGGGCGGAAACAGTGCAACCTACGCCCCTGGCGTTACGAACCCTGTGCCTGTCCTCGACGACAGCACTGCCAACCGGCGGCGCTCTTCCCCCATAGATGGCACCCTTTACGCGGCTTCCTCCTTGGGAGGTTTCCAACGCGGGCCGAGGTAGCGACCGCACTCACCCTCACGCTACGGCCACATCGGAAAACCCTCACTAAAACGGCCGTTAGACGGAAGAGAACGGGGGAAATGCACGAGATAGCGCTCCATCAGTGCATCTGCGTCTTGGTTCCTGTTGCGCCACAGACGCGAAAGGGTACGGGGTCGCATTGCGATTCTGCTCGACCTGTCCAGGCACCGCGATTCCGAACGGCATCGCCCTCGGTGATCGGAACATCCGGACCTCGCAGCGCTGGCAGAGGCGCGCGCACCGATTGGGGCAAGGAGCGTCACGGCCTTGGCTCCAGCAGCGCGGCGACATCGTCTTCGCCGATCTCGGCGACGGGCTTCTCCAGCCGCCACTCGCGCCGCTTGCCCGTGGGCGGCATCACGGTGATGACCGTCTCGAGCGGGGGGCAGCCGGGTTCGGTGCAGGCAAGCTCGGCGATGAGCACGACATCGTCCTCGGCGAGCGCAACCCGCGCGCTGAGCCAAGCCTTGATGCGCCGGACTTGCTCCGGATCGGGACGGCGCCGCTTTGCGAAGAGCCCGAACATCAGGTCGTCGTCTTGCGCGCGGCGGCCCAGAGCACACGGCCTGCGGCGTCGCCGATCAGCAGGTGACCGATGTCAGGCGTTACGGCCATCGCGGTGACCTCCGCGCCGGTCGAACCGCGCACTACCCGGTCCTCGGCGTCCTCGCGCGTCTCGGAGAGCAGCACTGCGCCGTCCTTGAACCCGGCCAGCAACACGCCCGACCCCGGCAGGCCGAACACGCAGGTGACTTGCTGTGCCCCGCCATTCGCGACGCAGAGCGGCGCGCGGCCCATCGGGCCGTCGCGCCCGTCGAACGGCCAGCAAACCGCCGTCTCTGCGCCGCTGGTGGCGAGATAGGGCAACCCACCGACCCAGGCCATCGAGCGCGCCTTGGCCGGGTAGCCCGACATCGCCATGTCGGCCTTGTCGCGCAACCGCCAGCCGTGGAGCGCATTCTCCTGCATCGCGGAGACGACATGCTTGCCGTCCGGGCTCCAGGTTACGCCGATATGCGAGCCGGTCCAGAGAAGGCGCGCGACCGGCTTCCAGGCGCGGGGCGTCCGCTCCCAGACCGTCACGCCACCGTAGTGCGCCACCGCCAGCCGCTTACCCTTCGGATCGAAGGCGAGGCCGCCGACGGTGCTGGGATGCTCCAGCCGCTCGGGGCTGTCGGAACCCTTGCGCCAGACATGCGCCGTCCGGCCGGAGGAGCACGCCCGGAAGCCGCCGCGCGCCGAGGCGGCGACATGGTCGACCCAGCGTGAGCCGAAGGCCACGAGCTCCTCGACGCCCCCCTCGGTGGCAACGCGCAGAAAGCGGCCATCGTCGCCGCCGGTCAGGATCGCACCGGCGTCGCGGTCGGGCGCGATGGAGAGCACGGCGCCATTGTGCGCGGAAATGACCAGGGGCTCCGCGTCCGCGCGAAACCGGCGCAAGGCGCCGTCGCCGAACGCCGCCCAAGCCACGGCCCCGCTGGCGACGGCTCCGGTCACGCAGACCCCGGTCTCGAGCGTCAGGCCCTCGCGCTCCAGCGCCGTCGCAGGAAAGCCCGGAGCAGGCGCGGCGCGCGAGGCTACGCCGCCAGGCACGCCTCGAACCCCTCACGCAGCCCCATACGATCGAGATTGCGCCCGATGAACACCAGCCGCGACTGGCGGGGTTTGTCTGCGGGCCAAGGACCCAGATGGCTGCCGTCCATCAGCATGTGCACGCCCTGGATGACATAGCGCTCGTTCTCGCCGTCGATGTCGAGGATGCCCTTCGAGCGCATGAGGTCCTGGCCGCGCTCGCGTAGCAATCGACCGAACCAGGCCTGGAACAGCACCGGATCGAGCGGTGTCTGCGCGGTCAGCGAGACGCTGGTGACGGCGTCGTCGTGCTCGTGCGCGTGGTCGCCTTCGAGAAAGTCCGGCTCGACCTCAAGCACGCGCTTGAGGTCGAAAGCGCCGAGGCCGAGCACGCTGTCGAGCGGTGTGGCGCAGTTCTCGGTGCGGATGATCCGGGCGTAGGGGTTCATCGCCCGGATCCGCGCCTCGACGCGGACAAGCCCCGCCTCGTCGGCGAGGTCGATCTTGTTCAGGAGCACGATGTCGGCGAAGGCGATCTGCTCCTCGGCCTCGTGGCTTTCGCCGAGCTGGCCCTCCAGATGCCGCGCGTCGGCAACGGTGACGATGGCGTCGAGCCTGGTGCGCTCGGCGACCTCGGGGTCGACGAAGAAGGTCTGCGCCACCGGCGCGGGGTCGGCGAGGCCGGTGGTCTCGATCAGGATCGCGTCGAACTTGTCGGCACGCTTCATCAGGCCGCCCAGGATGCGGATCAGATCGCCCCGCACCGTGCAGCAGATGCAGCCGTTGTTCATCTCGAAGACTTCTTCGTCGGCGTCGACCACGAGGTCGTTGTCGATGCCGGTTTCGCCGAACTCGTTAACGATGACCGCGTATTTCTTGCCGTGCTGCTCGGTCAGGATGCGGTTCAGGAGCGTGGTCTTGCCGGCGCCGAGAAAGCCGGTGAGCACGGTGACGGGGATCTGGTTTGTCATGTCTGGGCCTTCGGTCAGGAGGACAGCGCCGCGCTGAGCGTGCGGATGTTCGAGCGCATCATGTCGAGATAGGTGCCGGCCGGTCCGTCGGGGCCGGAGAGGGCGTCGGAGTAGAGCGTCCCGCCGATGGTGGCACCGGTCTCGGAGGCGATCTGGTCGAGCAGGCGGCGGTCGGTGATGTTCTCGACGAAGACCGCCGGGATCCCCTCGCCCCTGATCTGGCGGATCAGTGCGGCGACGTCGGCGGCCGAGGCTTCGGCTTCGGTACTCATGCCCTGCGGCGCCTCGAACGTCAGGCCGTAGGCGTCGCCGAAATAGCCGAAGGCGTCGTGCGACGTGACCACGGCGCGGCGATTCTCCGGCAGGCTTTCGACGAGTGCGCGGATCTCGGCGTCGAGCGCGTCGATCTCGGCAAGGTAGGCGTCGCGGTTGGCGGCGTAGGCGTCCGTCCCCTCGGGGTCGGCCGCAATCAGGCCATCGGCGATGTTCGCCACGTAGAGGCGGGCGTTGGCGAGGCTCTGCCAGGCGTGGGGGTCGACGCCGCCGTGGTCGTGGGCGTGCGCACCCGCCGCAGATTGCTCGTGGTCGTGGTCGTGGTCGGCTTCGGCGGTCCCGTCATGCGCATGATCGTGGTCCGCTTCCGCGCTTTCGTCCTCTTGGCCGTGCTCCTGGTGGAACTCGAGCGGCACCACGCCCTCGGTCGTGACGACGACCGGCCCGTCGTACTCCGACGCGGCAAGCAGACGTTCCATCCAGCCCTCGAAGGCGAGGCCGTTGACGAACGCAACCTTTGCATCGGCGAGCGCGCGGGCGTCCGCCGGGGTTGGTTGATAGACATGCGCGTCGCCGTCCGGGCCGACGAGCGTCGTGACGGCGACGCGGTCGCCGCCGACCGACGCCACCATGTCCCCAAGGATCGAGAAGGTGGCGACGACGGGCAGCTTGTCTTGCGCGTGCGCGGGCAGGCCGAGCGCGGCGGCGAGCCCCAGGGCGAAAGTCGTGCTCAGGAGATGGCGGCGGGTGAACATCCGGGATTTCCCTTCAGGCTTCGAGGTGGCGGCGCGGCCAGTGCCGCGCGATGATCCCGCCCTCGGGCCCGACGATCAGCGAGGCGGCGTAGGCAGCACCCGCGCAGAGGATGATCGCCGGCCCGGACGGCAGGCCGAAATGGTACGAGAGCAGCAGGCCTGCGAAGCCCGCGAGGAGCGCGACCACGACCGCCACGCCGATCATCGCACCGACGCCGCGCGCCCAGAACCGCGCGGCGGCGGCGGGCAGGATCATGATGCCGACCGCCATCAGCGTGCCGAGCGCGTGAAAGCCGCCGACGAGGTTCAGGACGACGAGTGCGAGGAAGACGAAATGCGTCAGTGCGCTGAGACCGCTGACCGAGCGCAGGAACAACGGGTCGGCGCATTCGAGCACCAGCGGTCGAAACAGCAGCGCCAGCGCCAGCAGCGAGACCGTCGTGATCGAGCACAGGAGGATCAGCGCCGCGTCGTCGAGGGCGAGCACCGTACCGAACAGCACGTGCATCAGGTCGACGTTGCTGCCCCGCATCGAGACGATCAGCACGCCCGCGGCGAGTGAGATCAGGTAGAATGCGGCGAGGCTTGCATCCTCGCGTAGCGTCGTCACCCGCGCGACCAGCCCCGCGAGCGCCGCCACCGCGAGACCGGCGACGAGGCCGCCCAGCGTCATCGCCCCGAGCGACAGGCCGGCGAAGAGATAGCCGATCGCGGCGCCCGGCAGGATCGCATGCGCCATCGCGTCGCCGGTCAGGCTCATCCGCCGCAGCATCAGGAACACGCCGACCGGCGTGGCGCCGAGCGCGATCGCGACGGCGCCGAGCAGGGCGCGGCGCATGAAGCCGAACTCGACGAACGGCCCGGCGAGCGCGTCCCAGATCATGCCGCACTCCGGTCGCAGACAGGGGCGGCCTCGTCGAAGGCCTCGCACATGCGGCGCGCGCGCAGCAGGTTCTCGGGCGTCACCACCGACGCGGTCGGCCCGTGCGCGACCATCTCGCGCGCAAGCATCAGCGTCCGGGGGAAGTGCGCCTTCACCGTCTCCAGATCGTGCAACACCGCGACGATGGTGCGCCCCTCGCCGTGCCATCGCCGCACCACGTCGATCAGGTCCGCAACAGTCTTGGCGTCGATCGCGGCGAAGGGCTCGTCGAGCAGCACGACCTCGGCGTCCTGCAAGAGAAGCCGCGCGAAGAGGCAGCGTTGCATCTGCCCGCCCGACAGTGCGCCGATCTGGCGATTCTCAAAGCCTGACAGCCCGACCGCCGCGATCGCCGCATCGATGCGCGCCGCCTGCGCCCGACCGATGGCGCGGAACGGCCCGGTCTCGCGCCACAGCCCCATCGCAACCAGATCGCGCACGCCGATGGGAAAGCCGCGGTCGATCTCGGCCTGCTGCGGCAGATAGGCGATGTCGCCATGGCTCCGTCCAGCACGGTCGAGCGTGCCCTCGAACGGCTTCAGCGCCCCGGTGATCGCCTTGAGCAAGGTGGACTTGCCCGCGCCGTTCGGCCCGACGATCGCGGTCAGCGAGCCCGCGCCGATCTCGGCATCGAGATGATGTACGGCCGGATGCCGGTCGTATCCCAGCGTGAGGTTGCGAAAGGCCAGGGCCGTCATCACCGTCGTCGTCCTCATCCCGTAGCCCAGAGAAAGCCGAGCCAGAGCAGCCCGGAGAGCGCTGCGGCAAGCGCGAGCCGCGATCCCGCGCTCATCAGCACCAGCCGGACCGCGGCCGCCCCGCCTCGTCGCGATCCGATCATGCGGGCAGCCTCTCGGAGTCGCGGCAACCGCCGCAGGTGCCGTGCAACTCGATCACCGGACGCTCAGCGGTGAAGCCGGTCGCCGCCCCGAGCCGACGCAGGCGCTCAACCACGCGCTCGTCGACATGCTCCCCGACCGCGCCGCAGTTGTCGCAGATCGTGAAGACCGCCGTCGCCGAATGCCCGTCGCTGCGGCAGGCCGTATAGGCGTTCATCGATTCGATCCGGTGCACGAAACCAAGCGCGATCAGCCGCTTCAGCGCGCGGTAGATCGTCGGCGGCGCGATGCGCGGCCGATCGGCCTGCAGCGTCGCAAGAAGCTCGTAGGCCGTCAGCGGCCGCGTCGCCTGCCGCAGCAGCGCCACCATTGCCAGATGGGTCTCACCGAGATCTTTTGACTGCCGGCTCCACATACAGACGACTTCCCCCTTGGCCGCTCAGGTGAACGCACGCCCGGGTTTTGTTACCTTATAACAACTGACGCTACAAGGGACGCGACGGGATCCGGAACAGCACCGCGCTCGGCCTGCGCACCCCCCGTCAGCATGGCCCTTGCGTTCTCTGTGCCCCTCGGCTACCCAATCAAATTGTTATAGTATAACACTTGCGCAGGAGAATGCCCCTTGCCCGCCGCCGATCGCCTTCCCGTCACCGTGCTCTCGGGCTTTCTCGGCGCAGGCAAGACCACGCTGCTGAACCGCGTGCTCAACAACCGCGAAGGACGGCGCGTCGCCGTCATCGTCAACGACATGTCCGAGGTCAACATCGACGCCGATCTGGTCCGGGCGGGCGGCGCCGAGCTCAGCCAGACCGACGAGCGGCTCGTCGAGATGACCAACGGCTGCATCTGCTGCACGCTGCGCGACGATCTGCTGATCGAGGTGCGCCGGCTCGCGGCGGAGGGCCGGTTCGACTACCTCCTGATCGAATCGACCGGCATCTCCGAACCGCTGCCGGTCGCCGCCACCTTCGAGTTCCGCAACGAGGACGGCGACAGCCTCTCGGACGTGGCCCGGCTCGACACCATGGTCACGGTCGTCGATGCGGCCAATCTGCTCGCGAACTACGCCAGCCACGATTTCCTCAAGGACCGCGGCGAGAGCCTCGGCGACGACGACGCCCGGACGCTGGTCGACCTGCTGGTCGACCAGATCGAGTTCTCCGACGTCGTCGTCCTCAACAAGATCGGTGCGGCGGGACCGGAGCGCGCGGACGCCGCCCGCAAGATCATCCGCAGCCTCAACCCGGACGCCCGGCTGATCGAGGTCGATTTCGGCCGTGTCGATCCAGGCGAAATTCTCGACACCGGTCTCTTCGATTTCGAGCGCGCCCACGAGCATCCTTTGTGGTTCAAGGAGCTCTACGGTTTCGCCGATCATCTGCCCGAGACCCAGGAATACGGCGTCACGTCCTTCGTCTACCGCGCGCGCGCCCCGTTCGAGCCTGCGAAGATCTACGCCGTCCTCAACGGTCCGCTGCCCGGCGTCATCCGCGCCAAGGGGCACTTCTGGATCGCGACGCGGCCCGACTGGGTCGCCGAATTCAGCCTCGCCGGCGCGCTCAGTACGGTGCGGCCGCTCGGAAACTGGTGGGCTGCGGTTCCCGAGCGCCGCTGGCCGGTCAGTGAGGAGGGCCGCACGCGGATGCGCGCCCACTGGCAGGAGCCCTACGGCGACCGCCGGCAGGAGCTCGTCTTCATCGGCGCCGACATGGACCGCGCGACGATCACCGCGGCGCTCGACGCCAGCCTCTTCGACGTCAGGGGCGGTCTGAAGCGTGAGGCATGGGCGCTGCTCGCCGACCCGTTCCCGTCCTGGCGCCGCGACGACGCAGCCGCCTGACGGTAATCCCTTCAATCCTCAGCAGGAGCCCAAGCATGAGCCGACGCCTGATCCTTGCCAGCGCCGCACTGCTCGCGAGCGGCACTTACGCCCAAGCCGACGTGTTCAGCTACCGCCTCTTCGTCGGCGACGCTGTGGAGCCGACGCTTTGGGTGCTCGATCCGGGCGCCGACGCAGCGCCCGAGACCCACAGCCTCGCCTCGCCGACGCGCATCCTCGCCGGCCCCGACGGACGTCATCTCTACCTGTTGCAGCGCGACGCCGGGGCCGTGGCGGTGCTCGACAGTGGCTTGCGGCGTGAGGATCACGGCGACCACGGCGCGTCGGCGTTCGAGGAGGCCGCGAGCATGCTGTCGGTGAGCGTCGAAGGGCCTGACCCGATCCACTTCAACCTCGACGACGACAAGGTCGTGATCTTTTTCGACGGATCCGGCGAGGCGCGGATCTGGCGCGAAGCCGAATTCGTCGCCGGCGACACGACGCCGGCCAAGGCGATCGCCACCTCGCGGCCGCACCATGGGGTCGCCGTTCCTTTCGGCGATCTCACCATAGTCTCGGTCCCTGGCGCGGGCGACAGCAGCCTCCCGGACGGGCTCGCCGTGGTCGACGCCGAGGACAACATCCTCGTCGAGCAGGCCTGCTCGGGCATGCACGGCGAGGGGCACGCCGGATCCTACATCGCCTTCGGCTGCCTCGACGGCGTCGCGGTGTTGGACATGTCGGTCAGTCCACCGACCACACGGCTGTTCTCCTATCCCGACAGCCTGCCCGACGAGGCTTCGGTACGCAGCTTCCTGAGCCCGCGCGACTACATGGCGCTCGTGGGAAGCTTCGGCGCAGACGGCCTCGTGATCCTCGACCCTTCGTCCGAGACCGGCGATTTCCAACACGTTACGCTGCCCGCGCCCCGCGTCGCCTTCACGCTCAACGCCGCGGGCGACACCGGCTACGCGCTGCTCGCCGACGGTCGGCTGCTGCGCTTCGGCGCGCTCACCGGAAGGATCAGTGGCGAACTTGCCGATGTCACGAACACCTATTCGATGGATCAGGGCGTGATCCGACCGCAGATGAGCTTCGCCGGCGAGCGCCTCGCCATCAGCGATCCCGCAGATGGATCGGTGGTCCTCGTCGACACCGAGGCGATGTCGATCGCATCCCGTGTTGCGCTGCAGGGCAGTCCGCAGACCGTGCTTCTCATCGCGGCGGAAGTCGATGAGCACTGAGATGCCGAGGGGGCAGGGTGACGCCGACGCCTCGGCGCGCACCGCAAGCAGTTCGCCACCGACCGGCGAGGCGGAGCCCGACCGCGTCACCACTGCGATGAAGAGCGCTTCCGACCCTCGGGTGCTTGGCGCCGTAGCCTTGGAAAACACGGCGGTCAGCGTCTGGCGCCGCACGCAGGCGGACAGTCTGCGCAGCTGGATCGCGCGGTCCGTGTCTGCCGGCTTCCCGGACATCCGCGCCGTACTTCGCGTCTCGGACGTCAAAGCTTCGCTCGATGAAGCCTTCGAAGCCGCAGGTCTCTCGGACGATCCGGCTCGTGACGCCTTCGTGCGCGACATCGCCGACCTCGCCCGCCGGTTCTCCGAGATCGCAACGACGCCGCGTCTTCGGCTCCGTCTCGAGGCGGTCGACCATGTCGTGTGCCCGAGCTTCCACATCGACAGTCTGCGCGCGCGCCTGATCTGCACCTACTTCGGGCGCGGGACCGAGTTCGGGGCCGCTCGGCCGGATGGCGAGCCCAAACGGGTGATCGAACTTTCGACGGGCGAGGTTGCGGTGTTTCGTGGCCTGCACTGGCCTGGCCACGAGACGACCGGAGTGGTTCACCGTTCTCCACAGACCAAACCAGGGGAAATGCGGTTGGTTCTCGTCATCGATCCGGACGAAGCCGAGCCTTGGCATTGACCGGCATGACGAGGGACTCTGCGTCCGCGCGGCTTCGGCGTCCTGTCCGCGACAATCTCGGCCGAACCACGCTGAAGCTCAGCCGTCGACGCGGTGATTTGATGGCCGATTTCGAACGCCTCCCCGCGGCGCTGCGATCCTGGTTGACGACGGCAGTGCTGCCATGGAGCCCCAGGTCCGTACGACGGGCTTGGGAACGGGCGCTGCACCGATGCGGCAACGACGACGCGGCGGCGCTCATTGAACTTGGACTGCTGGAAGCCGCGCGTATCGAGAGGCATTGTCAAGCCGTGCCGCAGCCGATTACTCGACCTACGCCAGCCGGCGCGAAGTCTCGGAGGGTTTAGGGCTTACGAACCGACCCAGACGTGGCACGCTATGAGCGTTTGGAGCAGACACTGCCGCCCGAGCGCGGCAACACACACAACCACGATCACGTCCGTCAAGGTGGCGGAGAATCCTGGGTGTCCAACTGAGAGCATCGGTCAGGCTGCCTGCGTCGTAGGGCTGATGAGCATGTCGCTCTCAGCGGCGTCGATCTGCGCGAAGCCTTCGATCTGCATGTAGCGGTGCTGGCTTTGCCATTCGTCGTTTTGTTCGAAGAGCACCGCGCCGATCAGCCGGATGATCGAGTCCTCGTTGGGGAAGATCCCGACGACGTCGGCCCGACGTTTGACCTCCTTGTTGAGGCGTTCGAGCGGGTTGGTGCTGTGCAGCTTGGTGTGGTGCTGGGCGGGAAAGCCCATGCAGGCGAGCACGTCTGCCTCCGTCGGGCATTCCTTCGGACCGGTGGCAGGAACGCCCTCACCGTCCATCAGCGTGGCGAGCTTTGGCCAGTGGGCGCGGAGCTGGTCGGCGACGTGGCGCCAGGTCTCCGAGGCGGTTTTCCTGTCGGGCTGGTTGAAGGCCTGGCGGATCGCCGCGGCGACGACGGTATGCTTGCCCTTCGGGACATGGGCCAGGGCGTTGCGCATCCAGTGGACCCGGCACCTTTGCCATGTCGCCTCGAACACCCGCGCGATCGCGGCCTTGAGCCCGGCGTGGGCGTCCGAGATCACCAGCCTCACCCCTTGCAGCCCGCGCCCCCTCAGGCTGCGCAGGAACTCGGTCCAGAACGTCTCCGCTTCCGAGTGCCCGATTTTCAAGCCGATGATTTCATGGCGACCGTCGGTGTTCACCGCAACGGCTATTATTGCGGCGACGGAGATTATCTTCCCGCCTTGGCGCACCTTGAGGTAGGTCGCATCGAGCCAGAGGTAGGGCCCGTCGCCGGCGAGCGGGCGGTCGAGGAACTCCCTCACCCGCTCGTCCATGTCCTTGCACAGCTTCGACACGGTGCTTTTCGAAATGCCCGTCAGCCCCATGGCCTGCACCAGATCGTCGACCCTGCGGGTCGAGACCCCTCCGATCCAGGCTTCCTGAATGACGGCCACCAGCGCCTTCTCCGATGTCCTCCGGGGCTCGAGGAAGCCAGGGAAGTACGAGCCCTGCCGCAGCTTCGGCACCCGCAGGTTCAGCGCGCCGAGGCGGGTCTTGAGCTCGCGGTCGCGATAGCCGTTGCGCCAGGTCTGACGGCCGTCGCCGCGCTCGTAGCGGCCGGCCCCGACTACCCCCTCGACGTCGTGCTCCATCAGGAGCTGCAGGACCGCCTCGGCGACCGAGCGCAAAAAATCGCCGTCGTCCTGCTTTTGCAGAAGCTCGATCAAGGGCAAGCTGGCGTCGGTCATCGGGGTTCTCCTCGGGCTGTGGTTGAAGTCGGCAAGCTCCACCATAACCGTCGCCCTCGATGGCCACCTGCGTCTACACCGAGAGTGCGGCGCAATTCTCCACCACGTCCGTGGACGCTAACCAGGCGTGCACTTGTGCATAATGACTCTGGTGGAATGGGAAAGGCCAAAGAGGAAGCACCAGAGACCGTCTGTACCGCCATCCGTGGGGCCCTTGGAAAGACGAGGCCTCTCGGCTTGCGGCCACGGCGGGGCCGGCAAACCCGTCCTGGCTCTGTCCTTCCTTTGAATAGACGAAACGATAGATCGTCTCGTAGCGGAGCCGGTTCGGGCCGTCTTGGTCGAGCCTGAGGGCGGCCTGCGATCTGCTCGGGCAACCAGCCGTCCTTGAGCCGCTCAATGACCGCAGCCTGCAGGTCGGATCGGCGCACGAGCTTGCCGAAGGCGCGGCGTCGCCGATCTCTCAGCAGCTGCGCCTACAGCGGCTAATACGCCAATACCCGTCGGCCTGCGGGACCTCGGCATCCCGTCACCAGTTGCGCCTCAGCTCGCGGTAGATCGTCGAGCGATGGCGGCCGAGAGACGAGCGACGCCGCAGACATTTTGCTCTCGTGAAGCCGCGCCAGCCGGCGGCGATCCCCGAGGCTAAGGTGGGAGTGGGGCATGGCGTCCTCCGGACAAACCCTTGAATTCATACCTGCCTATTATCGAATAGGGCAGGGGGGCCGGCGTTCGATCACGTCCCAAGGGATGCTAACCGGCGTTCCATGCCCGCTGGTCGGGCCGAGGGATGCGCGACGGTGGCGTTTTGGTCCTTTGGTGCCGAGCGAGCCTGTCGTACGAGGACGAGCAGGCTTGAAAAACCTCCCGCCTTCAAGACTTTTGCGAATTCTGCTGGGCGGCTGATGCTCGCTGTCTTGGGCGGGCTGGCGGACGTGGAGCGCGACCTTATCCGGACGCGCACAGCAGAGGGCAGGAGCCGCGCCAAGGACAGAGGGCAGCATATGGGCCGCCCGCCTTCCCTGACCGCCCAGCAGGCCGCAGAGGCCCGTCAGCGGCGGCGGGACGGAGCCACGCTGCAAGAACTCGCGGACAGCTACAACGTCAGCAGGGCGACGATTTCCCGGCTAAGAACATGAATATCCTAACAAACCATACGGCTAGAACAATGCCGAAAAGCGCCGCCCTACAAAAGTTAGAAGGGTATCGCATGCCGGGAAGGGAACAGCGACTGCGTTCTCTGACCGCTACCCCAAGGAGTTTTCCATGAAGAACCTTCTGCTGACCACCGCCCTCGCCGCCCTGTCCGCCCCGGTGCTCGCGGAAATGCCGCAGGTCGAGCCGATCCTGTCGGTCACGCCGGTCTCCGGTCCGTCCACCGAAGTTCGCATCTGCGCGGGGACGCCGGGCGGCGCGTATCATTCGATCGCCTCCCAGATGCTCGGCCTGGTGCAGTCCGCCGCAGGGGTTCCGGTCTCCGTCGAGTCCTGCGGCGGCACGGTCGGCTCGCTGCGCAAGCTCGCCACCGGCGAGGCCGAGGCGGCGATCGTGCAGCTCGACGGCCTTGTCTGGATCAAGGACACCGCGCCGGACCTCTACGCCAAGATCGCTCCAGCCGCAGCCGTCCTGACCGAGGACATGATCGGCGTCTGCCGCCGCGACTCGGACTACGAGGACCTGAACGATATCGCCCAGGAACGCGGCGCGACGATCGCCATTGCAGGCAGCGAGGAATCCGGCTCGCTCCTGACGCTCAATGTCCTCGCCGGCTTTGACGATGATTTCGCCGCGCCGGACACCGAATCTCGGGTTCCTGGGAACAGGCTCTGGGCGACGTGCGCGGCGGCATCGCGGTCTGCGCCTTCGGCGTCATGTCGACCGACGCTCCGGTCTGGCGCGACCTCAACGACGACCCCGGCGCCGCCCCCCCGCCCCCCGCGCCCCCCGCCGGCGCCCTGCGCGCCCCCGAGCTCGCCGGCCGCCAAGTCTATGGCTGGCGCGCGATCCCGGAGGACATCAAATCGCTGGACCAGCTGCTCGACTGGAGCGGAAACGGGCGGCTCTGGGAACCAGAGGTCGGTACCGTGCCTGCGTTGGTCATCTACCGCACCGACATGCTGCCCAATGGCTCCGCGCCGCTGACCGATGCAGCCACGGCCGTGGCAAAACTCAAGCCGACCGAGGAGTGATCACCCCGCGTCACCGAGGTAGACACCCGCAATAACCCCTCGATTTGATCGCCGTTTTGGATGATCAAAACAGGATGGTCCTAACCTTATGAGGCAGGATGAGGCAGGGCAGGGGCTGCCCTGCCTCATAAGGGTCATTATCGGATATTTCCGGTAGGGCTGGGCCTGCCGCTACGCACTGCGAAGGGGCGATGCAAGGTCCGGTCCGGTTGCCATACATCGCGCCTTTCTTGATCCGCGGGCGCCCCAAACTCCGCTGGATCATCTCCCGGATCACCTCAGGGTCAGGCCAGCGACGGTCAGATGGACTTTGCGGCGAACTGGCATATATTGCCAATTCGATTTGAGGAGCTGCAAATGGGAACCAGAAACGTCGTTCTGACGGATGCACAATCTGAACTGGTCGACCAGCTGGTCGTTTCGGGACGGTATCAGAACGTCAGCGAGGCGCTCCGGGCCGGCCTGCGCCTGCTCGAGCGCGAGGAGGCAGAGCTCGGCGACCTGAGGTCCCGTCTCAAGGTCGGCTTGCACCAGGCGCGGGCAGGCGATCTGGCCGATGGTTCCGGAGAGGACGCCATTCGGCGCGCCTTCGCCGCGGCGCGCGACCGCAGCTGATGCCGAAGCCATGGCGTCTGACGCGTCAGGCCGAGGCATCTTTGACTAACATTGCCCAATGGACAATCGAGTCTTTTGGTCCGCGTCAGGCCGACGCTTATGAGGACGACCTGATCGAGCGGTGCCGGGCAATCGCCGACGGTAGGGCACAGTCGCAGAGCTGCCGCATCATAGACCCGGACCTTCCCGACGATCTGCGCTTCACTCGCAGAGGTCAGCATTTCATAGTGTTCGTCGAGGGTGCCGAAGCGGTCGTCATCGTCGATTTCCTGCACAGCCGAAGCGACCTGCCGGCGCGGCTCGCCCGGCTTTCCGAGCCGGACTGCTGAAAGCGGGCTGCCTTTGCCGCCGCCAATGCTCAGGCCGACAGCCACGATCCGGTCAGGCGAAAAGGCGGCGACCACGTGATCGTGGATCGAAAGCGCATCCTGAAGGATCGCCGCCGCGCTGGGTCGCCCGGTGCTGGGAGCATAGCCACGGTAGGTGGAAAGTCACGACGTCCCGGTCGGGAAAGACCGACTGGAGGTAGACGGCGAGCGTATCGGCGTTCCAGGCGTTGCCCCCGAACCCCAGGATGAGAGCGGATTCCGCAGAGGGCTGAACTTCCGTCGGGAGATAGACGCCGACAAGCTGTTCCCCGGAGGGTGCCTTGAGTGCGAGCCGCTCAGCCGATGACGGCGGAGCGGCTGCTCCGTGACCCATCGCCCATCGGGGAAAGATGAGCCAATCCTGCGCGAGCGCGATAAGGGCG
>JBBRUZ010000055.1:0-15956 GCA_038247355.1 Rhodobacterales bacterium
GAGCAACTGGTTCAGCGTCTGCTCGCGCTCGTCGTTGCCGCCGCCGTAACCGGCGCCACGGTGCCGGCCGACGGCGTCGATCTCGTCGATGAACACGATGCAGGGCGCGTTCTTCTTCGCCTGCTCGAACATGTCGCGGACGCGGCTCGCGCCGACGCCGACGAACATCTCGACGAAATCCGAACCCGAGATCGTGAAGAACGGCACGCCTGCTTCACCGGCGATCGCGCGGGCGAGCAGCGTCTTGCCGGTGCCCGGAGGTCCGACCAGCAACGCGCCCTTGGGGATCTTGCCGCCCAACCGGCTGAACTTCTGCGGATCGCGCAGGAACTCGACGATCTCCTCGAGCTCCTCCTTCGCCTCGTCGATCCCGGCGACGTCGTTGAACGTCACCTTGCCGGACTTTTCGGTCAGCAGTTTGGCCTTGGACTTGCCGAAGCCCATCGCGCCGCCGCGCCCGCCGCCCTGCATCCGGTTCATGAAGAAGATCCAGACGCCAATCAGCAAGAGGAACGGCAACCACAGCCCGAGTGCCGAGAGGAACCCCGACTGCTCCTGCGGCGCCGCCTGGATCTCGACATTGTTCTCGCGCAGCGCCGGCAGCACGTCGGTGTTGCGCGGCTGGACCGTCTGATAGCTGGCCCCGTCGGTCGAGGTCACATAGACCCGCTCGCCGTCGAGGCGGACCGCCGCGACCTGCCCGCCTTCGACCCGATTGAGGAAATCCGAGTAGTTGATCTCGCGCCCCATGTTGGTGCGGCTGCCGTTCGAAAAGACGTTGAACAACGCCACCATGAGAAGAAAAAGGATGATCCAGAAGGCGATATTCTTGGTGTTGCCCACAGTCTGCTCTCCAAAGGGATCGCTTCGGCCAGCCGGCCTCCCGCGATCGACAAGCCTAACATAAGGACTGACGTGCCGGTTTCAACGCAATTCCGCGTCGCACCACGGCGCAGGCGACGGCGCGACGCGGCGAAATGCGACCATCGTTGACGCGTCGAGCGCCAACGCCGCCGCCAGCCGTCCGTCCCGCCACAGCGCGGGCGTGCTCAGCAGCGCCTCGCGCGCCTGACCTGCCGCGCGCCAATTCGGCCGCAGCGCGAGGCCCGACGCGCCCAGCGCCCCGATCATCAGGCCGGCGTCGGCGCCGGCGACTGTGACCGCCCAGCGGCTGTCCCAGATCCCATGCTCGACGGGTGCGGGCGGGGCGACGCAGGCCGGCTCCCGCCGGATCGCGATCCGCCCCCGATGCGGCCGCAGTACGCAGCCATGCAGCGTCAACCCGGGTCCGACCCGCCCGGAAGCGACGGCTGCGGCGGCCGCTTCCAGCGTCGCCAGCCGCGGCCGGAACCGCGCGCCCGCCACCCAGCAGAGCGCGCCGGCCAGCAACCGCAGGCGGATCTCCTCCGGCGCCGCGGCCAGCCTCCCCGGATCGAGGCTCACGTCGCCTGCCGGTCCCTCAGCCAGCGCGGTCCGGGCCAGATCGCGCGTGGCCGCCTCCAGCGCCAGCCGCGCCCGCCCCATGCGCCCGGCCGTCGCAGCCAGCCGCGCCGCCCCAAGTCCCAGCCCTTCGAGCGGCTCGAGCGCCGCGCGCGCCCGCACCCGTGCGAACGCCGCGTCCGCGTTGCCCGGATCCTCGGCCCAGCCGACCCCGCGCTCCGCAAGCCAGCGCCGCAGATCCGCGCGGCGCAGCTCCAGCATCGGCCGCAGCCAGACCACGCCCTCCGCCCGCGACACCGGCGCCATCGCGGCGAGCCCGTCCACGCCCGACCCGCGCGCCAGCCGCAGCAGAAACGTCTCCGCCTGATCGTCGAGCGTATGGCCCAGCGCGACGGCGCCGACGCCGCGCCCCCGCGCCCAGTTTGCGATCAGCCGCCGTCGCGCCGTCCGCGCCGCATCCTGCAGGTTTCCCTCGCCGTCCCAGCCGCGCCAGGCCAGCGTCGCGTGGGGCACGCCCCGGCCCGCGCAAAGCCTCGCCACGTCCGCAGCCTCCGCCGCCGCTTCCGGGCGGAGCCCGTGGTCGACCGTGACGGCCGCGATCTCGCGCCCAGCCTCTGCCGCCCAGGCTCGCGCAAGCAGCAGCAGCGCGACGGAGTCGCCCCCACCCGACACCGCCACCCCAAGTGGTCCGACCGGCGCGGCGGCCATGACCTGCGCCGCAAGTCGCGGCTGCGGCGTCACTGGCAATTCAGCGCCGTCCGTTGGCCGGGCGCTACGTTGGCCGCATCCGATCCGGGATAGCGGGAGACCACCTCGGTCAGCGTCAGACAGGCCTCCGTCACCTGGCCGAGCCGCCCGAGGCTGCCCGCAAGCCGCAGCAGCGCGCCCGGCGCCGCCGGACCCTCCGGCGCGCCGCTGAACGCGTCGAGAAAGCTGCGCGCGGCGCCGCGATCGTCCCCGGAGGCGACCAGCGCATCGCCGCGCCGCAACTGCGCGTCGGCCGACAGCGGCCCGCCGGGATAGGTGGTGAGGAACGTCTCGAACAACGCCGCCGCCCGCGCGTTGTCACCCGCCGCCGCCGCCGCCGCCGCCGCGTCGAAATCGGCCTGTTCGGTCGCGATCACCTGCGCGCCGTCCGGGATCGCCGCCGGCGCAGGCGTCGCCGGCGCAGTCGTCAGCCCGCCGCCCAGCGGCTCGGGCGCTCCAAGCAGGCTCACGTCCCCGCCCTCGAGCTCGGTCAGGCGGAACTCGATGTCGCCGACCCGATTGGCCGCATCCGCGATCACGCGCCCCAGATCGTTGTCCAGCACCTCGACCCGGCTGGTCAGCCGACGCAGCGCGGTCTCGAGCTGGTCGAGCCGCGTCAGCGGCGTCGCCGGCGCGCTCGGCAGCCCCGCGCCGGCCCCCGACTGGACCAGCGCCGCCCGCAACTCCTGGATCTGGCGGTTCAGCACGTCCAGATCGGCGCGAACGTCCGCCACCGTCTGCGCCCCGGCGCCCGCCGCGAGCGACGCCGTCAGCGCCGCCGCCAGAACCCATACCCGTATCGCGCGCATCGCGTCTCCTTCCCGCCGGATCAGACCCCGGCGCCGCCCACAGCCACCGTCACCGCCCGCCGGTTCTGCGACCAGCAGCTCTCGTCCGCGCAGGTCGCCACCGGCCGCGCCCGCCCGAAGGTGTTGGTCCCGATCCGGTTGTCGGGGATCCCCCGGCTCACCATGTAGTCACGCACCGCGGCCGCCCGCCGCGCGCCGAGCTGGATGTTGTATTGCTCGGTGCCGCGCTCGTCGGCGTGACCCTCGATCTCGATCCGGCCCGGAGCGGTTGACAGCCAACCGATCTGCTGGTCGAGCGTCGCCAGCGCCGCCGGGTTCAGTGATGTCTGATCTACCGCGAAGATCACCGTGTCGCCGATGCTGGTGCCGGGCAGCACACTCCCCGTCACCGGCCCGACCCCGAACCCGTCGACGCCGGCGTCCAACCCGCCCGGCGTCCCGCTGAACCCCTCGCCCGTGTCGATCGGCGTCCTCGCGCAGCCCGCCAGCAGCAGCGCCACGCCCGCCGCAGCGATCAGTCTCGATCCCGTCATGCTCCACCCTTCCCCATGCCGCAGTCCTCAGGGCAGCAGCCCCGACCAGGACGGCCCCGAGGCGAAGCCCGCCGTCGGCACCCGTCGCAGGTTGCGCCCGGTGATGTCCACCGAATAAATCTGCGGCCCGCCGCTCTCGCCCGGCGTCTCGCGGTAAAACATCAGCACCCGTCCGTTCGGCGCCCAGGTCGGCCCCTCGTCGAGATAGCTCGCCGTCAGCAGCCGCTCGCCCGATCCGTCGGGCCGCATCGAGCCGATGTGGAACCGCCCGCCGACGATCTTGGTGAACGCGATCAGATCGCCGCGCGGCGACCATTGCGGCGTCGCGTAACGCCCGTCGCCGAAACTGATCCGCGTCCCGGCGCCGCCGCCCGACGGCATCACGTAAAGCTGCTGCGTCCCGCCCTGGTCGCTCTCGTAGACGATCTGGCCCCCGTCGGGCGAAAAGCTCGGCGACGTGTCGATGGCCGAGGTCTGCGTCAGCGCCCGCGCCTGCCCGGACCCCAGATCGGCGAGATAGATGTTGGACGCGCCCCCCCGCGACACCGACAGCAACGCCTGCGCCTCGTTCGGCGCGAACCCGCCCGCGAGGCTGATCTCGCCGGTGCTCGCGATCGCGCGGCGCCCGGCCCCGCTCGACCCGATCAGATAGACCGCGGGCTTGCCGGTGTTATAGCCCGTGAACAGGATCTGACGCGCAGTCCGCGACAGGCTTGGCCCCAGCACCAGGCTCGCGCCGTCGGTCAGCGTCACCGGATTGGCGCCGTCGTAGTCCATCATCGCGATGCGTTTGATCCGCGTCGCCTTCGGCCCGCTCTCGGACACGAAGGCCACGCGGCTGTCGAAATAGCCGCCCTCGCCCGTCAACCGCGAATAAACGGCGTCCGCGACCTTGTGCGCCAGCCGCCGCCACGTCGCCTGCGCCCCGTCGAACTGCAACCCCTCGCCCAGCGGCGCCTGCGCGAACACGTCCCACAGCCGGAACCGGGCGGAGACCTGATCGCCGCTCAGCCCCACCGCCCCGGTCACCAGCGCCTGCGCGTTGATCGCGCGCCAGTCGGCGAACTGCACCGGCGCGTCGAAATTCCCCACCCGGCCGAGATGCGCGTCGCGCGGGATCTCGCGAAACAGCCCGGTCCCCACCAGATCGTCGACCATCACCTGCGTGATCCGCTCCGCGAGATCGGCGGCCCCCGGCGCATCCGCGACGAACACCGGCGCCGCGAACGGCATCGGCTCGATCACTCCTTCGGTGATCTCGATGCGCAGCGGCGCCTGGGCTACGGCCGCGAACGGCCGCACAAGCAAAGCCGCAGGCGCCGCGAGCAACAGGCCGCGCCGAACCCGATCTACCATGACACGATCCCCTCGGGATTGAAGACGACTTCGATGTTGCGCCACTGGGCGTACTTCTCCCGTGGCAAGTCAGTATACGGCGAACACCGGATGAGCGCACGCCGTCCGGCTTCAAAAGCCTGTTGGAAGCGCCCGTCCGGCGGCGCGCTCGGCTCGATCAGCCGGATCGAGCCCGCGATCACGTCGCCCGCCGCCGTCAGCTCGGCGGCCAGCGTCACGCTCAGCTCCTGCGCGTCGCGCAGCCCCGCCGGCACGTTCCAGCACCGCTGCACCGCCAGCCGCAACCCGTCCCGCTCCGCGCTGGTGATCGGCGGACCGATCGGCAGCGACGTCGCGGCCGGCGGCGGCGCCGGCGAAGGGGGGGTCGCAGGCGCGGCAGGCGCCGCAGGCTCGGTCCGACGCACAGGCTCCGGCGCCGCGACGGCGACTTCGGGCGCAGGCTCCGGCTCAGGCTCCGGCTCAGGCGCCGGCTCGGGTTCCGGCGCAGCCGTCGGCTCGCGCACGACCGGCCGCGGCCCGACGTTCCCGCGCCTCGGCAGCGGCGGCTCCGCCTGCGCGACCAGCCCGGGCGTCGGCTCGGGTTCGGGAGGCTCGGGCTCGGGCTCGGGCTCGGGCTCGGGCTCGGGAGGCGCAGGCGGCGGCGCCTCGGCGATCTCGGGTTCCACCGACGGCTCGACGACCTCCGCCGGAGCCAGCGCGATCCGCTCGACCGGCCGCGGCCGCGGCGGGATCACGACGGCGGCGCGCGGCGTCGCGGGCAGGATCGGCGCAAAGGTCACACCCGCCGGCGCCGCGGCGAGCGGCGCCTCGGCGTTGAACGCGGGCGCGAGATCGGGCGGCGGCGGCGGCGGCGCGGGGGCCGCCGGCGCGGGCTCGGGAACCGGCGGCGTCACCGGCGCCTCCAGCGTCTCGGCCGCCTCGACCACGGGCGCCGGGGCCTCCGGCGGCGCCTCGGGATCGCGCTCGGCCTCCGCCGCCGACTGCGCAGCGGCGAATTCCGCCTCGCTGACGAAACTGACCTCCGTCACCCTGATCGGCGGCGCATCGCGCGGGCTGAGCCAGGGCAGCCCGAAGATCGCCAGCGCGATGATCGCGCCATGCCCCGCGCCCGAGATGAGGGGTCCGGTCCGCAACGGCGCGGCCTACGGGCCCGCGGCGTCGAACCGCGGACCGCCCTGCTCGGTCACCAGACCGATGTTGTTGAAACCGCTGGCGTTCAGCGCGCCCATCACCTGCATCACGTCCTCGTAGGACACGACGCCGTCCGCCCGCAGATAGACCCTGTCGCTGGTGCGCTCCGCCGCCACCGCGCGAAGTCGCGTGACGAACTCGTCGCGCGGCACCTCGGCGTTCTGCACGACGATGGTCCCATCAGCGGTCAGCGCCACGGTCAGCGGCTCCTCCTGCTCGGTCGGCAGCGCCGCCGCGGCCGTCTCGGGCAACCGGATCGGCACCCCCACCGTCAGCAACGGCGCCGCCACCATGAAGATGATCAGAAGCACCAGCATCACGTCGACAAACGGCGTCACGTTGATCTCGGACATCGGCTTGCGCCCCCGTCCCCGCCCGCTCGCGCGCCCCTGCACGCCGGCGCCCATGTCAGCCGGCCAGATCGAGCTGGCGCGACAGGATCATCGCGAACTCGTCCGCGAACCCCTCGTAGCCGCCGACGATCGCCTCGCTGTCCTGGTTGAGCTTGTTGTAGAAGATCACCGCCGGAATGGCCGCGAGCAACCCCAGCGCGGTCGCGAGCAACGCCTCCGCGATCCCGGGCGCCACGACTGCGAGGTTGGTCGACTGCTGCATGGCGATCTCCTCGAACGCCCGCTTGATCCCCCAGACAGTGCCGAACAACCCGACGAACGGCGAGATCGACCCGACCGTCGCGAGGAACGTCAGCCCCCGCCCGAGGCCCTCGGCCTCGCGCCCGATCGCCACGTTCATCGCCCGGTCGATCCGCGCCTGCGCCCCGGCGATCAACCCGCCGTCCTTGCGATACGACCGCCGCCACTCCGTCATCCCGGCCGCGAAAATCCGCTCGGCCGCGCCGCTCGGTTCGGGCCCCAACCGGTCGTAGACCTCCTCGAGCGGATCGCCCGACCAGAACGCCGCGTCGAAGGCGGCGGCCTCGGCCTTGGCCCGCCGCAGATCGAGCATCTTCTGGATGATGATCGACCACGACCAGAACGACGCCGCGATCAGCACCACCATCACGATCTGCACGGTGAAGCTCGCCCGCAGGAACAGCGCCAGAAGCGAGAAATCGAGTGTCGTGGGTTCCATGGGCGCCTGCGGTCTCATTGCTCGAAAAAAGTCCGCCGTGTTTTCCCGGCGCCGGCGCTCCCGCGCACATTGCGCCGCCTTGTGCCCAAAACGACGCGCTGTGTCTAGGGGGCGGTCCCGAGCCGCCCCAGCGCGTCGCGCACCATTCCCGGCAGCCGCGCCGGTCGCAAGCCTTCGGTCAGCACAACGATCCGCACCTCCGCCCGCACCAGCGTCACAGCCCCCCGCCGCACCTCTTGCGCCAGATCGACCCGCGCCCCCGCCATCTCCCGCAATGCGGTCGTCACCGTCAGCGCATCCTGAAACCGCGCCGGGCGCAGGAATTCCGCCTCGACCCGCCGCACGACGAACACGATCCCCGTCTCCGCCCGCAGCGCCGCCTGATCGACCCCGAGCCCGATCAGCGCCTCGGTCCTCCCCCGCTCGATGAACTTCAGATAATTGGCATAGTAGACGATGCCGGCAAAATCGACGTCCTCATGATAGACCCGCAAGTCAAGTTCATGCATCCGCTCAATCCCGCCCGACCGAAGACCGTGGCCGACGCCGCATCAATCCGCCCCTCCCGGCGGATGTTCGAGCCGCAGAACCCGGCCCGCCGCGTCCACCGTGCACAGATGCAGCCGCTCACCGTCGAGCGCCTGGAAAACCGCGATTCCCGCCGGCCCGGTCTCGTGCCATGCCGTCGCCACGGCATCGGGCGGCAGCCCGATATGCGCGGCGGTCGCCAGATCGCACGCCACCTTCTGAGCGGCCCTGTCTGACGCGGCTGGCGGCGCAGCCTCGGCGCAGGCGGCGAGCCCGAGGCAAACCGCAACCAGGCGCGCTCCGCCCGCCGCCGCCACCCTCCCGCGGCCTCAGTTCGGGCCGAAGCCCGAGATCGCGCCATCGATCTCGACAGTGCAGGTGTAGTCGACGCCGTTCAGCGACACGTCGTAGACGGTGGCCCCGGTCTTCGTCGCCGCGACCGGACCGACGGTCGCGTCGCCTTCGGTCAGCCCCTGCGCCTGCAACGCCAGCGCCGAGCAGGCTTCTTCCGCGGGCGACATCACCGGCGCCGGCGGCTCGACCGCCCTGGGTGCGCAACCCGCGATCACCACCGGCAACGCCAGCGCCGCCGCAATCCCCCAAATCCGCATGGTCAACTCCGTCCGTGAACACGCCCTTCTCCCGCGGAGCGCCGGAACGAGGCTAGCAGCGCACACGCCCGCGCGACAATCCTCCGCGCCGCTCCGGCCATCCTCCGCCGACGTCAGTCCGACTTCCCGCGCGCACCCGCCGTGCCTCGTCGCCGGGCGCCGGCAACGCGCCGTCCCCGATCACGACGATTTCCCCGCTGTCGAGCTCGTCGATCACCTGCTGCTCGGCGGCCGACAACTGATCAAGCTCGCTCACCCTGCGCGCCACATGGGGCCTCTGCAAACCCGATCGAACCACGGCTCACCCCTCCTCGAACAGATCACCGGACCCCGCCGCCCGCGGGGCCGCCATTCCCAGATGCGTCCAGGCCCGAGCCGCCAGCATCCGCCCCCGCGGGGTGCGCTGGATCAGCCCCTGCTGCAGCAGGAACGGCTCGATCACCTCCTCGATCGCGTCGCGCACCTCCGACAGCGCCGCCGCGATCGTCTCCACCCCCACCGGCCCGCCGGCGTAGTTCTCCGCGAGCAGCCGAAGATACCGCCGATCCGCCCCGTCGAGCCCCAGCCCGTCCACCCCCAGCCGCCGCAACGCCCGGTCTGCGAGCGCCTGCGTGACCGTTCCGTCGCCCTCGACGATGGCGAAGTCCACGACCCGGCGCAGCAGCCGCCCGGCGATCCGCGGCGTCCCCCGCGCCCGCCGCGCTATCTCGTGCGCCCCCTCCGGCGTGGCGTCCGCCCGCAGCAGTCGCGCGGCCCGCGTCACGATCGCGACCAGCTCGTCCACCTCGTAGAACTCGAGCCGCGTCGGGATGCCGAACCGGTCGCGCAGCGGCGTCGTCAGCAGCCCCAGCCGAGTCGTCGCCCCCACCAGCGTGAACGGCGCAAGCTCGATCCGCACCGTCCGCGCCGCCGGCCCCTCGCCGATCACCAGATCCAGCTGGAAATCCTCCAGCGCCGGATAAAGGATCTCCTCCACCGCCGGGTTCAACCGGTGGATCTCGTCGATGAACAGCACATCGCGCGCGTCGAGATTGGTCAGGATCGCCGCCAGATCGCCGGCCCGCACCAGCACCGGCCCCGAGGTCATGCGAAAGTTCACCCCCAGCTCGCGCGCCATGATCTGCGCGAGCGTGGTCTTGCCGAGGCCCGGCGGTCCGTAGAACAGCGTGTGGTCCATCGCCTGCCCGCGCCGCCGCGCGCTCTCGATGAACACCGCGAGGTTGGCCCGCGCTTCGCGCTGCCCGATGAACTCGTCGAGCGTCTGCGGCCGCAGCGCCCGGTCCACGTCTTCCGGCAGGGCCGCCGCGCGCAGGGTCGGATCCGGTTCCGCCACCGGGTCAGCCCTTTTGTCCGAGGCGCTTCAGCGCCGCCCGGATCAACGCCGCCGTCCCTAGGCCCTCGCCGCTGGCAGCCGCCCCGCCGGCGGCCTCCGCGACCGCCGCCGCCGCGTCGCCGGGACCGTACCCGAGGTTCACCAGCGCCGACAACGCCTCGGCGCTCGCCCCGGCCTCGGCTTCCACCGCTGCCGCGACCCCCGCCGCCTGCGGCGCGCCCAAGGGGTCGGTCGCTGCCGCGGCCGCCCGCGACCCCGCGGCGCCCATCGCGATCAACACCGGCGACTTCTCCCGCAGCTCCAGCACGATCCGCTGCGCAATCTTCGGCCCGATCCCCGGCGCGGCCCTGATCGCCGTCGTATCGCCGAGCGACAGCGCCCGCCCCACGCCCTCCGCGCCCAGCGTGCCGAGCACCGCCAGCGCCGCCTTCGCCCCGACGCCCTGCACCGTCATCAGCAGCCGATGCCACTCGCGCTCGGCCAGCGTCAGGAAGCCGAACAGCTGCAACAGATCCTCGCGCACCAGAAGGTCGGTGTAGAGCGATACCGTTTCGCCAACCGGCGGCATCTTCGCCAGCGTCCGATCCGAGCAATAGACCAGATATCCGACGCCGCCCGTGTCGATCAGCACATGATCCGTCGACCGATATTCGAGCCGGCCGGACACCTTGCCGATCATCGCGCCGCCGCACGCGCCAGCGCCGCCTCGAGGCGACCCCCGAACCGCGCATGATGCGCATGGCAAAGGGCTATCGCCAGCGCATCCGCCGCGTCCGGCCCGGTCAGGACCACGCCGGGCAATTGCAGCCGCACCATATGCTGAACCTGCGCCTTGTCGGCATGGCCGACGCCCACGATCGCTTTCTTGACCGTGTTCGGGGCGTATTCGGCCACCGCGAGCCCGGCCTGCGCCGGCACGAGCAGCGCGATCCCCCGCGCCTGGCCGAGCTTCAGCGTCCCCGCCGCATCCTTGTTCACGAACGTGTGCTCGACCGCGGCCGCGTCGGGCCGGAACAGGGCGATCACGGCGGACAGGGCGACGTGCAGGCTGCACAGCCGCGCGGCAAGGTCCTCGCCCTCCGACACGCACGTCCCGTTGCCGAGATGCGCGATCCGCGCGCCGATCACGTCCACGACGCCCCATCCGGTTCGGCGAAGCCCCGGATCGATCCCGATGATGCGCATTTCCGATCCTGTTCCGCCGCCCGGCGCCCTTGCGAAGGCTTCTCGCAACGCTAGCACGAAAAGCGAACACCCACCAGCCCGGTTTCGCGCGTGATCGGGGCGCGCATTGTTTAACAACAGCTTACTCGGGTTTCATGCCACGCATGACGGCCATGCAGTAACGTCAGTTGTCGCGTATCGGGCGCCGCCTTAGATCTGATCACGAAGAGAGGCGGTGTCACCTGCCCTCACGCATGCAGAGGCGGGCAGGCCGCCCTCGCCAGGAAATTGAAATGTCACAGATGCAATCCAACCGTTCGGTCCCGCTGGGGGCCGTATCCACGCTCCGCGTCGTGTCGCTCTTCGAGCGCGCGATCGACGGCTTCACCGCATGGCGCAGCTCCCGTGCGACCGCGCACGCGCTGTCCCGGCTTTCCGACCAGCAACTCGCCGATATCGGCCTCATCCGCGGCGACATCGCCGAAGTCGCCGACACGCTCGCTTCCCGCTGAACGTTCCGGCCATACTCGAAAAGCCGTCCCGTACGGCCGTCCTGGATGCCCCGGGGCGGCCGTTCGCATGTCAGCGCCGAAGGACCAGCGTCATCCAGTCCCCGATCCGCACCCGGTCGATCCTGCGGTATCCCCAGCCCGCGTAGACCGCCGTCACGCCCGGCGCCTGCCGCGCCAGCAGCCCCGACAGGATTGCGACCCCGCCACGCCCCTGATGCGCGGCCATCTGCGGCGCCAGCCGCTTCAGCGGCGCCGCCAGGATGTTCGCGAAGATCAGCCCATAGGGGCCGCCGCGCATCAGCCGGGGATGCCGGAAACCCGCCGCGGTGACGCAGACGATCGAGCCCGCGAAGCCGTTCGCCGCCACGTTCACGCGCGCCGTCGCGGTCGCCACCGGATCGATGTCGCCCGCGTTGGCCCGAGCCGGCCAGACCGCGACGGCGGCCATCGCCAGAACCCCGGTGCCGCCGCCGATGTCGGCGACCCGTGTCGTCACCAGCCCGCACCGCACCAGCCGGTCGAGCGCGATCAGACAGCCCTGCGTCGACGCGTGATGCCCGGTGCCGAACGCCTGCGCCGCCTCGATCTCCAGCCCGATGCGGTTCACCGGGATACGCGCCCGATCGTGGCCGCCAAAGACCACGAACCGCCCCGCCGCCACCGGTGTGAGCTCGGCGCGGACCTGCGCCACCCAGTCGCGATCCTCGACGCGCGCGACCGTGAAGTCCGCCGCGCCGTGCAAGTGCGCGAGCAGCGCGAGCCCCGCCACGTCGGGCCGCCCGTCGAAATGCGCGCCGACGTCCCAGAGCCCCGAGCCGTCGTCGTGGTCGCGCAGCTCGGTCGTCAGCGGGTCCATCGCCTCGAGCGCATCCGCCAGCGCCTGCGCCGCCGCCTCGCCGGCGAGCGGCGTCGTCACATGAAACAGCGCCACCGCCCGACCTCCCGCCGCGCCACGACGCAGCAAAGGCTGCGGTCAAGCGCGCTCAGGCCGTGGCGCCCATGCCGATCGGACAGCTGACGCCGGTGCCGCCGATGCCGCAATAGCCGGATGGGTTCTTCGCCAGATACTGCTGGTGGTAGTCCTCGGCGTAGTAGAACTCCGGCGCGGACAGTATCTCGGTCGTGATCGACCCGAACCCCGCCGCCCGCAAACGCGCCTCGAACATCGGCCGCGACACTTCCGCCGCAGCGGCCTGGGCGGCGTCGAACGTGTAGACGCCCGAGCGATACTGCGTGCCCCGGTCGTTGCCCTGCCGCATCCCTTGGGTCGGATCGTGACCTTCCCAGAACACCCGGAGCAGCTCCTCATACGAAATCACCGCCGGATCGAAGGCGACCAGCACCACCTCGTTGTGCCCGGTCCGCCCACTGCAGACCTCCTTATACGTCGGGTTGGGCGTCGCGCCCGCCGCGTAACCGACGGCCGTCACCCAGACCCCGGGCAGCTTCCAGAACATCCGCTCGACGCCCCAGAAACAGCCCATCCCGAACATCGCCTGGTGCATGCCGTCGGGATGCGGTCCCTTCAGCGGCCGACCGCTGACGAAGTGGCTCCGCGCGGTCTGGATCGGGTCGGGCCGTCCGGGAAGCGCCGCCCCTGCCTCGGGCATCTCGGCTTTCTTGAACATGCTGAACATCGGGCGCGCCTTTCACGGTATCGGTTTCGCTGACAGAGATAAGGGATCGACGGCGGTTTCCAACCCCGCCGCCGCGCGCCTCGGATGCAACCCGCGCACGAATCGCCATCCGATCCAGCTCGCCGCCGCCCCGACCACCACGCTCGCCATCGCCTGGCCGAAGATGACGCCCGGCGCCGCGAACGCCTGCGCCATCGCCCAGCTGAGGGGCAACAGCACCAGCCCGTCGCGCGACCAGTTGAATGCGGTCGAATAGAGCGGCCGGCCCAGCGTGTTGAACGCCGCGTTGGCGACGAACAGCGCGCCGCCGAACACGAAACCGCCCGCCGCGAGGCCTACGAAGGCGTTCACCACCGCCGCCCCGTCCGGCCCCAGCCGGAACGCCGCGATGACCGGCTCGCGGGCGGCGTAGAGCAGCGCCCAGGCGATCAGCGTGTAGCACGCCGAAAAGATCAGCGCGTCGCGGTAGGTCGCGCGGACCCGCGGCATCAGCCCCGCACCGTAATTCTGACCGAGAATCCCGCCGATCGCGCCCGAAAGCGCATAGATCCCGCCAAAGGCGAGCACCGTCAGCCGCGAGACCACGGCCCAGCCCGCGACCGCGCCATCGCCGAATGAGGCCACCAGCGCCGTCAGCATCGCGTTACCGAACGGCGTCGACATCTGCGTCACGCTGGCCGGAACGGCGATCGCGAAGAACGGCCGCAGCATCCGGCGCGCCGCCCTGACGTGCGGGCGGGCCAGCATGTCGTGCGCTCGGATCAGATACCAGATCGCGAGCGCGCCGACGAAACTGCGCGCGATCACCATGACCCAGGCCGCGCCGTCGATGCCGAGCCCGAACGTGAAGATGAACAACGGGTCGAGCACCATCGCGATGACGCCCGCGGACAACGTCACCATCATCGCGCGCCAGGCGTCGCCCACCGCGCGCAGGATCGCCCCGCCGGTCATTCCGAGCGCCATCAAAGGCATCGACGGCAGCGTGATCGCGAGGAACCGCCCGGCGACGTCGAGCGTCTCGCCGGTGGCTCCGGCCAGCGCCAGCGCCTCGCGCCGCCAGACCATCACCGCCACCGCGATGACCGCCTGCAACGCGAAGGTGATGACGAGCGCGCTTGTCCCGTCGCCGCGCGCCTGCTCCCGCGCGCCCGCCCCCAGCCCCCGGCTGACCAGCGTGGTCGTGGCGATCGCAAGCCCGATCCCCGAGGACAGGATGAAGAACTGGATCGTCCAGGCGAAGCCCAGCGCCGCCATCAGCCGCACGTCGTCGAGCCGCGACACCCAGAACAGCGTCGCCGCGTCGATCAGGAACATGAATGTCAGGCCGACGGCGCTGGTCAGCGTCATCACCGCGACATGGCGCATCGGCGAGCCGGTGGTGAACTTCGCGTCGGCGGTCATCGCGGGCTACCCGGCGGGCGCGGGGACGAGGCCGCGCGACAGGATCGTCTCGCGCCCCGGTGCGGGATGGCGCGGGATCAGCAGCACGAGCGCCAGCGACGCGAGCGCCATGCCGGCCGCGAGCCAGAACACCGCCTCGGGCTTGACGATCCACAGATACCCGAGCGAAGCGGGCAGGAAGACTGCGGCGATATGGTTGATCGTGAAGGAAACCGCCGCGGTCGGCGCGATGTCGCCCGGATCGGCGATCTTCTGGAAATAGGTCCGCAGCGCGATCGACAGCGCGAAGAACAGATGATCGACGAGATAGAGCGCCGCCGCCACCGCCACCCCCCAGCCGAACGCGTAGAGCCCGGCATAGGCGAGAAAGACGCCCACGAGCCCGGCATGCTCGACCCCGAGCGCGAACCGCTCGCCGAGCCGGCCGACCACCCGCCCGATCAGCGGGGCCGCGAACACATTGGCCGCGAAGGTGGCCATGAGCAGCATCGTCATCTGCGGCACGGTCAAGCCGAACCGCTCGACCATCATGAAGGCGGCGAAGACCACGAAAATCTGCCGCCGCGCCCCGGCGAGGAACTGCAGCAGGTAATAGAGCCAGTACCGCCGTCGCAGCACCATCGACTTGCGCTGCGGATGCGGCGCCTCGAACTGCGGCCAGGCGAACCAGCAAAGGGCGGCGGCCAGCACGGTCGCCCCGCCTGCGACCATGTAGATTATGTCGAAATCGCCGCCGATCAGCGTCCAGACAAGCAGGATCAGCGCGTAGGCCGCAAACGACGCGGCCGAACCCGCCGCGATGATCCAGCCGAGCGCTTGTGGCGCTTCGGCCTTGTCGAGCCACTGGAGTTGCAGCGACTGGTTGACCGTCTCGAAATAATGAAACCCGATCGAGCCGATCAGCGTGGTGATCAAGAGCCCCTGGAAGCTCGGAAACCAGGCGGTGACCGCGACCGCGCAGCCGAGCAGCGCCAGCGCGATCAGCGCCAGAACCTGTTCGCGCAGGAAGACGATGAGCACGATCACCCCGACCGCGAGAAAGCCGGGAATTTCGCGCACCGTCTGCAGCCAGCCGATCTCGACCCCGGTGAACCCGGCCCGCTCGACGACGAAATTGTTCAGGAGCGCCGACCAGACCGCGAACGCCAGCGGCATCGCCGCCGCGAGCACCAGCAACAACCCGATCGGGCCGCGCCAGAACGGCATGCGCCGGGCGGTCTCGAGCGGGACGACGGGGGCGCGGAACAGATGGCTCACGCGCGCTTTCTAGCGCCCGCTCCGGAATTTGGCGAGCGTCAAAACAACACGCGGCCGAGACCTTCGACACGACCGCCCCCCTTCCATCGCTCCCGTCCCTGCCCCACCGGCCCGACCACTTCCGCCGCCTGCTCACCCGGCGCCCCGACGTCAGGATCCGCCGCGAACTGACCCCCGACGGCTGAAGCCTCCACCTCACCGGCCCCGACGCCACGGGCGAGATGATGGACTCGGTGTTTGACGAGATCGAGCGGATGTTCGGGCGTAAGCCTACGCCGAGGGCCGTCTTTGGGCTGATGCTCTAATCCGATACTGGACCGTTCATATGGGCTCCTTATGGAC
>JBBRUZ010000056.1:0-15937 GCA_038247355.1 Rhodobacterales bacterium
AGCTACACGAACGGCACGCTCACCGTCACGCCGGCGGCGCGCGCCGTCGCGGCGAACGACGCGACGCGCGGCTACGGCGCGGCGAACCCGGGCCTCGGCGCGACGCTCACCGGCTTCGTGCTCGGCCAGGACATCGGCGATCTCGAGGGGTTCCTCAATTTCGAGACAGCCGCGACGGCGGGCAGCGCGCCGGGTCGCTACGCCATCGCCGCGAGCGGGCTGACCAGCGAAAATTACGCGATCACCTACGTCGACGGCGTGCTGCGCGTGCGCCGAGGCGCGGCGACCCCGTCCGCCGATCCGGCGCCCGGCCTCTCACAGACGCTCGAGTTCGCGCGCGGAGTTCCGCCGTTCACGCCGGGCGACTCAGCCTTTCGCACGACGCGCGCCGAGACCCCGACCTCGATCGAGTCCACGTTCGCGCTCACGTACTCGCTCGGTGAAATCCCGCAGCTCGCGATCTCCGCGGGCGCGGCAACGGGCGGCGTCGCCGCAGCGACCGGCGGCGCAGGCGACACAGGAGGTTTCGCTCCGGCGGCCGGCGGCGGGGGCGACACCGGAGGCTTCGTCCAGGCCTCGGGCGGTCTCGCCAACGACGATGGCGCGACCGCCGCGGCGGACTGCGGCCCCCCGGGCCCTGGCGGCGTCCTGGACCCCGAATGCGCCCCGACCGCGACAACGGAGTCCTTCTGGACAACGACGTTCGGCGAAACGTTCCGATGATCACTGGGATACATGGCGTCCTCGTCGCCGCGGCCATCGCCGTCGCAGCTTCCAGCGCCCTCGCGCAGTCGCCGGCCGATTTCCTGAGAACAGATCCGAGGGCCGGCCGCGCGTCGGAGGTCGTCCCGCCCGAGGACGCGGCGCCGACGCCGCTGGCCCCCTCGGCGCCTCGGTCCGGCCCGCGCTTCGTCCTGCGCGACGTCCGTCTCGACGGGGCCACGGCGATCGCGGACGGCGCGCTCGCTCCGCTCTGGGCCGAACTGATCGGGACGGAGGTCGCGCTCGCCGCGCTCGATGCGATCGCAGCCAGTGTCGCCGCCGCCTATCGCGCACGCGGCTTCATCCTCTCCCAGGCGATCGTTCCGCCCCAGACCGTCACCGACGGGATCGTGGTGATCCAGGTGATCGAGGGCTACATCGACCGCGTCGCCATCGTCGGCGGCGCCCAGAACCAGCGCGACGCGGCGGCGGGTCTCTTTGCGCCGGTGCCCCAAGACCGCCCGCTGCGACTGCACACGCTCGAGCGCGCCGTGCTCCTGTCGCGCGACATCTTCGGCGGCGGCGCGGACACCGCGGTGGAGCCCTCCCCCGTCACGTTCGGCGCAGCGGACATGACGGTCGCGATCACGTCCGCGCCGATCGCCGGCTTCGCGTCCGCCGACAACCGCGGCTCGCGGCTCTACGGCGTCGGGAACTTCGTCACCGGCGGGACCGCGTACAACCGGCTCGGCCTCAACGAACAGCTGGGGATCGTCGGCGCGGGCGCGCTCGACGGCTCACTCGGCTACCTTCAGGGCACAGTGGCGCTGCCGCTGTTCATGCTCGCCGGCACGCTGCTCGACGGAGCGATGCTGGAGCTGGAAGCCGACTACGCCAACGGCGAGCCCGATCTGACGCGGTCAGGCGCCCCCGATGCCCAGACGCTGACCACCCACGAGGTCAACCTGCGCGCGGCGCTCCGCGTGCCCATCATCCGCACGCGCGTCCAGAACCTCTTCGGGGAGATCGGCCTCGACTGGCAGGACAGCGACAACGTCAATGGGTTCGGCCCAGACGAAACCACGGCGACCGACCGCCTGTTGGTGCTCGACGCCAGCCTCAGCTGGGACCGCGCCGACCGCTTCGGCGGCGTCTCGCTGGTCGCCGCGGGACTGCGACAGGGCCTCGACGTATCCGACACGTTCGTCGGCGGCGGCGTTTCGTCGGGCGTCGCGGACTTCACGCTGATGACGCTCGACGTCACCCGGCTGCAACGGCTCGGTCAGGGTCCCTGGGCGCTCTGGCTCGAAGCTATCGGCCAGTACGCGCTCGACGTCCTGCCGAACTCCGAGCGGTTCGCGCTCGGCGACGCCTCGATCGGTCGTGGCTATGCGCCGGGCAACACGACCGGCGACAGCGGCTACGGCGTCCGCGTCGAAGTCCGCCGCCAGGTCGGGTCCGCGGTCCTGCGCGGCCTCGGCGAAGCGGCCGAATTCTACGCCTTCGGCGATTACGGCCGAGCCTACGACCGTGACGCCGATCGCGATGGGGCGGCATGGGAATCGCTCGGCTCGGCGGGTTTCGGCGCGCGGATCGACGTTTGGCCGTGGCTGACGATCACGCCGGAGATCGCACGCCAACTCGACGGGACCCCCACCGACACCACCGATGCGAGCCTCGAGACGCGCTTCTACATCGGCGTCGTCGCGCGGTTCTGACGATCGTCGCCACCGCTTGAACGCGCTGCGTTCAGCGTCGCCGATTGCAGGGGTCGAACGCTTCGACCGATGCCCGCTCGTGCGACCACGCAGGCGGAAAGGTCCGGGACAACCTTCGGCGGTGCGTCGGACCGAACCCGAGCGGTCGCATCATTTCGCTGATTTTTCACGATCGCTACCAATGGGACAAGCGCCGCGCGCGATGGCGCAACGAAGCCGCCATGGGCGAACATTTTGCCACCCTGCGCGCCCTGCGGAGCGGCGACGTCGCCGCAGCCGAGCCGCCGCTGCCGCGCATCTGACCACGGCGAAGGAGACGCTGCTCGCCTCGCTCCGCTCCAACCAACTGATCTGAAGCGCCTTCTACGCCCGCTCGTCCTTCGGCGAGGACAGGACGACATAGGTCGTGATCGCCGTCACCTGCGGTAGCGCGCCGAGCACATCGGTATGGAACGCCTTGTAGGCGGCGAGATCCGCCACTTCCACCCGCAGAAGATATTCCACCGTCCCGGTCACGTTATGGCACTCCCGCACCTGCGGCGCGCTTGCGACCGCGCGCTCGAACGCCTCCTGCGCCGCCTTGGTATGGGTCGACAACCCGACCGTCATGTAGGCGAGAAACCCCCGGTCCAGCGCCGTGCGGTCGAGCTGGACGCGGTAGCCGACGATCACACCGGACCGCTCCAGCTCTTGCACCCGCCGCAGCACGCCCGACGGCGACAGCCCGACCCGCTCGGCAAGCGCTGCATTGCTGATCCGCCCGTCGCGGCTCAGTTCCCGCAAGATCCTGTCGTTGATCGCGTCGATCTGGCTCATTTCGTGCAAAACTAGCGCGTTCGCGCCGAAGAAAGCAACCTCCTGCGCCGGCGCCGCGCGTATCCTGCCGCCATGACAACCGACCTCCTCGCCGCGCTCATCGTCTTTGCCTTCGTCAGTTCGATCACGCCGGGACCGAACAACCTGATGCTGATGGCGTCCGGCGCGAACTTCGGCCTGCGCCGGACGCTGCCGCATGTCGCGGGGGTCGGCCTCGGCTTCGTGTTCCTGACGCTGGTGATCGGCGCCGGCCTCAGCAGCCTGTTCGAGGGCTTCCCCGCGAGCTACGCCGCGCTGAAGGCTGTCAGCGTCGTCTACATGCTCTGGCTCGCCTGGAAAATCGCCCATGCGGCCGCGCCCGACCAGCCCGAACCGACCGGCCGGCCGTTCACGTTTCTGCAGGCTGCGGCGTTCCAGTGGGTCAATCCCAAGGCCTGGGCGATGGCGCTGACCGCACTCGCCGTCTACGCGCCGTCCGACAGCTTCAGCGCGGTCGCCGTCGTCGCGCTCGTGTTCGGCGCGGTCAACCTGCCATCGGTCGGCGTCTGGGTGCTGTTGGGCCTGAAGCTGCGTCGCCTGCTCTCGAACCCGCGCCGCTTGCGCGTGTTCAACGTCACGATGGCGCTGCTGCTGGTCGCATCGCTGGCGCCGATCCTCGTCGGCTGAATCGGTTCAGCTGCCGCGATAGGTCGAATAGCTGTAGGGGCTGAGCAGCAACGGCACGTGGAAATGCGCGTCGGGATCGGCCATGCCGAAGCGGATCGGGATTTCGTCGAGAAACAGCGGCTCCGCGCCCGCCGTCCCGACCGCGCGCAGATACGCGCCGGCGCAGAACACCAGCTCGTAGACGCCGGTCGCGAATTCGGCGGGGCCAAGGATCGGGGCGTCGGTGCGTCCGTCGTCGTTCGTCACCATCTCGGCGATCATGCGATGGCTCTGGCCGGCGAGCCGATAGAGCGCGATCTTCATCCCCGCCGCGGGGACGCCGCGCGCCGCGTCGAGAACATGGGTCGTCAGGTATCCAGCGCTCATTTCGTCCCTCCCTGCGTCGCCCCCATATCACCGCGCCGCGCACGCGCGCGCCAGTCCTCGAAACCGGAAGTTCCTTCGCGGCGATTTTGAAAGTCACCGGCATCGCCGTCGTTTACGGTGGAACCGACCGAGGGAAAGGGAACGAGCCAGGTGCAGCGGTATCCGAGAAACATGCAAGGCCACGGCGCCCGCGCCCCCTTCGCGGACTGGCCGGGCGGCGCCCGCGTCGCCGTGCAGTTCGTGCTGAACTACGAGGAGGGCGGCGAAAACTCGATCCTGCACGGCGACGCCGCGTCGGAGGCGTTCCTGTCGGAGATCGTCGGCGCAGTACCCTGGCCGGGGATGCGGCACTGGAACATGGAGTCGATGTACGAATACGGCGCCCGCGCCGGGTTCTGGCGCCTGCATGACATGTTCACCACGCGCGAGATCCCGCTCACCATCTACGGCGTCTCATCGGCGCTGGCCCGCTCGCCCGCGCAGGTCGCGGCGATGCAGGCCGCCGGATGGGAGATCGCGAGCCACGGCCTGAAATGGATCGACTACCGCGACATCGACCGCGAAACGGAGGCCGCCGACATGGCGGAAGCGATCCGGCTGCACACCGAAGTCACCGGCGAGCGCCCGCTGGGCTGGTACACCGGCCGATGTTCGGTCAACACCGTCGACCTCGCGAGCGAGGAGGGCGGCTTCGCGTACGTCTCCGACACCTACGACGACGACCTGCCCTACTGGCGCGGACACGGCGGCCGCCAGCAACTCGTCATCCCCTACACCCTCGACGCCAACGACATGCGCTTCGCCACGCCGCAGGGCTTCAACTCCGGCGACCAGTTCTTCACCTACCTCAAGGACAGCTTCGACACGCTCTATGCCGAAGGCGCCGCCGGCTCGCCGAAGATGATGTCGGTCGGCCTCCACTGCCGCCTCGCCGGTCGCCCCGGGCGCGCCGCGGCGCTTGCGCGTTTCATCGACTACGCCCGGGGCCACGAGCGTGTCTGGTTCCCCACCCGCCTCGCGATCGCCCGGCACTGGGCCGCGCGCCACCCCGCCCCGGCCATCGGGCCACGACCCTCGACGATGGACCGCACCGCGTTCGTCGCGGCCTATGGCGGCGTCTTCGAGCATTCCGCGTGGGTCGCCGAGCGCGCGCATGCATTCGAGCTCGGCCCCGCCCACGACACCGCAGTCGGCCTCCACAACGCCCTCGCCCGCGCCTTCCGCTCGGCTTCCGAGAACGAACGTCTGGCCGTTCTCCTCGCCCATCCCGACCTCGCCGGCAAACTCGCGGCGGCCAAGCGCCTGACGCCCGAATCCACCGCGGAACAGGCGGGCGCCGGCCTCGACGCGCTCACGGCGGCCGAGCACGCGCGCTTCACCGATCTCAACGACCGCTATAACGCGCGCTTCGGCTTTCCGTTCATCATCGCCGTCCGCGGCGTGACGAAGGACGACATCCTGACCGCCTTCGAGACCCGCATCGCCAACGACCGCCCCACCGAATGCGCCGCCGCCTGCGCGCAGGTCGAACGCATCGCGCTGCTCCGCCTCATCGACATGCTTCCCGCATGACGAACCGCCTCTGGATCAAGTCGCCCATCGCGATCCTCGCCGACGGCGCCGAAAACGGCGTCGTGATCGAAGGCGCCCGCATCGCCGAACTGATCCCCGCGGGCGGCGCCCCCTCGACCCCCGCGCAAATCTTCGACGCCGCGAACCACGTCGTGCTGCCCGGCCTCGTCAACAGCCACCACCACTTCTACCAGACCCTCACGCGCGCTCACCCCGACGCCATCAACAAGCCGCTCTTCCCGTGGCTCCAGGCGCTCTACCCGATCTGGGCGCGGCTCACCCCCGACGACCTCCGCCTCGCCACGCGGCTCGCCCTGACCGAACTGATGCTGTCGGGCGTCACCACCACCTCGGACCACCAGTACGTCTTCCCCAGGGGCCTCGAGGACGCGCTCGACATCCAGGCCGAGGAAGCCCGGGCCCTTGGCGTTCGCATGACCCTCAATCGCGGCTCGATGAACCTCTCCGAAAAGGACGGCGGCCTCCCCCCCGACAGCGTCGTGCAGGACGCCGACACGATACTCGCCGACTGCGAACGCGTCATCGCCCGTCACCACGACGCGTCCAACGGCGCGATGATCCAGGTGGCGCTCGCGCCCTGCTCGCCGTTCTCCGTCACGCCCGAATTGATGAAGGGCACGGCGGACCTCGCCAACCGCTGCGGCTGCGGCCTGCACACCCACCTCGCCGAGACCCGCGACGAGGACGAATTCTGCCACGACCGCTTCGGCCTGCGCCCGCTCGACTACCTCGAGGACATGGGCTGGATGGGCCCCCGCACCTGGCTCGCCCACGGCGTCCACTTCGACGACGACGAAATTCCCCGCCTCGCGGCCGCCGGCGTCGGCGTCTGTCACTGCCCCACGTCGAACATGACGCTCGCCTCCGGCCAGTGTCGCACCCGCGAGCTGGAGGCGGCCGGCGTCAAGCTCGGCCTCGGCGTCGACGGCTCCGCCTCCAACGACAGCTCGAACCTGATGGAAGGCGTCCGCCACGCACTGCTGCTCGGCCGCCTCACCTACGACGCAACCCTCAGCCACCTCGACGTCCTGCGCTGGGCAACCGCCGACTCGGCCGCCTGCCTGAACCGCGCCGACATCGGCGCCATCGCCCCGGGGCTGCAGGCCGACCTAGCACTCTTCACCCTCGACGAGCTGCGCTTCTCGGGCGCCGGCGACCCGCTCGCCGCCCTCGTGCTCTGCGGCGCCCACCGGGCCGACCGCGTGATGATCGCCGGCCGCTGGACTGTCGAAGACGGCCAGCCCACAGGCCTCGACCTCGCCCGCCTGCGCGCCGAACACGGCCACGCGGCGCGGCGCATATCGGAGAAAACCGCATGAATCACCAACCCCGCCCAACCCCCCTGCGCAGCAAGAACGCCATCGGAACCTACGCCGACGGCGAACCCCGCCCAAACTTCACCCGCAGCTACTACGCGCCAAGGGGCGGCCTCCCCGCGCAGCACGAACTCCTGACCGGACGCGCCGTCTTCACCGAAGCCTACGCGTTCATTCCCCGCGGCGTGATGACCGACATCGTCACCTCCGGCTTTCCCTTCTGGGACCGCACTCGCGCCTGGATCATCGCGCGGCCCATGTCGGGCTTCGCCGAGACCTTCTCGCAATACATCATGGAGGTCGAACCCGGCGGCGGCAGCGCGCGGCCCGATACGGAAACGGGCGTCGGCTCGGCCCTGTTCACGGTCGAGGGCGAACACCTCGTCACCATCGGCCCGGACACCTTCCTGCTCGCTCCCGGCAGCTTCGCCTACATCCCGCCCGGAACGACATGGACCCAGCGCAACCACAGTGGCGCCCGCGCCGTCTTCCATTGGATCCGCAAGGCCTACGAGCCCGTCGAGGACCTCGGACTGCCGCAACCGCTCGTCGTCAACGAGGCGGACGTGAAGAACATGGCCATGCCCGACACGCTCGGCCGCTGGACCACCACGCGATTCTTCGACCATTCCGACATGCGCCTCGACATGCACGTAACGATCGTCAACCTCGAACCTGGCGCCGAGATCCCCTTCATGGAGACCCATGTCATGGAACACGGCCTCTACGTGCTGGAGGGCAAGGGCGTCTACCGCCTGAACCGCGACTGGGTCGAGGTTGAGGCCGGCGATTTCATGTGGCTGCGCGCGTTCTGCCCCCAGGGCTGCTACGCCGGCGGCCACGGCCGCTTCCGCTACCTGCTCTACAAGGACGTGAACCGTCACCCCCGCGTACGCGGGTCGGGAGCCTTCGGCCGATGACCGACCGCCATATCCCCATCCTGCCCCTGACCGCCGAAGCCTTCTCCCCCTTCGGAGACGTGATCGAGACGGGCGTCGCGCCCTCGTTCCAGTTCAACGCGGGGATGGCCGACCGCTTTCACGACCTCGCCCGCACCGAAGCCCTCGACGAAGGCCGCATCGGCATCAGCATCGCCCGCGCAAGACCCTACGCGCTGCCGCTCGAACTCACCCTGATGGAGCGCCACCCCCTCGGCAGCCAGGCGTTCGTCCCCCTGACCCCCGACCCGTTCCTCGTCATCGTCGCTTCCGGAGAAGCCGGCGCGCCAGGACCGCCGCGCGCGTTCCTCACCGCGCCGGGCCAGGGCGTGAACTACCTGCGCAATATATGGCACGGCGCCCTCACTCCTTTGAACCGTGCATCCTCGTTCCTGATCGTGGACCGCATCGGCGCAGGCGTGAACCTCGACGAACACATCTGGCCCGACCCGTGGATCATCGGCGGCTGAGGGCGAGCGCCCCGCCCCCAGCCCATATCCGATGCCGTCACGCCGCACCCTGCATGCAACCCACCAAAAAAAACACACAATCAGACCGACCCGAAACCGGCCCTCAGAAAGCCCCGCGACGGCGGCGCGCGATTTTCCGCCGACCCTTCACGTGTACAGTCGATCGTTGTCACTCGTGTGACCCTCAACGAAAACGTGATCGTCCCTCTCGCCGCCGCGATCCACGGCTCGAGCCTACCCCAACCCCGAAACTGGATCGAACTGCGGTACGGCGAAACCCCCCACCGCCACCGCGGCCCACCCCAGCCGAATCTCGCCGGCGAAGCGATATTCGAGGGTCGAGAGGGCCCGTTCGACGGCGGACACAGACTTTGGTCTTCCCTGACAAGGCGTCGTGAGTCTGCCCGGATGCGCCCCAGCAGGAAAAGGGGGCGGCGCGCACAGTGCGCTGGACTGTTTCGGCGAAGTGGTTGATTGATGCGCCGCACACGTTAGCATTAGCGGCTCGCGTTCAGTCCAGACCTTGAGACCAGAAACATGATAAGTAGCGCCCGCGTCTTCAGCCCGAGCCAAAGAAAATATCTAGTAGGTATTTTACAATACGTTTCCGGAGCCATTGTCGGGTTGAAATACAAATACCAATTAAGGGCCGCGAACGAGCGAAACTCTGACAACGTATATCTTGACATATCTGATTTTTATTACGGAAGGTATTTTTACAGTTTCATCAAGTTTTTCAATATTGAGGGAGTGCGGCTCGATATTCGGCTCAGGCCGAAGACTTTCTATCGCCTGTCGGGCACCGAGTACGGCAATATGGTGCTGTCGGAGCGACTGGTGTCGATCGCCTCGCCTGTCGCGAACGGCCGCATTATCGGCGACGGCGACGCCGACGTCATCTTGGCGCCGTACGATTTCCTGCCGTCCAGAAAAAATTCGCAATACAACGTTCCAATGACAATGCATCCGTCAATGTATTCGCGAGGTTTCTGGAACAAACCAATCGAACGCACCGAAGCTCGGGCGACAATTTTGTTTATTGGTAACTCTAACGCCGAACTTTATTCAGAGCTCGATGCCGGAGATGCGTTCGACATGATCAGTCGGATCCGTTTGTGCGAGCTTCTCGAACAAAGCGCCGTTTGTCGTCGGCTGCAACCTGGCGAAAGCGTTCCCGCCATGAAAAGCGGCGACTTTGTCTGGGCGTCCTCCGAAAACCGCATTCCGAGAGACAGGTTTCGGCAGACGTTGGGCGACGTGGGTTTCTTTCTGTGCGCGCCCGGGGTTTTCATGCCGCTTTGCCACAATCTGATCGAGGCGATGTCCGTGGGTGCGATCCCGTTGATCCAACGTTCCTATGCCGAACTGCTGGAGCCGCCGCTCGAGCACGGCGTCAACGCAATGGTCTTCAATGGGGAGGACGATCTGTTACCGTGCGTGAATGAGGCGCTGCACATGGACCCGATCGAAATAACCGATATGAAACAACGCGTTCTCGACTACTATGAGCAGTATTTGACGCCGAGTGCGGTGGTCTCCCGCATTCTTGCGCCCGAAACAAAAGAAATTCGACTGCTTACGGGCAAAAAAAGTGTCGATATGCTGGTTGCATATAAGAGAGCCCGAAAGACTGGTTAAGCGGGATTTGCCCCAATCGGCGCTCGACCTGACTTACCAGAATACAGCTTCCATTGTCCAAACGCCACGAAAACTTCCCCGCATGTCAAACGAGGACGACGCTACACTCCGGCTTTTGCCGGCGCCGATGCCCGAAAATCTCAGCGCCCTACGCGATCCGGGCCTTCAGACCACCGGCGCCTTTGCCTGAAGCGAACTCGCGGCCGTAGCGGGCGAAATCCGGCCCGCCAGAGACACGTCCGAGATCGCGGCGACGAAAAAACCGATCACACGGCTACCGCTCTGGAACGGTAGCTTCGCCGCGTAGCTCACGGGAAACGCACCCGATGCCGCAGAGTGCCTGCAGCGATATCGCTCGGGGTACGCGATTGACGCCCTTCCAAGCTTGCCGCGGGTCTCCGGGGGCGAAAACGTCACGGTAAAGAGATGCGCCGGACGTCGGAGACCTCATTGCAATGAGGTCTCTTGACGATCGGGCCTGCCGGCGTCAGCCCTTCGTGACCGACGTCGCATGTTCGCGCAGTTCGCCCATCGATTCCTTGATGCGCGCCGAGACGATCTCGTAGGCCTCGGAATTCGCCTTCTGAGCGGCCTCGGCGAGCGCCTGCATGTTAGCGAGCGCCTTTCCGAACGCGGCCTTGGCGATCTCGCCATGGGCCTTGGCGCTCTCGGCGTCGAGCTTGGTGGCGTCAAAGCCCTTCAGTTGCTTCTGCGCCTCGGCCATCGTGTCTTCGAAGATCGCCATCTGCTTCTTGAACAGATCCTGATAACCGGCTGCGGCGGCCTTGTTGGCCTCGACCAGCGCGTTCATGTTCTTTTTCTGCGCGGCCATCATCGACTCTGTGTCGAAGCCGGGCATCTTCATGCCGGCAAGCTGCTTGGTGAAATCGTTCTGCTTGAAGAAATCGGTCATTTTCTCGACGTCGAACGAGAAGGTCTTGGGGTCGAACATGGTGCGTCTCCTTGGGTTCGGGGTGGGCTTCATATCGTAAATATGGTGCAGTGCAGCATAAACGTCAAGAGGGTATGTTGCAGTGCAGCATAATCCCTGGACGTCAAGTTCCGATCGCTCGGCTCCGGGCGGCGGCGGCAGCGACGGCGCGCCGCATCAGATCGGGCAAGCCGTTCGATTCGTTTTGCAGAACTTCCAGCGCCGCAGCGGTTGTCCCGCCCGGACTGGTTACAGCGATACGCAACCGCGTCGGGCTCTCGTCGGCGAACTCCGCCAGCTGCCCCGACCCGCCGACTGTAGCACGCGCGAGCCGCATCGCCAAATCGGGGCTCAGCCCCTCCGCTTCGCCCGCCGCGGCCAGCGCCTCGATCAGCAAAAAGACATACGCCGGGCCGGACCCGGACACTGCCGTGACCGCGTCCATCTGCGACTCCTCCGCGAGGCGCACGGTCTGGCCGACCGCCTGCAGCAGCGCCTCGGTGAGCCGCATCGCGTCCTCGCCGACATGGGCGTTGCCGATCAGCGCGGTGATCCCGCGACCGATTGCGGCCGGCGTGTTTGGCATCGCGCGCACGATGGGCGTCCGGTCGCCCAGCGCCGCTTCGAAGCTGCGTATCGGCGTGCCGGCGGCAATCGACACGAACAGCGTCGTCCCGTTCCCCAGCGCCGCGAGACGCGGCAGCGCCGCGCCCATCGACTGCGGCTTGACCGCGAGCACGGCGATCGCCGGTTCCGGCGGCAATTCGGCGTTCAGATGCAGGCCTTCGGCGGCGAGCGCGTTCAGCCGCGCGGAGGGGTCGGGTTCAAGGACGCTGAAAGCCGCCGGCGACAGACCCGTGGCGAGCCAGCCCTCGAGCAGGGCCGACCCCATCTTGCCGCATCCGAGCAGCACGAGGCCGCGGTCGGCGATGGCGTGAAGCTGCATGGCGGGCTCCCGACCACGGTCGCGGCCGAGATCGGGGCCGCTTGATCAGGCCCGACCGTAGGCCTCGGTCATCGCGATGCCAAGCGCCTTCTCCGGCGTCTCGCCCCCCCACGCGACGAGCTGGAACGCCGGATAGAACCGCTCGGAGGCCATCACCGCCGCGCGCAGCATGTCGTTGATCTGCGACGCGCCCGCCTGCGCGCCGCCGGCGAGATTGAGGCTGTAGCGGTAGACCATCATCTTCTGCTCGGGCCACAGCACGAAAGCGCCGCTCCAGCACTTGTCGTTGGCGAGCGCCATGGTCTTGTAGATTGCACCGAGCCGCCGAGCCGGCGGCGCCATCTCGAACGCGCAGATCAGGCGCAGCGTCTCCTCGCGCGCGGACCAGGCGAGCGTGACGGAATAGGTGCGCCAGCTGCCCTCGATCGCCATCGCGATCTGGTCGTCCGCAATGCGGTCGAAGTCCCAGGACCGCTCCTCGGCCAAGGATTCGACGATATCGATCGGGTGCAGTTCCTCGGAGGTGAAATCACGCTCGACAATGCTCATGCCCGCAGCCTCGTGTTGTGACCGCCGGCGGGGCGAACCCCGCTCGGGGGTGTGAGGTTGACAACAGGTCACCGGTCATGACCGGCGACCTACCAAATATGGTGGTATATGCTCAACATCGTGTAAAGAAGAATTTTGTGAATCCTCCGTCACAATCGATGTCGTCGCCGCGGCGCCGTTCACGCGCCCGCGGGTCTCGGCGACTGCGCCGCCTCGAGCGACGCGATCCGGGCCTTCAGCGTCTCGTTCTCCTCACGGGCCTTCTGCGCCATTGCGCGAACGGCGTCGAACTCGTCGCGGGTCACCAGATTGCGATCGGCGAGCCAGCGGTCCATCATTCCCTTCATCGCCGTCTCCGCCTCGACCTTCGCGCCCTGGGCCACGCCCATCGCGTTGGTCATCAGCTGCGAAATGTCGTCGAAAATCCTGCCTCGGGTCTGCATCGCCGCCTCCATGCGTTGTCGCCGATCATATGGTCGCGGCGCGGCGGTTTGCCAAGGCGCCCGGCGGCCAAGCGACCGCGCCGCTTGACTTCCCCTAGGGCCGCGCGGATGCAGGCTCCGCCACCGAGACGGACGCCCGATGATCCTCGCCTTGCCCTTTCCCGCCGTCGACCCTGTGCTGGTGTCGGTCGAGCTGTTCGGCGTCGAGCTCGCGCTCCGTTGGTACGCGCTGGCCTATATCGCGGGGCTTGTGCTCGGATGGCGATATGTCGCCCGGTTGTGCGCGCGCCCGGACCTGTGGGGCGGGGCCGCCCCGATGCCGGCGCGCCGGACCGAGGACCTGCTGACCTGGATGGTTCTGGGCGTGATCCTCGGCGGGCGGCTCGGCTTCGTGGCGTTCTACCAACCCGCTTACTTCGCCGCGAACCCGCGCGAGATCATCGCCGTCTGGCAGGGCGGGATGTCGTTCCACGGCGGACTGATCGGCGTCGTGCTCGGCGTGCTCGCCTTCGCCCGGCGCAACGGCTTCGATCCGGTGCGCGTCGGCGACGCGGTGGCCGCCGCCGCCCCGATCGGGATTTTCTTCGGCCGGATCGCGAATTTCATCAACGCGGAATTGTGGGGCCGTCCGACTGCAGCGCCGTGGGGCGTGGTGTTTCCGCGCGCCGAATGCCCGATCGGCTGGCCCGAGGTCTGTGCTCGGCACCCGTCGCAGCTCTACGAGGCGGGGCTCGAGGGGCTCGGACTCGGGCTCCTCATCTACTGGGCGATCCGGCGCGGCGCGCTCGCCGTCCGGGGTCGGGTGATCGGGCTGTTTCTCGCCGGCTACGGGCTCACGCGGCTGTTCGTCGAAGGCTACCGCCAGGCCGACGCGCAGTTCGTCACCGCGATCAATCCGTTCGGCCACGTCCTGCGCTTTGGCGACTGGGGCCTGACCATGGGCCAGATCCTGTCGCTGCCGATGCTCGCGGCGGGCCTGGCGCTGCTGCTCTGGACGACGCGGCGCGCGTGACGCCGCTCGGGGCCACCCTTCGCGACATGATCGCCGCGCGGGGTCCGATCAGCGTCGCGGAGTTCATGGCGCTGGCGCTCGGCGATCCCGCGCACGGCTATTACGCCACCCGCGATCCGTTCGGCGCCGCCGGGGATTTCATCACGGCGCCCGAGATCAGCCAGATGTTCGGCGAATTGGTCGGCGGCTGGATCGTCCAGACATGGCGCGACCAGGGCGCACCGCGACCAGTGGTCCTGGCCGAGTTCGGCGCGGGTCGCGGCACGCTGATGGCAGATGCGCTTCGCGTGCTGCGCGCGGCGCCCGATTTCGTCGCGGCGATGCAGCTTTGGCTGATCGAGACCAGCCCGGTGCTGCGCGCGGCGCAGGCGCGACGGCTCGGCGACGCGAGGCCATGCTGGGCGACGCGGATCGAGGACCTTCCCGAAGGACCGGTCTTCGCGATCGCGAACGAATTCTTCGACGCGCTGCCGATCCGCCAGTTCCGCCGCGCCGATCCCGGCTGGCAGCAGCGGCGCGTCGGCGTCGCGGGCGGACGGCTCGCGTTCGACTTCGCGCCGGTCGGGATGGTCCCGGCGCTCGACGCGCGCTTCCCGCTGCTGCCCGATGGGGTGATCGTCGAGGTGAGCGTCGCGGCGGAGGCCGTCGCCGCGGCCTTGGGCGCGCGGATCGCGGCGCGGGGCGGGGCGGCGCTGATCGTGGACTACGGCGACCGCGACGGGACCGGCGACACGCTTCAGGCCGTGCGCGGCCATCAGCCCGTCGATGCGCTGGACGCGCCGGGAACGACAGATCTGACCGCCCACGTCCGCTTCTGCGCGCTGGCGGAGGCGGCGGCGCCGGCGCGGTGCTTCGGCCCGGTTCCGCAGGGCGTCTTCCTGCAGCGTCTCGGCATCGCGGCGCGAGCGGCGCGGCTGGCGCAGGGCCAGGGCGCAGCGACCGCCGCCGCCGTCGCGGGGCAACTTCGCCGCTTGACCGACCCGGTGGAAATGGGATCCCTGTTCAAGGCCATGGCCCTCCTTCCGGCGGGTGCGGCGCAGCCGGCGGGATTTGAGATCGATGACGCTTGAGATACTCGCCTCCGACCTGCTGGCCGGCGCGCGTCACGGCTTCTTCACCCGGCGCGGCGGCGCCTCGTCGGGGATCTATCAAGGGTTGAACTGCGGACCGGGATCGGGCGACCAGGCCGAAGCGGTGCGCGTCAACCGCGGTCGCGTGGCCGCGGCGCTGGACGTGCCGCCCGACCGCCTGCTTTCGCCGCATCAGCACCATTCGACCGTGGTGGTCCGCGCCGGCGCCGAGGGCTGGACCGAGCGCCCGCGCGCCGACGCCGCCGTCACCGACCGTCCGGGCATAGCGCTGAGCGTGCTGACCGCCGATTGCGCGCCGGTGCTGTTTTTTGACCCCGAGGCCGGGGTGATCGGCGCGGCGCACGCCGGATGGCGCGGCGGCCTCGACGGCGTGCTGGAGGCGACGCTGGCGGCGATGGAGGGTCTGGGCGCGGCGACGGGCCGGGTGCGGGCGGCGGTGGGGCCGACGATCAGCCAGCGCAACTACGAGGTCGGGCAGGAGTTCTTCGAGCGTTTCCTCGCGGAGGACGAGGGCAATTCGCGATTCTTCGTGACCGGCGACGGCGACCGCTATCGCTTCGACCTGCCGGGTTTCGCGGTGGCCCGGCTGCGGGCGGCCGGCGTGGCGGAGGCCGGATGGATCGGGGCCTGCACCTACGCCGATCCCGAGCGTTTCTTCTCGTTTCGCCGCACGACCCATGCGGGCGAGGCGGATTACGGCCGGCTGATTTCGGCGATCACGCTGGGGGCGTGAGCGGTGGGG
>JBBRUZ010000057.1:0-15868 GCA_038247355.1 Rhodobacterales bacterium
CCGGACCACAGGCCGCCAACCGGATGGCGGCCTGCGACCGATTGCGCAACCATGGGAGGTTTACATGCGTAAATTCAACACGACGTTCGCCGCGGCGATCGCGCTCGCGACATCGGCCACGTGCCTGCAGGCCGCCGATGTCGAGGTGCTGCACTGGTGGACGTCCGGCGGCGAGGCTTCGGCGCTCAACGTCCTCAAGAGCGATCTCGAAACGCAAGGGATCGGCTGGCAGGACATGCCGGTCGCCGGCGGCGGCGGCACCCAGGCGATGACCGTGCTGCGCGCCCGCGTCACCTCCGGAAACGCGCCCACGGCCGTGCAGATGCTCGGGTTCGACATCACCGACTGGGCCAAGGAGGGCGCGCTCGCCAACCTCAACGACATCGCCGCGGCCGAGGGCTGGGACGACGTGGTGCCCGAGGCGCTGCAGAAGTTCTCGAAATTCGACGACACCTGGGTCGCGGCGCCGGTCAACGTCCATTCGACCAACTGGGTCTGGGCCAACAAGGCGATGCTTGACGAACTCGGCATCGCCCAGCCCACAACCTGGGACGAACTCGTCGCGGCGTTGGAGGCGGTCAAGGCCTCGGGCAAGACCGCCGTCGCCCATGGCGGCCAGCCCTGGCAGGACGCGACGATCTTCGACGCCGTTCTGATGTCCACCGGTGGCCCGGAGTTCTACCAGAAGACGATGATCGACCTCGACCCCGAGGCGCTGGGCTCGGACACGATGAAGCAGGTCTTCGACCGGATGACCGTGATCCGCGGTTACGTCGATGACAACTTCTCGGGTCGCGACTGGAACCTTGCCTCCGCGATGGTCATAAACGACGAGGCGGCCTTCCAGTTCATGGGCGACTGGGCCAAGGGCGAGTTCCTCAACGCCGGCAAGGTTCCGGGTGAGGACTTCCTCTGCTTCCGCTTCCCCGGCACCGCCGAGCAGGTCACGTTCAACGCCGACCAGTTCGCGATGTTCAAGCAGGGCGATGCGGTCAGCCCCGAGCAGGCGGCGCTCGCGACCGCGATCCTGTCGCCGTCGTTCCAGTCGGCCTTCAACGTCGTCAAGGGCTCGGCGCCGGCGCGCACCGACGTCTCGAACGAGGCCTTCGACGCCTGCGGCAAGCAGGCCATGGCGGACCTCGCCACCGCATCCGAGAGCGGCAACCTGCTCGGCTCGATGGCGCATGGGCACGCCAACCCAGCGTCGGTCAAGAACGCCATGTACGACGTGATCACCGCGCATTTCAACGGCGAGTTCGACAGCGAGACGGCGACGCAGGAACTGGTCTCGGCGGTCCAGATCGCGATGTGATCCTCTGATCCCGGCGGCGGGCCGCAACGGCCCGCCCCCCTTCCGCGCGGAGAAAACCGTCATGTCCCAGCCTGCGCCCGCGAGCCGCTCCGGTTCCGATCGGCTGCGCGACGCGCTTCCGAAACTTGTGCTCGCCCCCAGCCTCGCACTGGTGCTGGTGTTCGTCTACGGCTTCATCGCGTTCACCGGCTGGCTGTCGTTCACCGACAGTCGGATCCTGCCCTCTTTCGGCTGGGTCGGCTGGCAGAACTACGAACGACTGTTCAGCTTGCGACACTGGAACATCGCGGTCTGGAACCTCGCGATCTTCGGCTCGCTCTACATCGTCATCTGCTGCGTGCTCGGGCTCGCGCTCGCGATCTTCCTCGACCAGAAGATCCGCGCCGAGGGCTTCATCCGCACGATCTATCTCTATCCAATGGCGCTCAGCTTCATCGTCACCGGCACCGCCTGGAAATGGTTCCTCGATCCGGGCATCGGTCTGCAGGCGGTGGTGCGCTCGTGGGGCTGGGAGACCTTCACGTTCGACTGGATCAAGGACAGCGACATGGCGATCTACACGATCGTCATCGCCGCGGTGTGGCAGACCTCGGGCTTCGTCATGGCGATGTTTCTCGCCGGCCTGCGCGGCATCGACACCGAGATGCTGAAGGCCGCCCAGATCGACGGCGCCTCGAACTGGGCGCTCTACCGGCGCATCGTCATCCCGCAACTGCGCCCCGCCTTCATGTCGGCCTTCGTCGTGCTCGCGCACATGGCGATCAAGTCCTACGACCTCGTCGTGGCGCTGACGGGGGGCGGGCCGGGCACCGCCACCGAACTGCCCGCGACGTTCATGTACTCCTACACCTTCACCCGCAACCAGATGGGCATCGGCGCCGCGTCGGCCGTCATCATGATGATGATGATCGGCGCCATCATCGTGCCCTACCTGTGGTCCGAACTGCGGGAGAAGACCTGATGGCGACCTCCCCCGACGCCGAAGCCGCCCTCGCCACGATCAAGCCGGTCCGTGGCTCCGCCGGCTCGGCGCAAGTCATCCGGACCGGCCGCGGCGCACGGTTCCTGATCTACTGCGTCCTCGCGATCTTCTGCTTTTACTACCTGCTTCCGCTCTACGTGATGGTGGTGAATTCGCTGAAGCCGCTCGCCGAGATCCAGGCCGGCGGCATGATGAACCTGCCTCGCGACTGGACGCTCGCGCCGTGGGCCTCCGCGTGGTCCACCGCCCAGATCGGCGTCGCGGCCACCGGCTTGCGCCCGTATTTTCTCAACTCGCTGCTGATGGTCGTCCCAGCCGTCGTGATATCGACCGTTCTCGGCGCGCTGAACGGCTACGTGCTGACGAAATGGCGCTTTCGCGGCGACACGCTGATCTTCGGACTGATGCTCTTCGGCTGCTTCATCCCGTTCCAGATGGTGTTGATCCCGATGGCCCGGATGCTGGGCCTGATGGGCCTCGCGGGCTCGGTGCCCGGCCTGATCTTCGTCCACCTCGTCTACGGCATCGGCTTCTCGACGCTCTATTTCCGCAACTACTACGCCCAGTTCCCGACCGAGCTGGTGCGCGCGGCGATGATCGACGGCGCGGGCTTCTTCACGATCTTCCGCCGCATCATGTTGCCGTCCTCCGGCCCGATCGCAGTCGTCTGCGTCATCTGGCAGTTCACCAACATCTGGAACGATTTCCTGTTCGGCGCCTCGTTCTCGGACTTCGACAGCCAGCCGATGACCGTCGCGCTCAACAACCTCGTCCAGTCCTCGACCGGCGTGAAGGAATACAACGTCCATTTCGCCGGCGCGATCATGGCGGCGCTCCCCACGCTGCTCGTCTACATCGTCGCGGGGCGGTACTTCGTGCGGGGCCTGATGGCCGGCAGCGTCAAGGGATAAGCGATGGGATTTCTCGACATCAAGGCGGCGACCAAGTCCTACGGCTCCGTCAAGGTGCTGCACACGACCGACATCTCCATCGAGGAGGGCGAGTTCCTCGTCCTCGTCGGCCCGTCGGGCTGCGGCAAGTCCACGCTCCTGAACATGATCGCGGGACTGGAGGAGATCACCTCGGGCGACATCATGATCAAGGGCCGGTCGATGAACGGGGTCCGCCCCGCCGAGCGCAACATCGCCATGGTCTTCCAGTCCTACGCGCTCTACCCCAACATGAACGTCGCGCAGAACATGGCCTTCGGGCTCGAGATGCACGGCGTCCCGAAACCCGAGCGCGACAAGGCCGTCGGCGCCGTCGCCGAGCTTCTGCAGATCACGCAACTCCTCGACCGCAAGCCCGGCCAGCTCTCCGGCGGCCAGCGCCAGCGCGTCGCGATGGGCCGCGCCCTGGTGCGCAACCCCGACGTGTTCCTGTTCGATGAACCGCTGTCGAACCTCGACGCCAAGCTCCGCGTCGACATGCGCACCGAAATCAAGAAGCTCCACCACAAGCTCAAGACCACGATCGTCTACGTCACCCACGACCAGATCGAGGCGCTCACCCTGTCGACCCGGATCGCGGTGATGTTCGGCGGCTTCGTCCAGCAGCTCGGCACGCCGAAGGAGATCTACGACAACCCCGCCAACATGTTCGTCGCCTCGTTCATGGGCTCGCCTTCGATGAACCTGTTTTCAGCGCGCATCGCCGTCGAAAACGGCCAGCCCGTGGCCAGGGCGCGCCTCGCCGACGGCGCCGAGGTCAGCCTGCCCTTCGCACCGGGCCGCGGTTTCGAGCGCCACGCCGGGCGCGAGATCGTGCTCGGCATCCGCCCCGAAGCCATCACCGACCGCGACGGCGCCGACCGAAACAGCCACGCCATCCATATCGTCGAGGCGCCGGTCGAGGTCACCGAACCCGCCGGCTCGGACACCTTCGTCGTCAGCCACATCGGCGGCAAGGACGTGACGGGGCGCTTCCGCGCCGACGTGGCGGTCAAGCCGGGCGACCGCTTCCCCTTCGCCTTCAACATGGAAAAGGCCGTCGCCTTCGATCCGGGGACCGAGCTGCGGCTCGCCTGATCCATGCCTTCGCCCGACATCGTCATCGTCGGCTCGGGAATGGGCGGCGCCTCGCTCGCGGCCGGCCTCGCCCCGAGCGGCGCGCGCATAGTCATTATCGAACGCGGCCGCCCGATCCCCGACGACGCCCCCGCGCGCGACCCCAACCGGATCTTCCGCAACTCCGCGTTCCGCTCCGACGAGACCTGGCTCGACGCGGCCGGCCGACGCTTCGCGCCGGGCAACTACTATCATGTCGGGGGCAACTCGAAACTCTACGGCGCCGTCCTCCTCCGCTACCGCGCCGAGGACTTCGCCGACATGGCGCACGAAGGCGGCGTCTCGCCCGCCTGGCCCTTCCCCTACGCCACGCTCGCGCCCTATTACGACGCGGCCGAGCGCCTCTACGCCGTGCGCGGCGACGGAACCGACGACCCGACCGAGCCGCCGCGCGCAGCGCCTTATCCCTACCCACCCGTTCCCGACGAGCCGGCGATCGCCGCCGTCCGCGACCGGCTGAAACGCGTCGGCGTCCATCCGTTCTCGCTACCGCTCGGCGTGGACATCGACCGCTGGCTCGCCGGCGGCCGCACCACCTGGGACGGCTATCCCGACACCCGCTGCGGCAAGATGGACGCCGAGACCTGCGGCCTCGCCGCAGCGCTCGCCCACCCCAACGTCACATTGCTGACCGGCGCGCGCGTAACCGGCCTGACGGCGGGCCAGCGCGGGCAGATCGTCGAAGTCGCCTACCGGCAGGACGGAACCGACGTCCGCGTCATCCCCGGCGTCGTCGCCCTGTGCGCGGGCGCGGTCCAGTCGGCGGCGCTGCTGCTCGCCAGCGGCCTCGCCAATCGCTCGGATCAGGTCGGCCGCTGCTTCATGAACCACAACGCCACGGGCTTTCTCGCCATCGACCCGCGGTTTCACAACACCGCCGTCTACCAGAAGACCTTCGGCCTCAACGACTGGTACCTGTCCGACGGCGCCGGCGGGCCGCCGCTCGGCAACATGCAACTGCTCGGCCGCGTCGTCCCCGACATCCTGCAAGCCCAGGTCCCGCGCATGCCGATGCCGCTCGCCCGCTGGATTTCGCGCCACGCGATCGACCTCTACGCGATCTCCGAAGACCTGCCCGACCCCGAAAGCCGGGTCGTCCTGCGCGGCGCCGACATCCAGCTTGTCTGGCGCCGCTCGAACATGACCGCCCACCACCGCCTCGTCGCCCAGATCAAGCGAACCTTCCGCGCCGCCGGCTTCCCCGTCGTGCTGTCGCGGCTCTTCGACGGCCGCGTGCCGTCGCATCAGTGCGGCACCGTGCGCATCGGCGCCGATCCCGCCGCCAGTCCCATCGACCCCGACTGCCGCGCCTGGGACCACCCGAACCTGTTCGTGACCGACGCCGCCTGCCTGCCCACGTCGGCCGCCGTCAACCCCGCGCTGACCGTCGCCGCCATGGCGCTGCGCGCGGCCGACACGATCCGACGCGATCTCGCCGCATGACCATCCTCGTCACCGGCGGCCAGCAGGGCATCGGTCTCGGGATCACCCGCGCGCTGACCGACGCGGGATACGAGGTCGTCGTCGCCGCCGAAGCGCCGCACGACGCCGTCGCCCCACTGCCGCAGGGTGCGCGCTACCTCCGCCACGACCTCGCGGATCTGGACGCGATCCCCGCGCTCCTCGACGCCGCAGGCCCGCTGACGGCGCTCGTCGCCAACGCTGGCGTCCCCGCCCGCATCCGCGGCGACATGCTCGACCTCACGCCCGCGAACTTCGACCATGTAATGGGCGTCAACCTTCGTGGCGGCTTCTTTCTCGCCCGAGCCGTCGCCCGCCGGATGCTCGCCGCACCCGCGCCAGACTACCGCAGCCTGATCTTCGTCACCTCCGTCAGCGCCGCGCTGGCGTCGATCGAGCGCGCCGAATACTGCCTGTCCAAAGCCGCCGCCGCGATGATGGCGCAACTGTTTGCGCTCCGCCTCGCCCCCCACGGCATCGGCGTCTTCGACATCCGCCCCGGCGTCATCGACACCCCGATGACCGCCGGCGTGCGCGAAACGTACGACGCCCACATCAAGGCCGGCCTCGTCCCCGCCGCCCGCTGGGGCCAGCCCGCCGACATCGCCGCCGTCGTGCTGCCGCTCGTGCGCGGCGACTTCGCCTTCGCCACCGGCGCGGTCGTGCCCGTCGACGGCGGCCTGTCGATCCCGAGGCTCTGAGCATGACCGAGCGCTACGATTTCATCATCATCGGCGGCGGCCCGGCCGGCTGCGTGCTCGCCCGGCGGCTGATCGATACCGGCGCCGTCACCGTCCTGCTGCTCGAAGCGGGGCCGCCCGACCGCAACCCGCTGATCCATATCCCCGCCGGCTTCACGAAGCTGACGGGCACGTCCCACACCTGGGGCTATGAAACGGTCCCGCAGAAGGGCCTGAACGGCAAACGCGTCTGGTATCCACAAGGCCGCGTCCTCGGCGGCGGCTCCTCGATCAACGCCCAGCTTTACACCCGCGGCAACGCGTGGGACTACGACAACTGGGCCGCCCACGGCTGCGCTGGCTGGAGCTACGCCGACGTTCTGCCGTACTTCGTCAGGGCCGAGGACAATTCCCGCTACGCGAACGAATTCCACGGCCAGGGCGGGCCGCTTCGCGTCTCCGACGTCATCCCCCACACGCTCACCAACGCCTTCGTCCGCGCCGCCCAGCAGGCGGGCATTCCCTTCAACCCCGACTTCAACGGCGCCGAGCAGGCGGGCCTGGGATACTACCAGGTAACCAACCGCGACGGCCGGCGCAGCTCCGCCGCCGTCTGCTACCTCCGCCCGATCGCGAAACACCCCAACCTTACGCTGCGCACCGACGCCCATGTCGAGCGCATCGAGATCAAGGGCGACCGCGCCGTCGCCGTCCACGTCGGCGGTCGGCGCATCGAGGCGTCCCGCGAGATCCTGCTCACCGCCGGCGCCATCGGCAGCCCGCGCGTGCTCATGCACTCGGGGATCGGCCCCGCCGACCACCTCGCATCCGTCGGCGTAAAACCCGTCATCGACGCGCCGTGCGTCGGCGAAAACCTCCACGACCACATGGACGTGTTCGTCGTCACCGAATGCTCGGGCCCCTATTCGTTCGACCGCTACAAGCCGTGGCATATGTCCGCCGTCGCCGGCGCCCAGTTCCTCGCGTTCGGGACCGGCATCCTTGCCTCGAACATCTGCGACGGCGGCGGTTTCTGGTACGCCGACGCGGACGCCCCGGCGCCCGACATCCAGTTCCACTTCCTGCCCGGCTCGGGCCTCGAACACGGGCTCAGCCCGATCGGCAACGGCGTCACGCTCAACTCCGCCTTCCTGCGCCCCCGTTCGCGCGGCACGGTCCGCCTGCGCTCGTCCGACCCCGGGGACAAACCGCTGATCGACCCGAACTACTGGGGCGACCCCTACGACGTGAAAATGTCGATCGAAGGCTTTCGGATCGCCCGCCGGATCATGGCCCAGCCCGCCCTCCGCGAATTCATGAAAGCCGAGGCCCACCCCGGCGCGCAGGCGCAGACCGACGACGACATCTGCGACTACGCGTTTCGCCACGCCAAGACCGACTACCATCCGGTCGGCACCTGCAAGATGGGCGCCGAGGACGACCCGAGCGCCGTGGTCACGCCGCAACTCCGCTTCAAGGGCGTCAACGCGTTGCGCGTCTGCGACAGCTCGATCATGCCGTTCGTCAACTCCTCGAACACCAACGCGCCGACGATGATGATCGCGGAAAAAGCCGCCGACATGATCCGCGCCGACCACGGGCTGTGAGCCGCCGCCCCACCATCGTCGACGTTGCCCACCACGCCGGCGTGTCGAAATCGACGGTGTCGCTCGTCCTCCAGAACAGCCCGCTGGTCAGGCCCTCGACCCGCGCCGGCGTCGAGGCGTCGATCGCGGCGCTCGCCTATGTCTACAACCGCGCGGCGGCGAACCTGCGCAGCGCCCACGGCGATCTCGTCGGTCTGGTCATCAACGACCTGCGCAACCCGTTCTTCACCGAATTCGCCACCAGCGCCCAGATGACCTTCGCCGCCCGCGGCTACGCCACCGTCATCGCCAACACCGACGAGGACGCCGGCATCCAGGACCGCGTCATCGCCACGATGATCGAGCACGGCGTCTCGGCCTTCGTCATCTCCCCCGCATACGGCGACACCGCGAGCACGTTCGACCGCCTCGCCCGCGCCGGAACCCCGACCATGCAGGTCCTGCGCCGCGTCGATCCGCGCACGCCGCTGTTCCCGTTCTCCGCCCCCGACTACGTGACCGGCGGGGCGCTGGCCACGCGCCACCTGATCGATCTCGGCGCCCGGCGCATCGCCTTCGTCGGCGGCCTACCCGACCGCCCGGTGACGCACGAGCGCATGGAGGGCCACCTTGCGGCGCTCGCCGCCGCCGGCCTCGCGCCGATCGCCTATCCGGGACGCCCGTCCCGCGCGTTCGGCCGCGACATTGCCCGCAGCCTCGCCGACGCCCGGCCCCGCATCGACGCGGCGCTCTGCTTCAGCGACCTCGTGGCCCTCGGCATGCTGTCCGGCCTGCACGCGCGCGGCGTCCGCATCGGCCGCGAATTCCGCCTCGCTGGCTTTGACGACATCGAGGAAGCGGCACTCGCGCACCCGCAACTCACCTCCGTCAACTGCGGCATCGCCGAGTTCGGCCGCTCCGCCGCCGCCACCATGCTCGATTGGCTCGAAACCGGCGCGCCGCCTGTCGCGGACCACCGCGCCCCGGTCCGGCTCGCGGCCCGCGCCTCCACGTTGGGCTGACGGGACTTGCGCCGGCGCCGCCCATGCGCGACACAACGCCGAACTCCTCGCCATCTGGACCCCCGATGATCCGATCCGACGTCCACGACCACCCCACCGACAACGGCGCCCCGCTCGGCGTCAACGCCACCGCGACCGAACCGATCGCGCAAGGCGGCGCCCCCGACCTCGGTCGCCGGTACACCGTGCCGGCCCGACAGGGGCGCGCCGTCCGCCTCGCGCGGGGCCAGACCCTCACCGTCATCAACCCCCACGGCACGCAGGTCTGCGACCTCTGGGCGTTCAACGGCGCGAACCTTGCCGAATTCCTGTCCTGGGAACACGCGCGCGGCGCCCTCGACCGGATCACGCCGATGACCGGCGACGCGCTCTTCACCAACCGCCGCCGCCCGATCCTGACGTTGATCGAAGACACGTCCCCCGGCGTCCACGACACGCTGATCGCCGCCTGCGATCTCTTTCGCTATCTCAACCTCGGCGTCACGTCCTATCACGACAACTGCGCGGACAATCTGCGGATGGCGCTCGCCGCCATCGGCCTGCACACCGCCGAAGTGCCGCAGCCGTTCAACGTCTGGATGAACATCCCGGTCCGCCCCGACGGCGCCATCGCCTGGCTGGCGCCGGTCGCAATGCCCGGCGATCGCGTCGGCCTTCGCGCCGAGATGGACTGCATCGTCGTCCTCTCGGCCTGCCCGCAGGACCTCGTGCCGATCAATGGCGCCGACATGAAACCGGTGGAGATCGAGTTCGAGGTGCGTGCGTGACCGCCGCCGACCCGCTCGCCGAGGCCAGGGCCGTCGTCGAGCGCTTTCTCGAGCTGTCGATGATCCCCGATCCCGTCGCCGCCTCCGCGTTTGTCGCCCCGGATTACGAACTCGTCTTCACCGGAGGGCGGCGCTTTTCCGGCCCGGCCGACAGCGCCGCCTTCAACGCCCGACGCTACGCCTGGGTGAAGAAACGCTTCCTGCGTACCGATGCTGCGCTCGATCCCGCAACCGGCTGCGTCCACGTCTACAACACCGGCTACCTCTACGGCGCATGGCCCGACGGCACGCCGTTCGAGACCAACCGCTATCTCGACCTGTTCGTGCTGCGCGACGGCGTGATCCTGCGCTCGGAAGTGTGGAACGACAGCGCAGAGATCCTGCTCGACCGGGCGGGACTAGCCGAGGCGCCGCTCTAGACGCACGACATTCTCGCTGTGGGGGGAGTTAGGGGAGTTTAGTGCAGGCTTCTGTTGCCAGGTGCCTGCGAACCCCGCCTTAACCTGCTAGGGCCAAGGGCTTAAGTAGTCGATCTTTCGGACTGCTTACGCAGCCAGAGCGATCGGAGCACGGTTGTCGTTGGCAACTATGTGCTTCGAGCCGATAACGGTGGCATCCCGCCGAATGAAAGCATAACGCCTTTACACGTCCGTCGATCCTGTTTCGACCCCGCTCGCCCCCAACGAGGGATTTGGTGGAGTCGCCGGGTACCGCCCCCGGGTCCGAACCGCTTATTCCGCGCGCGTTTATCATCATAGTCCGGTCGCCCGGACACATCGTATATAGGCCCATGCGTGTCCGATTGAAAGAGGCCTGTTTATGCCCGCCCATATCCATGCCGTCGTCCGGGAAGGCCACGGCGAAGCCGCCCCCGCAGCGTCCGATCGTCTGGTGTCGGGCTCGCCGGTCTCGACCGTCTGGAACTCCTTTTCCGACGCCGCAGGGAAATTCCATGTCGGCCACTGGAGTTCCGAGCCGGGCGTGCGGGCTGTCCACTACGACGAGACCGAGCTTTGTGTGATCCTCACCGGCCGCGTCCGGCTCGCAGGCGCGGACGGGGCCGCGGAATTCGGTCCCGGCGACGCCTTCGTCATCGAGGGCGGCTTCGAAGGGACCTGGGAATCCATCGGCCCGGTGACCAAGCTCTACGCGATCCTCGAGCCCTAGGGCGCCGCATCGGGGGGCGCGTCGTCCCGCGGCTGGCGGGCGCTGGTCCGGATCTGCCAAACAGCGCCGAGCGTCGGCACCACGGACGCGGCGTAGAGCGCGACGAAGACCCGCGGGCCGATCGCCGCATCGTCAGGCAATCGTTCCGTCAACGCCGCGGTCCGGGCGATCATCCCGAGGTTGACCGCCAGCAACGCGTCCGGCGCGAGGATCACCGCCCAAAGCGCCAGCCGTCCGCCGAGCGGCGAGCGCGGATCGAGCCACAGGGGCGCTATCGCCGCGAGGTGCTGCGCGTCGATCACCTCTCCGCGCGCATCGCGCTTGCGGCACAGTCGCACGAACACCCGCTGGACGGCGGCCATCTGGGCGTAGCCATTGGCGACAATGACGAAACCCAGCGCCAGGACGACCGGGAACAGCAGCACGAGTTGCCCGAGCCCGAACGGCAGATCGCCGACCGGCGTCCCGATCCGGTTGAACCCCGCGATCCGCTCGAGGTTGCCGCCCAGCACCACCAGGCGCTCCGCCACCTCGCGGTCCACGTCAGTTCCACGCGCGCAAGCCCGAGCTCACGCGCCGGAACCGCGGCCGGGAACTCAGCGATCCCCTCCTCGTTCGCCCGAATATCGACGTCCATCGTTCCCCTAGCGCTTTCACACGCCACGGTGCGCCGGCCTATCCCACCGTTTGCACACGCGCCTTCAGCCGGCGCGCCGACGCGCAACGGCCCCTAAGGCGAACATCCCCACCAGCAGCAGCAGCACCGGCGCCGGCACCGGCACGGGCGCCACCTCCCCGCGCACGACATCCGCGATCGCCGAATGGATCACCGAATTCGGATGGACCGGGTCAAAGAACGCCAGCGCCTGCGCCGCCGGCTCGCCGCAATAGAACGCGTCCGGCACATAACAGGGATTGGTCGCGTCCAGCACGCCGAACTGCGTCGGGTCGTCGAGCAACGCATTGAAAAGTCCGTACATGTCGATCTCGATGACGTTGAGCCCCGTTCCGCGCAATTCATGGATCCGCACGTCGAGCGTCCGGTTGAAAGCCAGCGTGCCCCGGCGCGCCCGTTCGGCGGCCTCCGGCGTCCCGAACAGATCGAAAAACGGCGTCCGGTCGAGCGCCGGAAGGTTGAAGATCACCACATCCTCAACGCCCAGCGCCGCCAGCTCCAGCGCCCCCGCCGCGACGCCGTTCGCCGCCGCCCGCCCGAACGCGCGCGCCGCGCCCGCATCGACGCCGGCGATCACGTCGTTCGCGCCGAACCACAGGCTCGCCACCGGCCGCGCGCCGAGCCTGCCCTGCGAGCCCAGCGCGAAGTTCTGGATCTGCCCGCCGAGGTTCGGGACCGCCGGGTTTGGCCCCACCGTCGCGCCGCCGAAGGCGAAATTCTCCGCGCCGAGCCCCCTCGCCTCGAAATCCGTGCTCACATGCTCGGCCCAGACCGGCCCGTTCGAGAACCGCCCGTCGAAATAGGGCGGCGCAGGGGTCGTGCCGCCCGTCGCCGCGAACAGGTTCCCGTCGTCGGTCAGGCTGTCGCCCAGCGCCCAGAAACTGGTGAACCCGGTCGCCGCCCCCGCCGGCGCCGCCGCCATCACGAAAGCCGCAAGCATCAGCCCCGCGGTCGCCTTCATCCGTCGCATCGTCCCCTCCCGATCCCGATCGCACGCCGAGCATTCCGGCGACTGCAGCCATGGTTAACGTCACCCTCGCCCCGCCCGAAGCGAAATCTGACGAATTTTTTGCGAAACGCCGTCACCGCAGCCCGCTGACCGCCTTCGGCTGCACCTCCCGGATCAGCTTGCGCCGCATCGCCCGGCTGAAATCCGAATGATCGACCGCCTCCTCGACGAACGCGCCCGGCCCGTGGATCACGAAGACCTCGTAGTGCCGCGCCAGAATCCGCCGCGTCACGCCGATCACCAGCCCGTTGATCCGGATACCGTCGAAGATCGCGCTGCGCTTGGCCTCGACCGGCGAGATCCCGTCGTTCGTCTCGCCGTCGCCCGAAATGTCGAGCACCCGCTCGTAACATTCGCCGCGCTCGGCCAGCTGCTGCGCGCCGAAGCGCATCGCGTTGCCCAGCGCCGTCGCATGCCGCGCGAAGCTGCGGTCCATCCGCGCGATCCGCATCGCCACGTCCGCCAGATCGTCCTCCGATCCGATCGTGGTCCACTCCACCGCCACCCGCTGCTGGCGCTGCCCGCTCCATTCGAACACCTGCAGCGCCACCGGCTGCCCCGGCACGGCGAGAAACGCCGCCGCCACCTCGGGATCGCGCAGCGCCGCCGCCAGCCCGCCGGTCTGCAGCGCATATTCCTCCGGATCGACCGAGGACGACACGTCAAGCCCCAGCGACAGCGCGATCCGGCAATCCTGCGCCGCCGCCGGACCCGCGGCCAGCGCCAGCACAGCCACAACCCAGCGCAGCGGCGCTACCAGGTTCCGGTGTTGGGCATCGAGGACCATGGCTCCGCCGGCTCCAACGCGTCCCCGATCTGCAGCAGTTCCACCGAAATCCCGTCCGGGCTGATCACGAACGCCATCCGCCCGTCGCGCGGCGGCCGGTTCACCACGACCCCGCCGGCCTGCAGTTTCGCGCACATGTCGTAGATGTTCTCCACCCCGTACGCGAGATGCCCGAAGTTGCGCCCGCCCGAGTACTCCTCCGGGTCCCAGTTGTGCGTCAGTTCCACCGCCGCGTCCTCCTGCCCCTCGGGCGCGAGAAACACCAGCGTGAACCGCCCCGCCTCGTTCTCGATCCGCCGGACCTCCGCAAGCCCCAGCAGATCGCCGTAAAACCGCTTGGACGCGTCGATATCCTTGACGCGCACCATCGTATGCAGATATTTGATCTTCATCTTGCGCTCCCCTTGGGTTCTAATGCCAGATATGGTAGCCGCGATTCCCGCGCCCGAGGCTCAACATATGCCGCTCACGCCCGAACAACAGGCCGAAATCGCCGCCGCCCGCGCCGACGTGAAGCCGACGGCCCGCACCGTCTCCGCCGGCATCGAGCCCTGGCTCCACCGGGCCGTCCCCGTCCTCGACCACGGCTTCATCCGCGTCGTCGACTACATGGGCGACGACGCGGCAATCGTCCAGGCCGCACGCGTCAGCTACGGCCAGGGCACGAAGACCGCCCGCGACGACGAGGGCCTGATCCGCTACCTGATGCGCCACTGGCACTCGACGCCGTTCGAGATGTGCGAGTTGAAGCTCCACGTCAAACTCCCGGTCTTCGTCGCCCGCCAGTGGATCCGCCACCGCACCGCCAACGTCAACGAATACTCCGCCCGCTACTCGATCCTCGACCGCGAGTTCTACACCCCCGCCCCCGACCACCTCGCCGCCCAGTCCACCGCCAACAACCAGGGCCGCGGCGAAACCCTGAGCGGCCCGGAAGCCGACCGCGTCCTGCGCCTGCTCACCTCGGGCGCGGACGCGGCCTTCGACGCCTACGAGACCATGCTCTCGACCGAGCACCAGTCCGGCCTTGCCCGCGAACTCGCCCGCATGACCCTGCCGATGTCGACCTACACGCAATGGTACTGGAAAATCGACCTCCACAACCTCTTCCACTTCCTCCGCCTGCGCGCCGACCCCCACGCCCAATACGAAATCCGCGTCTACGCCGACGCCATCTGCGACGTGGTGAGGGACTGGGTCCCCCACGCCTTCGCCGCCTTCGAGGACTACCGGCTGAACGCGGTAACGTTTTCCGGCAGGGGGATGATCGTATTGCGCCGGATGCTCGCCGGTGAGAGTGTGACTCAAAAGGGTTCCGGCATGAGCATGGGTGAGTGGCGGGATTTTGAGTTGTGCATGAGGAAAAACTGATGCCACTTCTATCTCTGTGGAAAACCGACCCGACTACGGTGTCCAGCTTCACTGTCGAGCAGGTCGTATCTTTTGCTGGTGACGGTAAGTTTAAAGACGACAGCCTTTGCTCAAGTGAATTTCGCACTTATTTGTCGTCAATAGCCGCGGAAAAAATTGCGAAGTACATTGACTACTGTTTAACAAATAGTTTTAATAATAGCGGCGCGGTATTGCAGGATTTAGTGAATGAACTTGGTCGACGGCTAGAGTACAGAGTGGAGAATGGTCTTTACGCAGGTAAATCAACAGCGATCGGGCATGATGGACTCTGGTATTCACCCGATCATGGCGCAATAGTAATAGAGGTAAAAACGACTGACGCTTACCGCATATCAGTAGACAAAATATCTGAATATCGCAGTAAATTGATTGCTGCGGAACGAATTACTGCGGTTTCTTCGATCCTAATTGTTGTCGGCCGGCAGGACACTGGAGAGCTGGAAGCTCAAGTCAGAGGCTCGCGGCACGCATGGGATGTTCGCCTGATAAGTGCTGAGGCGTTAAGCAAACTCGTTGCGTTAAAAGAAAACGCAGACGAGCCTGAAACAGGGAGAAAAATTAGAAGCGTATTGATCCCTGTTGAATATACACGTATTGATGCATTAGTGGATGTAATGTTTACGACCGCTACGGACGTAGAGACAAAAATAGTCGAGGATCAAACATTAGATGAGGGAAATCCCAAGACTCCAATTGAAGTTTCCACTCTCTCCCGATCTCCTGAATTTACTGATGGCAAACTTCTGCAAGAAAAAAGGGATAGGATTGTTGCTTCGCTTTCCGAGCGTTTTGGCTCTACTTTGGTGAAAAGAAGTCGAGCAACCTTCTGGACGCCGGACCATGCCAAACGGATAGCGTGCACACTGTCGAAACGCTACGATTCTAAGATACCATATTGGTATGCGTATTACCCGAGCTGGGATGAGTTTTTGCTGGAAGC
>JBBRUZ010000058.1:0-15716 GCA_038247355.1 Rhodobacterales bacterium
AGCTCCACGCCATACATCCTTCCGCCTCCGGACCGTTCCACGAACCGAAGACTTGTCGCTGGCGGGATTTTCGACCGCCGCGCCCGACCAATTCCGGGCGCCTCCGTGGCCGACTATTGCGGCGCCGTTCTCAGCTGAGCGGCGCCCGAAAAGGTTCAAGCTCAACTTATGTCGGCGGCCCTTGGTTGGGGCAGCCTGCCTAGATATTTCCGGAGGGTTTCGATCGTGTAAGGCTTGGACAGGACAGGAACGTTTCCGAGTTTTGCGGGACGGGGCACGCCTTCGCCGTAACCGGTGGCGAAGATGAACGGCACGTTGAGGTCGAAAAGCGCCTCCGCAGCTCGGATGCTCGTTTCAGCGCCAAGATTTATATCCAGCAGGGCGAAGGTCGGCGGATCGCTTTCGATGATCCTCAAAGCCTGTTCCACGGAGGCCACGGTATTCACATGTTCCGCCCCGAGTTCGAGGAGCATGTCCTCGACGTCCAGCGCAATCAGCATGTTGTCTTCCACTAGAAGGACGCGTCCGGAAAGGGTGCTCGACGGCGCCGATCCTTCCTTCTCTTCCGTCAAGAGGCTGGCCGGTTCGGACTGGACGACCGTGACATAGGATGCAGGAATGACGAATCGCGCTTGCAGGCCGGTCAGTACATAGTTGATGTCGGCCTCCCCTTTGAGCTCGTAGGGAATAGACCGCTCGATGATCGTCGAGCCGAACCCCTTGCGGGTGGGCGCCTGCACGGCGGGGCCGCCCTGTTCGCGCCATTTGATTACCAGGCGACCGAGCTTGTCCCAGTCCCAGCTGATCGTAACGTAGCCCGAGATTTCGGTCAGCGCGCCGTATTTTGCCGCGTTGGTCATCAGTTCGTGCATGACCATCGCGACGGTCGAGAATGCCGTCGGTTCCAGCATGACGGGCAGGCCGGAGGTCTGCACTCGCGAGACCTGATCGTTCAGGTAGGCCTGTGCTTCGAGTCTGATCATCTTGGACAATGAGGCGGGCCCCCAGTTGTTCGTCGTCACCTGATCGTGGGCGCGTGCGAGGGCCTGAATGCGTCCGCCGACCAGGGACGTAAATTCCTCGACGGTCGCGGCGCTTCCCTGCGTCTGAGTGACGAGCCCGCGGATCAGTCCGAGAATATTGCGGACGCGGTGGTTGAGTTCGGCAATCAGCAGTTCCTGCCGGTCCTGCGCCGACCGACGCTCCCGGTCGCTCGCATCGGTGATGCGCAGGATCACTTCCAGAAGCGTCACACGAAGGGATTCCGCAGCCCTGATGTCGGAAACCTTCCATGGAGCGGACTGCCCACGGACGATATCGCGCCATGCCTCGAAACTCTTGCGCGGGGTCAACCGTATGCCACTGGGCCCCTGCGTCACGGGTTTGCTCGGGTCGCCCGCCCAAGTGACGGTTCGCGCCTGTTCGCGGCGAAAGAAGATCAGATAATCGCGCGGGTGACGCGAGATCGGGATGACAAGCGCACCCGCCGCCCGCTCGATGAAGTCCCGGGCCGGTGAATAGAACTCGCCGAGTTCGTTCGTGACGAACACCTGTCCGGCGGGGACCCGATTGAAGTGTCGTACGAGGCCGGTAAATTCTTCCGCGGATGGCGTAGAGCCCTGCAATTCGATGCGACCGTCGATCCAGACGCCGATCCCGTCCGCCGACACCAGATCGGACAAAGGATCGAGCTGGCCGAGAATGGCATCCATCGTGGCGCCGTCGGCGGCAACTGCACTCATCAACCTGTCGTGCAAGCCGCGTGCCCTGTCTTCATACGCCGAGAGAAGGTCGCGTTCGCGCGCATCGAGCAGCCAAGAAAACATCTCGCCAAACAGTTCAGCCGCTGTTCTGCGTTCGAACGAGATACGCCGTGGCTCCATATGATGGCATGCGAACAGACCCCAGAGCTTTCCGCTGACAATGATCGAAACCGACATCGATGCCCGGACACCCATATTGGACAGGTACTCAAGATGGATCGGAGAGACCGATCGCAGGACGCTCATCGACAGATCGAGCGGCCTGCCGGACGGGTCGACTTGGGGAACGATACGCGAACCGAAATCCGTCGTATCATGGATCAGCCGCAGGCCGTTTCGCAGATAGAGCGCACGCGCCTGTTTTGGAATGTCCGATGCGGGATACCGGAGCCCCTTATAGGGTTCCAGCGACGAGCTTAATGCCTCGGTAACGACTTCCCCCGACCCGTCGTGATCGAACCGATATGTCATCACCCGGTCGAACCCCGTCAATACCCGCAGCTGACGGACGGCTTCGCGCAGGAGCGCGTCCATTCCCTGCGTCGCCTGAAGGCGTCCAATCATCGACCGGACGATCGCAATGGCATTAATCTGTTCGCGTTCGGAGGGTTCGGCCTCGATCACGATCAACTGGTCCGAGATGTACATGGCGATGTCGAAATTGACGTGACTCGCCAAGAGCGGCACGCCGAAGGCCCGTTCGACACTATCCGCCCCCCGCAGGCCTTGGGTCATCCCGCGAAGCGTGTGCAGGATCTCCGCGCCTAAGAAATCGCTTAGCGGGCTGCCCAGCAAAGTGTCGACTCCGGCGTCGAGGAAATCCGTCGCGTTCGCGGACACCCGCGCCACGACCCAGTCCATCGACACGGCGATCAGGAAACCGAAGGACTGCACCGCGCCGAGAACATGGATCGGCTCCCGGTCGCAGGTCGTAAGATCGACTTCATAGTCTGTTATGTTCTTGTCAGTCTCGGTCATGCGGCTTCGCCTTCGTCTCTCCGTGTATTCGGTGTCTCAAGGTCGATCGCCCGCTGAAAGGCGTCAAAAGTTTTCAGCGCACCCAGTCTTGCCTGATCGCGATCGGCTTCGGTCTTGACCTGGTCTTCGAGGACTTCGACAAATGTCGACCACAACGGACGACCGGCGCCATGGCGCAGGTAGCGCGTGTTGTCGTGAATGGCCGGATCGTCGCTTTCCATTGCACGGGCGAGCAGGATGCGCGCGCCAAGCCGGGAGCCTTCCAGCACATAAGCAGCGCCCAGAACCTGCGGCAAATTGTCAAATGACAGATTGGACAGCGGTTGAGCCACAGGCTGACCGAGACCTGCGAGGTCCTCCTCCAGCGACGAAGTCCTGATCCGTTCGGCCCAGTCCACAATGGTCTGCACGATCCCGAACGACGTGAGAGCCATCTCGACGCTTGCGGAGCCCGGATGCGACATGCGCAGAAAGATTCGGTAATCGCGCCCAGTCGAGAGCGACAGCCTATCGATGCCTGCATCGAGACGCTGGTGCGCATCAGACGTGGCCCCCCGCAACGACCAGCGCGCTGGGCTTGATTTTCTGCTCACATCGGTCACGTCATCACCCATCGATCTTTTACTCCGAAATGGTACAGGGCGTGCGAAATGTGGCAACCCCCGGAATTTTGTGCGGGGATCACACCGCTATTGCGCAGCCGTGACCCGAAGGCGGCAGATTGTACGGGTCACGGCGCCCCTCTGGCGCACGTTCTGGAGGTAAAACACAGTTTGGCCAAAGCAACTGTTGCCTTCTTGAAAAGAGCTTTGGCTGAAAATGGGTAATGGGGCCTGAGAAGACGGCGTATCGTGGCGGGAGATCAAGCCTGCCAGAAACTCTCGAAGGAGCGATACACCATGGATGAAGATACCCTGATCAGCCGCCCGACCATCGCCAGATCGTCCCGCGCGCGATAGGCACGGGTCATGCAGGCATGGGCCAGCATTTCGGAATGGAGCTGATGTACGAGCTGACCCATGCCGACATACCGACATAGGCCGAAAAGCGGTCGGATGCTTCAGCGGCAACCTGAATGCCCAGATAGCTACCCCACGAATGGCCGAGGAGGAGGATCTTGTCCTGGCCGAACCGGTCCCGCAAGTGTTCTGCCACCTCGACCGTACCGGCGATCAGTTGATCGATGGTCATGGTCTCGCGCGGGATGTCGCTGGAGAACGACATGCCCGCTCCGCGGTTTTCCCACCAGACCACGGTAAAATGACGTTCAAGTCCGCTGGGATGCGTGGCGTTCAGGAAAAACCACACCGCCGTGCAGGAACAGAAGCACCGGATTCTTCGGATCGGCGATCTGGATGAACATGCCTTGTGGCACGCCGCCACTGTCCATCGCCATCCGTTCCGAGATGCCGCCCGGGATCACGCCGGCCATCGGTATCGCGCAAGGGGGCCGGGCGACCTGGGCTGAGGGCGACAAGCACCACCCCCGCTAAAAGAAGAACCGCGACAGGAACCAGCGCCACTGTCGTCATGGCGCGGCGGACCTTACTTTTGAACGAGGGGCCAGAAGGATCCACACGTCACTCTCCCTTTCTGAGGAGGTCGATTTCCATATTGTCGAGCGCCGCACGGTCGAGCAACTGCCCGCCCGCGATTACCGCCCTCGGCCGGCGCAGCGTCGCCAGATTTTCGAGCGGATCTGCGTCCAGCAGCACCAGATCCGCCCGGCGGCCCGGCGCGATCGTGCCGTCCTGATCGGTCAGGCCGAAGAAGCGCGGCGGGGCGACGGTCGCGGTGTAAAGAGCCTCGCGCGGCGTCAGGCCGATGGCGACGTAAAGGTCGAGTTCATCCAGCAGCGAGAAGCCGTGGAACAGGTAGGGGTTTGCAAAGGACGCATCGGTCGAGGCAAGGATCGGCACGCCGGCCCTGAACGCCATCAGAAAAGTCCGGCGATCAAGTGCTATGCTTTCTTCCGCAAGATCGCGCACTTCGTCCGTCATCGCCTCCAACCGAAAATCTGGACGCCCCCACGCCGCGCGCACCTGTGCCGGGATCATCCGCATCCGGGGCGCGTCGGCGCTGGGCCAGTTGCCGGTGTAGAAATCGGCAACGACCAGCGTGGGGCTGACACGCATCCCCGCCCCGGCGATCCGGGCCAGCACCCGGTCGCAGAGCGCTTCGTCCCAGGTCTCCAGAGTGATCCGGTTCTGCCCGGCCATGACCGCGAAGATGCCCGCTTGATCGGCCCCGTCGGCAATGACGCGCCGCATATCCTCCAGCATGCGTTCCTCGCCGGTCGCGCAGGCCATCGTCACGCGGCCGAAATGCTCCATCCCCGCCTGGCCCGCGTCGATGGCCGTGCCGAGCGCGACGCGTTCCGGAATATGGCCGACCAGCGGCAGGCCCCGCGCATGAGCCGCCGCGGCAACCGCCAGATAGGTGAGTTCGTCCAGCATCGAATAGGCCTTGACCGCCGCCCAGCCTTCTTCGGCGATCCGGTCGACAACCGTGCGTGCCGCCTCGGGCGTATCTGCGAGGAACATGCCGGGCCAAGAGCCGGGCGACGCATCGACCCAAGGTCCCGACAGGATCAGCCGGGGGCCAAGCGTTTCGCCGGTCTCGATGCTCTGTTGCAGGGCCATCTGCTGATCAATTGGCCAGAGTGCCCCCATGTCGCGGATGCCGGTGACGCCGTTCAGCAGGTAAAGGGGCAGCGCCGTGTCAGGCTCGGATTCAGACGAGAAAACATGAACATGGCTGTCCCACAGGCCGGGGATCGCGTAGCGGCCTTCGGCGTCGAAGTTGCGGGCGGTGTCGGGAACATTCAACCCGGCGCCGACCCCTGCGACCATCGCGTCTTCGATCAGGATGGACTGTCCCGCCGACACATCCCCCGTCTCGACATCGATGATGGAAACGTTGCGAATGACGATTGACTGGGCCGTGGCGGTGTTCGCCAGAGCAAGCGCCGCGATAACTGCGACAATGAAAAATAGTTGGCGAGTCATTGCCTCGTTACCCTCAGGATCAGTTTTCCGGAAACCTCCCCGGCCTCGACCCGCTGATGGGCAGCCCGAACTTCGGCCAGCGGCAGCACCTCGGCGATGGCGGGGGTGATCTTTCCCTCTGCCAGCAGGCCGAGAAGAGTTGCGAGATCCTGGCCGAACCTCTCGGGGTGCTTTCGCCGCATCGCACCGATGGAATAGAAGGCAGTCGCGTGGCCGTTGGGCAGCCAGTCCCACAGCTGGAGCTTGACGATATCCATCGGGATCGACCCGCCGCGCCCAAGCACCTCGTTGGTGAAGCCGAAGGCCACCAGAATACCGCCCGGTTTGAGCGCATGGAGCGAGCGCGAAAGGCTCTCACCGCCAAGTGCATCGAACACCGCATCGACACCGTCATCGGTCGCAGCAGCGAGCGCAGCCTCGTCTGCATCGGCGTCGATGGGCGTCGCGCCGAACCTGCGGATAAGATCGTGCTTGGCCGCGATATCCGTGCCGTAGGCGGTGATCCCGGCGTCGCGCGCCAGTTGCAACATCATGGTCCCCACCGCGCCCCCCGCGCCATGCACGAGGATCCTTTGGCCAGCCTGCACCTTCGCCACGCGATGGAGCAACTGCCAGGCTGTGACGCCCGACAGGACCATCGCCAGCGCGTCCTCGTCGCTGACACCTCCCGGCACCTCGGTCAGCCGGTGCGCAGGCAGGCACAGGTATTCGGAATAGGCGCCGAGCGTTGTGAGATCGGCGACCCGGTCGCCGATGGCCCACTCCGAAACACCGGCGCCGAGGGCGTCGATGATCCCGACCATGTCATAGCCCGGCACGAAGGGCGGCTTTTCCTTGATGTCGGGATACATCCCTTTGCGGATCATCACGTCCGTGAAGGCGGCGCTCGTGAGCAGAACACGCACGCGCACCTCGTCGTCCTTCGGCTCCGGAAGCGTGTCGACCGTTTCCAGTTCCATCTCTTCGGGTCCGCCGAAGCCGTTCAGTCTGACGCGTGTGTAGGGCATGGATGGTGCTCCATTCGTTGTCATGTGGGCATCTCGGCGACGAAGCGGGTCACGTCGCGGGCATCCGCCCCGGCCAGCGCGGCGTGGTAGGCCCCTGTGGTGTACCCGCCCGCCGCAAGTGCGACGCCGCCCAAACCCGTGAGGATAACGCGCCGCCCGATCATGGCGCACGCGCGAGGGCCAGAGCGGCCAGCGCCGCTTCCAGTGCAGGCGCCAGATCGCTGCTGTCGTCCACGACGCCGGCGTCGGTGTTGATCTGAAAGGCGATCGTCACGCCAAGATCGGTGTAATGGCGCAGGCTCGAGACATATCCGGGGATCCAGCCACCATGGCCGTAGACTGTGCCGCGCGGCGTTTCGGCATAGACGGCGACGCCCGCGCCGTAGCGGATGTCGGGCGCATCCGGCGCAACCGGGACGGTGTCGAGCAACCGCTCCAGATAGGACGCGTCCGTCGCCGCGCCGCCATAAAGCACGTGGCCCCAGCGCGCGAGGTCACGGGACGTCGAGGCCAGCCCGCCACCGGTCCATTCCACCCCAGGATCCCAGAGCAAGACGCCGTCCGCATCCGCCATCCGTGGGGGCAGGCCGAACGGATTGCCCGGCACCGTGTAGCCGACCGCGAGGCCGGGAACGTCCCTTCGGTCCGATGGCGCCGTGCGGTCGAGGCCGAGCGGGTCAAGGAACCTTCGCTGCACGACCTCGTAGTAGGTTTGCCCGGTCACCTTTTCGATCACCAGCCCCAGCAGGATGTAGCCGGTGTCGCTGTAGGCCCATCCCGCGCCCGGCTTGAAAAGCGGGGCCTCGCCCACGACGAAACCCAGAAGCTCTGCCGGCGAAAAGGCCGCATCGCCGACTGCGAAGCGCGCCGCGGCGGCTGACTGGAACGCGGGCATGTTGGGATGATCCGGCAAGCCCGCCTCGTGGCGCAGCAGGTGGCCGATGGTGATGGTGCTGGCGTTCGGCAGCGACCCGAACCACGCGCGGTCGCCGAGGTGATCGGACAGTAAGTCCGAACGTGCCAGCAACCCGTCGCTTTCAAGCGCCAGCACAGTCGCGGCCACGAAGGTCTTGCCGATGCTTGCGGCGAGCATCCTCGTCTCGGGCGTCATTGCGCGCGCCGCCTCGATGTCGGCGAACCCCGTCGCGGCGGTGATGACCGTCCCGTCGGGCAGGGCGATTGCCGCCGTCGCGCCCGGAAAACCGTATCGGTCGCGGAAGGCGTCCAGCGTGCTTTGCATGTCGGCCCTGAGGCCGAAGTGGTCTTCGGCGGCGAGGGGTTCGGTCATCCCCAGAAACCCGACGGCAAGTGCGATGGACAGGAGCGCGCGCATCGGATCACGCCGCCGCTTTGAGCGTCGCTGCATCCGTTCTCGGGACGACTTCGGTCACAGCACCCTGGCGGGTGAACATGCTGTCGCGGTTCCACCATACGACGACCACCGCGACGGCCACGAGGATCCATGTGTCCCACGGCTGCGCATCGGGCCAGAACGGGTTGATCAACTGCCAGTGAAACAGCATCGGCCAGAGCAGGCTGCCTCGCGATCGATTCAGGATCGGTGTCACCAGCACCGCAAGCGTGATGTTGCCGATGAAGAAAGGCCAGAAGTCCCAGCCGCCGAACACGGTTCCCGCCAGGGCGAACGCCGGAAGGTGCCAGACGCCCCAGACGGCTCCGATCAGCGCTCCGGCCCAGATCGGCGCCATGTGACGCTGCAGCAGGGGCTGCGCCACGCCGCGCCAGCCGAATTCCTCGATCGGACCAAGAACCAGCATCATGAACAGGATGGCGACCATCGCGCCCGCCCCTTCGGGAGGCAGCGGCGCCAACACAGGACCACCCTTGATCAACGATCCTGCCACAAAGACGAGTGGCAGGCCGATCAGGATGAAGCCGATCCACCCCCCTGACTGCCGCCAGATCAGAAGGCGCGACAGAAATGCCCGGACGCCTGCCGCCCCGGCAAAGAAAAACACGACCGCAAACGCCGCGATCGCCGGCGCCCATGTGGCCAGAAAGAAGAACGGATGCGACCCGCTGATCCCGCCAAACCTGGCGGCGGCAGTTTCGGGGAAGTAGATGTAAAACCCGATTAGCCCCCACGTGATCGCAAAGGTGAGCACGATGAAGGGCAGCAGCGCCAAAGACGGGACCAGACACTTTGCGGCCGAACTCTGTGCGTATTTCATCTCCATTCCTTCAGATGATTCGGTGTGTGCGACGCACTCGACAGCATCGAGCGAAGACCGTCCTTGATCTGGAGCAATCGGCCCGGTCACGTCGATCAGCGGGGGGTCGGCCCGCGAGACGACGTAAAACGGGCCGCCGAAAACAGTAGAATCAAATACTTGCGCGCCATCAGAGGTTCGCCCGCAGCCGCGTCAAGCAGGCGCAACTTTGCGCCGAAAATACGACTGATTTTTCAAACCTCTCGGCCCTGTTCATCAAAACATCGCTGAAACGGGCTGCGAATACGCGCCACACCCGGCTTTTGCTGGGCGTGTCGGGCGACATGAAGGGCGCGCCGGTGTCACTGTGGAGCATCTGCACATGCTCGACCACGCCATCCCTCCCGGTGTGCAGCCAGACATGACAGAACACCGCTGGCACCCCGATGACTGGCCGAAGCTACGGGAAAAGGTTAAAGCCGCGGGCATACTCGTCATCGGCACACCGCTGTGGCTGGGCGACGAAAGCTCTGTCTGCCGCGTGCTGATCGAACGGCTGTACGGGATGGCTGCCCTGCTGAACGACAAGGGGCAGTCAATTTATTCCGGCAACGGCGGCGGCAGTGTCCAGACGCGCAACGAGGATGGCGTCGAGCCGCGCTTGGCGCCTGCACCGCAATGACCATGCGGCTCTCTGCCTGTCGCAAGGCGATACCGCTTACCCATGTCACGGTCGATGTCACGCATGGCCGCGATCACCTGAAAGATTGCGCGGACCGCGAAATTAAACCTCCAAAGATCGACGTGTTTACACGCTCGTTCTTCAGCGCGGTGAAGCGCGACAGCGTCGGCTGCGAGGCCAGCCCCGCCCCCACGAGCGGCGGTCGGGGCGGCTTTCGATGCGCAGAGCGCGGTTGAACCCGGTCGCGACCGGCTGCAGCGTTTCACCCATGCGTGCGTCCGAGGTCGTTGGAAATGTCATGCTTCGCAATTTGACTCTACAGCGATTTCAGTCGCATGCAACCAATCCCCGCCCGTTTCCATGACCAAGCCGGGTCAAGGCGTGAGATGCATTCCGCCAAGGTCACGACAGGGAGGCCGGAAGTCCCGCGATTTCGTCCGGCGGGCCGAAACGCGCCAGAATGCGGGTGCGGATCTGGTCGCGGGCCTGGCGGTAGGTAGCGAGTTTGGCCTCCCGGGTCTCGCCGAGGCCCGTGGGGTCGAAGATCGGCCAGTACTCGACGTCGATGGCGTGATAGCGGGTGTACTCCTGCGCCTGTCGCTGTGCTGCGGGCGAGAGCGCCACGATCAGGTCATAGGCGTCGATCTTGTCGCCCCATTCCTCCATCTGGTGGAAGCTGCGGACACGGTGCTTTTCGATATGCACGTCGATCTCGTCGCACACGGCGATGGAGAAGCCGTCGACCTCAAGCTCGCTCTTTACGCCCGCGGACTGCACGTAGATGCGCTTGCCGTAGAACTTCTTCATCAGTCCCTCGGCCATCGGCGAGCGGACCGCATTGTAATCGCAGCAGAACAGAACCGATGTCGGGATCGACGTCACGCGGGGTCAGCCCTTGAAATGCAAGATGCAGATCAGCGTGAACAGGCGCCGTGCGGTCGCCATGTCGGTGTCGACCTTGCCCGCGAGACGCTCGAGCAGGATGCGCGAGCCCTCGTTGTGGATGCCGCGCCGACCCATGTCGATCGCCTCGATCTGCGCGGGCGGCAAGCGCTTGACCGCATCGAAATAGCTCTCGCAGATCTGGAAATAGTCCTTGACCACCTGATTGAACGACGTCAGCGACAGATGAAACTCGCCCGCCCTGTCGCCCGCCTCGGTTGTGAGGTCGAACACCAGCCGGCGGTCGCGGATCGCGAGGCGCAGGCGGTACGGACCGGGCGGCGCCGCGCGGTCCTCGCGACGGGGCAGAACGAAGCGGTTCTCTTCGAGCAGGTCGAAGATCGCCACGCGCCGCTCCTGTTCGATCTCGGGCGTCGGTCGTGCAAGCCCGGTCTCGTCAAGCGTGACCTCGATCAGGCGTCCCGGTTCGTCCGCACCCATCGCACTCATCCTTCGTTAAGCCTGTCCAGTCGCGCGCGCACCGAAAGCCCGTGCGCCTCCAGCCCTTCCGACCTCGCGAGCCGTTCGGCCGCCGGACCGATGGCCGCGAGCGCCGCCGGGGTCATGCGCGCGGTGGTCGTGCGTTTCATGAAATCGAGCACCGACAACCCGCTGGAGAACCGCGCCGATCGGGATGTCGGCAGCACGTGGTTCGGGCCGCCCACGTAGTCGCCGATGGCCTCCGGCGTCAGCGCCCCGATGAAGATCGCGCCGGCGTGCCTGACGCGCGCGGCGAGGTCATCGGCGTTCGCCGTGCAGAGTTCGAGATGTTCGGGAGCGATGCGGTCCGACAGCGCGACCGCCTCGTCCCAGTCGCGCACGACGATGACCGCGCCGTGGTCGCGCCAACTCGCACCGGCGATGGCGCGGCGCTCCAGCGTCTCCAGCCGCCGGTCGATCGCCGCGGTGACCTCGGCGCCGAAAGCGGCGTCGGTCGTGATCAGCATCGCCTGCGCCGTCGCGTCGTGTTCGGCCTGGGCGAGCAGGTCGAGCGCGATCCAGTCCGGGTCGTTGGCGGCGTCGGCGATGACGAGGATCTCGGAGGGCCCCGCGATCATGTCGATGCCGACACGTCCGAAAACACGCCGCTTGGCCGCCGCGACCCACGCGTTGCCGGGACCGGTGATCTTGTCGACGGGGCGGATGGTCTGGGTACCGTAGGCCAGCGCCGCGATCGCCTGGGCGCCGCCGATCCGGTAGACGGTATTTACCCCGGCGAGGCGGGCCGCGAGCAGCACCATCGGATTGACCACGCCGTCCGGCGTGGGCGCGCAGATCACCAGCCGCTCGACGCCCGCGACGCGCGCAGGGATGGCGTTCATCAGCACCGAGGACGGGTAGGAGGCGAGACCGCCGGGCACGTAGAGACCGGCCGCCGCGACGGGCGTCCAGCGCCAGCCGAGTTGCACGCCGGCAGCGTCGGTCCACCCAGCGTCGGCGGGGATCTGGCGCTCGTGATAGGCACGGATGCGGGCGGCGGCGAGTTCGAGCGCCGTGCGGTCCTGTGGGGAGACGCGCGCCGCCGCGGCGTCGATCTCGCCTTGGCTGTAGGCGAAGGTCTGCGGCGTCAGCGTCAGCCGATCCCACCGTGCGGTCATCTCGATCACCGCGGCGTCGCCATGCGCGGCGACTTCGGCGAGGATGGCCGCGACCTCCGCATCGACGCCCGCGTCCGCCTCGCGCTTCGCGTCGAGCAGGCCGGCGAAGCGCAGGTCGAAGTCGGCGTCGGCGGTCGAGAGGAAAATCGGCATGGGTCGCTCCTGTCAACCGCACATAGCCGCCCCGGCGCGGCGCCTCAAGCGATCCCGCGCGCGCCGCAACGGGGCCGCGCAGGTGATGCGAAATGCCTGACGCCGGCTTGCGGCGCGCGGTGCGGCGGCGGGGGGCCCCGCCGCAAGCCGACGAGAGCAGGGACGCTGCGCGACGACATGTGCCGATCCCGCGTGACCCTGGGCGACCACGCTGGCCATCCGCCCTGCCCGACCGCCCTGCCCGAGTATCGGCGCCGCGCCGGCGCGTCTGCACAAACCGATGCGGCGGACCGCGGAGCCAAAGCCGGCGGGCGACCGTCGCGGCGGCGATCACGCGGCCTTTACAACCTCCGGGAAACCGGTGGCGGGATCAGTCCGGGTGGCCGGGCGCCTTGCCCGAGAGCGCCGCATAGGGACGCGTCACGTCGGCGAGCGTCACGTCGAGGCACTCGACCGGGACCGCGATCTCGGCGTCGCCGGCGAGGGTCAGGCGCACTATCCCCGTTCCGTCCTCGCCCGGCTCGAAGGCGACGGCGAGGAGCGAGATCACCATGTCCCGGTCGGTCTGATCGAGGCCGTTCGTGCGGACCCCCAGCGCGCCGTCGATGGCGAGGATCGCACGGACGCGCTCGAACGGCCGCCGCTCGCGCGCGGCGGCGTTTGCATCCTCCCAGCGGAACCGGTTGACGAGAACCGCGAGGCGGCGGTGCTTCGGCGTCCACGCTACGTCGGCGACCTGCGCGTCGGCGTCCTGGAGCAGCGCCGAGATCACCGCGAGATCCTCCGCGCTTTCGGCGCGCAACCGCAGCGGCGTGTCGACGCCGTCCTCGAAGCGCGCGTCGGTCATGCCGCCCGCTCGGTGATGCGCTCGATGCGGGCGCCGCAGGCCGAGAGTTTCTCCTCCACCCGCTCGTAGCCGCGGTCGAGGTGATAGACCCGCGCGACGCGGGTCTCGCCCTCGGCCGCGAGTCCGGCGAGGATCAGCGAGACGCTCGCGCGCAGATCGGTCGCCATGACCGGCGCGCCGCGCAGGCCCGCGACGCCGGTGACGGTCGCGGCGCCGCCGTGCACCTCGATGCGCGCACCCATTCGGACAAGCTCGGGCGCATGCATGAAGCGGTTCTCGAAGATGCGCTCCTCGAGGCGGCTGACGCCGTCCGCGAGGGTGAGCAGCGCCATCATCTGGGCCTGGAGGTCGGTCGGAAAGCCCGGAAACGGCGCAGTCTCGACGTCGACGGCGGCGATCGGTCCGTTCTGGCGCGCCACCGTCAGGCCGTCGGGCGTGTCGGTGACCGTCGCGCCCGCCGCCTCGAGCTTGCCCGCGAAGGCCGCCACGAGATCGCGCCGTCCGCCGAGCAGTTCGACTTCGCCGCCCGCGATGGCCGGGGCGAGCATGTAGGTGCCGAGTTCGATCCGGTCCGCGACGACCGGATGGGTGGCGCCGTGAAGGCGCTCGACGCCCTCGATCTCGATGCGCGACGAGCCCTCGCCGTCGATCCGCGCGCCCATGCGGCGAAGGCAGCGCGCGAGATCGACGATCTCGGGCTCGCGGGCGGCGTTGTACAGCACCGTGGTTCCGCGTGCGAGGGTCGCGGCCATCAGCAGGTTCTCGGTAGCGCCGACGGAGACGAGCGGGAAGTCGAAGACGGCGCCGCGCAGCCGTCCGGGCGCCGATGCATGGACATAGCCGTCACGCAGGTCAAGCTCGGCGCCGAGCGCCTCGAGCCCCCGCAAATGCAGGTCGACGGGCCGCGCGCCGATGGCGCAGCCGCCGGGCAGCGACACGACCGCGTGACCGTCGCGCGCCAGCATCGGTCCGAGCACGAGGATCGAGGCGCGCATCTTGCGCACGATGTCATAGTCGGCGCGGTGGTTCGCGATGGCCTGAGCGCCGACGACGAGCACCTTGCCGGCCTGCAGCGACGCGACCTCGCAGCCGAGCGACTCGAGCAACTGGGCCATCGTGCGGATGTCCGAGAGCCGCGGCGCGTTGGTCAGCGTCAGCGGCTCGTCGGTGAGCAGCGCCGCGGGCATCAGCGCGAGGCAGGCGTTCTTCGCGCCGGAGATCGCGATGCGCCCGTTCAGCCGCTGGCCGCCGCGGACGAGAATGCTGTCCATCGTCGGGGGCTATCCTTGTTCGTTGGACGCGGCTTCGCGCGCCCGCTTCTGGGATTTGCGCCGCGCAAGATTGGCGCGCAGCGCCGCCGCCGCCCGCGCGGCCCTGTGCTCCGGGTTTGGCGGTTTCGACGTTGCGGCCGCGGGGGTCGGGGGCGAAAGGGGCGCGTCGGTCATGACATCTCTCTAGCGCATGGCCGCCCGGCGGTCCAGATTGCGCTTGCACGTCGCCACGTTTGCGCTCAGTTGATCTTGTCGGTGCTCGCCTCCTCGGGTCTACGCTTTTTGTGATGTGGCAGCTCAGTGGCAGAGCACACCTTTGGTAAGGGGCGGCTACGAAGACGGAAGTGGTTGTTCAGGTGGGGGATTTCCGAACCCTGCCGCCCTCGGGGTAACGCCCGGGGTTACGTTTCGGAAAAAGGCGGCTGTGGTAGCTCAGTGGTAGAGCACACCCTTGGTAAGGGTGAGGTCGAGAGTTCAATCCTCTCTCACAGCACCACTCATATTCATACCCCCCGGAAGACATGCTAAGGCTCTGAATGGTAATGATATTTTTGGTGTTCTAGGGCCTTCATTTCGGGCGTATTTGATACGGTCTGCGAAGGCCAGTTTCAGCACCGTTCGGCGCAGGGAAATTTGGCCTGTTTCCCAAATTTTCCAAGGGTTTGAGAGAAATCCAAGAGCGAGTTCTAGGCTCTCGGAAAACTTGCCCGGGAGTTCAACCTGTTTGGTCATCTGTTCGGCCAAGACAAGCTTCTGCCGATCCAGTTCCGCGACCTTAGCCTCGTAACTGCGGATGACCGTGGTGTTGGATGCGTCGAGAATTCGCGAAAGCAGCATCTCGATCTGCTTATCGACCTCGGCAATGCGTCGCTGACCAGAACGGGTTACTTCCGAGGCTTGTGTGCGGCGTTGCTCCCACGCGGCTGCAAACATGGCACGTGCGACTGACAATAGACCATGTGTTGGCTGCAGTGTGCGGATCAAATCACCGATTTCACCCTCGAGCTTATCACGAGGGATCGATTTACCGTACTGCTGACACTTCAGAGTCTGACATAAGTAGTAGGGGTAACTCTTTGTCTTTCCCTTTGGCCAGGAAGATCGCAGCGGCGCGTTGCAATCGGCACAAACGACGACACCACGACACGCGAAATCGTCACCGATATTTTTCCGCGCAGGCGCGTAAGCAGTCCCGTTGCGGCGTGCCTGTACCTTGTCGAAAGTGTCGAGCGAGATCAACGACTCATGTTGGCCTTTGAGCCAGTTCAGACCATAAGTCTCGCTGCAAATATGGCC
>JBBRUZ010000059.1:0-15265 GCA_038247355.1 Rhodobacterales bacterium
AAGCGGGTCATCTGGTTTCCTGTCGAGTTAAAGAACGAAACCGTTTCGTTCATGACCGCCAACATACTTCGTCAGATCGCATCGTCAACCAAAAAACGAAACCGTTTCGTTTAATTATTTGTTACAATCGGCCGCGGGTGCGTGGACAGCATCGCTGCGTTGTGATACGGCAAGAACATCGTCCAGATCGGAGACCCACGTGAAATCGGAGCCTGTCGCCTCCGCGGAAGAAGCGATCGACGCCGTCGAGACCGCTCTCGACGCGCCCGAAACGCTAAGCCCGAGGGCCGAGCGCAAATGCGCGCAACTGCTCGACGGCGCGCGGGCGATCATCCTCGCGCGCGGGTTCGAAGGCGCCAAGGTCGATGACATCGCCCGGCAGGCGGGCGTGTCGAAGGCGACGATGTATCGGTATTATCCCGACAAGTCGGCGATCTTCGCGGCGGTGATGCAGCGCAACTGCGGCCAGCAGGCCTGCGCGATGAGCGGCGTCGAGACCGAGGGCAGGCCGATCGCGGACGTGCTGACCGATATCGGCGAGCGCTACGCGAAGTTCGTCCTGACGCCCGACGCGATCCGGATGTTTCGCACGGCGGTGGCCGAGAGCGAACGCTTTCCGGTGATCGGCGAGGCCTTCTATGCGTCGGGACCGGACCTGGGCCGGGTGGCGCTCGCGCCGATCCTGCGGGCGGCGGCCGCGCGCGGCGAGATCGCGATCGACGATATCGACCTGGCGGCGCAGCGCTTTTTCGTGCTGTGCGAGGCCGAGCTGTTCTTCAAGCAGCTGTTCGGCATCGTCGCGCGGTATGACGACGCGCAGATCGCCGATCATGTGCGCGGCGCCGTTGCGGCCTTCGTGCGGATGTACCGCCCCGACTAGTTTCGCTTGGCGCGGCCGGCGGGCCGGGATATGCGCAAGCATGGGCGAGGACATCGACAGCGAGCGGATCGCGAAACGGATCGCGCGGGCGGGCGTGGCCTCGCGCCGTGGGGCGGAGGCGATGATCGCCGAGGGCCGGGTGGCGGTGAACGGCCGCGTGATCGACAGCCCGGCGTTGAATGTCGGCGCGGCGGACGCGATCACGGTGGACGGCAAGCCGTTGACGGCGCCGGAGGCGGCGCGGCTCTGGCGGTACTACAAGCCGATCGGGCTCGTGACGTCGGAGGCCGACGAAAAGGGCCGCGAGACGGTGTTCGCGCATCTGCCCGAAGATCTGCCGCGCGTGCTCAGCGTCGGGCGCCTCGACATCACGTCCGAAGGTCTGCTGCTCCTGACCAACGACGGCGCGCTGAAGCGGCGGCTGGAGCTGCCCTCGACCGGCTGGGTGCGGAAATACCGCGTGCGCGCGAAGGGGACGCCGATCGATGCGGCGCTGGAGCCGCTGCGCAAGGGGATCACCGTCGATGGCGAGCGGTTCGCGCCGATGGCGGTGGCGATCGACCGCCAGCAGGGCGCGAACGTCTGGCTCACGCTGGGGTTGCGCGAGGGGCGCAACCGCGAAGTGCGCCGCGCGCTGGAAACGGTCGGGCTGAGCGTCAACCGGTTGATCCGCATTTCCTACGGTCCTTTCCAGCTCGGCGATCTGGAGCCGGGCGGGGTCGAGGAGGTGCGGGCCAAGGTGCTGCGCGACCAGCTCGGGATCGGCGCCGCGAAGCCGCCGGACGCCCCGCGCAAACCGGCTGCGCGGCGGAGGTCCGGTCCGGTCAGACCTTGAGCTCGCCCGCGCTCTTGCGGCCGTCGCGACCGTCGACGAGCTGGTACTCGATCGGCTGATTGTCGTCGAGCGATTGCAGGCCAGCGGCCTGAACGGAGGTTATATGAACGAAGATGTCCTTCCCGCCGTCATCTGGCTGAATGAAACCATAACCTTTTTCCGTATTGAACCACTTTACTGTACCTTTTGCCATCGAAATAGCCCCTCAATACACCTCTAGACGCGGTATGCGCCAGTTTTTCGTCATCGACCCGCGCGGACGTTCGACCGGTTCGCACGCGGCATCGGAAACGTCGGACCGCGCACTTGCTTTTTACCGCGAATCGCGCCGCAAACAAAGCGTGTTGTTCGTGTCAGGCCCGCGGGGCTGGTCAGAAAGGGCGGCGGCCATTATGTTTCCGTCGCGCGCGGCGGAGCGCGGAACGTATCGAGGAACGTGCGTCCGATGTCATCATCCAGTTTGCGCCTGCTGGCGTTCGTCGTGCTGGCCGCGATCGTGCTCGCCGCCGGTTTTGGCGCGTTGGGCGCTGCGGGGCGGTTCTAGATGGCCGCGCAGCGATTCGGCGGCAAGTATTCGCCGGGGGCCTCACGGGCCGAACCCGGCGCGCCCCCGCCCAAGCCTTTCGCGGGGCGCGCCGCGGCGCGGGTGAGCGTGCGGGCGCGTCTGATGTACCTGTTGCCGGCGCCGCTGCTTTTCGCCGCGCTGGGCGCCATCGGCCGGGGCGCGCCGGCCGAGATGCTGACCGAACTCGGTGGGTTCGCCGGACTGATGCTGTCGGCCTGGCTGCTGAACGACGGTCTGCGGGCCGAGGCCGCGTATCAGGCGCGCGCGGTGGCGCGGCCGCCCTCGATCCCGCGCAAGCTATTCGCCGCCGTGCTGACCGGGGGATCGGTGTTCGCGGTCGGCTTTCCCGGCCTGGGGCTTGGCGCCGCGGCGTTCGGGCTGGTGGCAGGCCTCGCGCAGCTCGCCGCGTTCGGGCTCGACCCGATGAAAGCCAAGGGCATCGCGGGCGTGGACGACTTTGCCGCCGAGCGGGTGGCCAAGGCCATCGATCAGGCCGAGGGTCTGGTGCGCGAGATCATCGCCGGCGCGGCGCGCATCGGCGACAATCGGCTGGAGGGCCGGATCGAGCGGTTGTGCGATCAGGCGCGCGAGGTGTTCCGCGCGGTCGAGCAGGACCCGCGGGATCTGACGCGGGCGCGCACGTTCCTCAGCGTCTATCTGCGCGGACTGCGCGACGCGACGTTGAAGTTTGCCGATCTGAACGCGCGCGCACGCGACCGCGACGTCCAGGCGAAGTACGAGGCGCTGATCGGCGATCTGGAAACGAGTTTCACCGCGCACCGCACCGATCTGCTGGCGGACAATCGGAGCGATCTCGACGTCGAGATCGAGGTGCTGCGCGAGCGGCTGCAACAGGACGGGCTGATCGCCCGCTGATAAGGAACGTCAAATGGCCGAGAACGTGCGCTCCCAGGCGGAGGCGACGCTGAAGGAAGTCGAGGCGGTGACAGCGGTGCTGCTGCCCGAACCGAAGGCCGCGATCGTGGCGTCGCCCGCCGACCCTGCGCTTCAGGCCGAGATCGATCGACGCAAATCCGAGATCGACATCGGCGAGACGCAGTCGATAATCCGGTTCGGCTCGGCCGCGCAGGCCGAGTTGCAGGTGATCAGCCAGGACATGCTGGCCGGCGTGCGCAACAAGGACGTCGGTCCGGCGGGCGACAGCCTGCGCCAGATCGTCACGTCGATCCGGGGGTTTTCGGTCAACGAACTGGACCCGAACCGCAAGCAGAGCTGGTGGGAGAAACTTACCGGCAAGACCAAGCCGATGGCCGAGTTCATGGCGCGCTACGAGAGCGTGCAGGGCCAGATCGACAAGGTGACGGGCGATCTGCTGACGCACGAGCACACGCTGCTCAAGGACATCAAGTCGCTCGACAAGCTATACGGCAAGACCCTCGATTTCTACGACGAGCTGGCGCTCTACATCGCGGCGGGCGAGGCGAAGCTCGCCGATCTCGACGCGACCGACGTTCCGGCCAAGGAAGCGGAGGTCCAGGCGGCGCTCGAGGCGCAGGGTGTGATGAAGGCGCAGGAACTGCGCGACCTGCGCAGCGCCCGCGACGATCTGGAGCGGCGGGTGCACGACCTGAAACTGACGCGGCAGGTGACGATGCAGTCGCTGCCCTCGATCCGGCTGGTGCAGGAGAACGACAAATCGCTCGTCACCAAGATCAATTCCACGCTGGTCAACACCGTCCCGTTGTGGGAGACGCAGCTCGCTCAGGCCGTGACGATCCACCGCTCGCGCGAGGCCGCGGCCGTGGTGCGCGAAGCGAACGATCTTACGAACGAATTGTTGACGAAGAACGCGGAGAACCTGCGCACGGCCAACAAGGAGATCCGCACGGAGATGGAGCGCGGCGTCTTCGACATCAACGCGATCGAGAAGGCCAACGCCGATCTGATCGCCACGATCCAGGAGAGCCTGACCATCGCCGACGAAGGCAAGGCCAGGCGCGCCACGGCTGAGGCGAGCCTGATCAGGATGGAAGGCGAGCTGAAGGCGACGCTGGCGGCCGCTTCGGCCAAGGCGACCGGCCTCGGGTCGCAAATGGGCGGCAGCGTGCGGAGTTAACGCGCGGAGTGGGGAGTTCCCGCGCGTGTCGATGCGGGAGGCAGGGTGTTTGGTGACGAGTGTCGCGATCGAAGGCGTGGGGGGAATCGCCGGTGCGGTCGCGGCGCGGGCGCTCTGGCTTGTGCTCGGCCTCGCCGCGTTGGCGGGGTGCGAGCGCGGGAGCGACGCGCCGGCTCCCGAAACGGCGGCGCCGGTCAGCATCGCGCGTCCCGAGCCGCGCGTCGATGCGGCCGCCCCGGTCGCCGATCCGCTCGTCGCATTCTACGCCGACGTCCAGGGGGAGCTGACCGCCAGCGGCCGGATGCGGCTCGACACCGCGCCCGCGGACGCGCCCTACTCGATCGACGATCTGGTGCGCAACTTCGAGCGGATCGCGCTTAATGACGAGTACGTGCAGATCGCCGACCGATTCGTGCGGAGCGAGACGCCCGCGCTGTTGCGCCGCTGGGCGCAACCTGTGCGGGTCGGGGTGGTGACAGGGCCGTCGACCCCGCCCGAGGCTGCGGCGCGCGACCGGGCGGCGGTGGCGGCCTTCACGGCCCGGCTGGCGCGGCTGACCCGGCTCGACATGGCCGTGACCGACGGGCCGGACGCGAACTTTCTGGTGATGATCCTGTCGAGCGCCGAGCAGTCGATCGCCGCCCAGGCGACATCGGCGCAGTTTCCCGGCTTTCAGCCCGCGGTGCTCGGCGCGCTCGCCGGCACGCCGCTCGACACGTTCTGCACGGCCTACGCGTTCGCCCAGCCGCAAGACCCTTCGGTCTACGCGGCGGTCATGGTGCTGATCCGCGCCGAGCATCCGCCGCTGACCCGTCTCTCGTGCGTCCACGAGGAGATGGCGCAGGCGATGGGGCTCCCGAACGACAGCCCCGAGGCCCGGCCGTCGCTGTTCAACGACAGCCTCGAATTCGCGTATCTGACGGAGCATGATGAAATCCTGCTGCGGATGCTCTACGATCCGCGGCTGCGGCCGGGCATGACGGCGACCGAGGCGCGACCGTTGTTGCCGGCCATCGCGCGCGACGCGCTGGCGGCGCAGGACGCCGCCGACGAGATCGCAAGCCTGGCGCTGAACTGAGGTCCTGGGACGGAGACGCCTTCAACATGTCAATCTTCGACTTCCTCCGCGGCGAGTTCATCGACGTCATCGAATGGACCGACGACAGCCGCGACACCATCGTCTGGCGATTCGAGCGTCACGAAAACGCCATCAAGTACGGCGCGAAGCTGACGGTCCGGGACTCGCAGGCGGCGGTCTTCGTCCACGAGGGGCAGATCGCGGACGTGTTCGGACCGGGCCTCTACGAGCTCGAGACCAACAACCTGCCGATCATGACGACGCTCCAGCACTGGGACCACGGCTTCCAGAGCCCGTTCAAGTCGGAGATCTATTTCGTCAGCACCCGGCGCTTCACCGACATGAAGTGGGGCACGAAAAATCCGATCATCGCGCGGGACGCCGAGTTCGGCATGGTGCGGCTGCGCGCGTTCGGCAGCTACACGATGCGGGTCGCGGACCCGGCGAAGTTCATGGCCGAGATCGTCGGCACCGACGGCGAGTTCACCACCGCCGAGATCGAGTTCCAGATCCGCAACTACATCGTCACGCATTTCAGCCAGATCATCGCGACGAGCGGCATTCCGGTGCTCGACATGGCCGGCAACACGATCGAGCTCGCAAAGCTCGTCCACGTCCGGATCGCGCCGATGGTGGCCGAGTACGGGCTGGAGCTGCCGGGGTTCATGATCGAGAACGTCTCGTTGCCCGCCGAGGTCGAGGCGGCGATGGACAAGCGCACGTCGATCGGCGTTGCGGGGGATCTGGCCAGGTACACCGAGTTCAGCGCGGCGGAGGCGCTGACGAGGGCCGCCGGCAATCCGGGCGGCGACGGCGGGATCGGCGCGGGCCTCGGGGCCGGCATGGGCATGGCGATGGCCGAGCGCATGGCGCGCGGGCCGTGGGGGGCTGCGCCCACGGCGCCGGCGCCGGCGCCGGCGCCGGGCGCGCCGCCTCCGCCGCCGGGCGCCAAAATGTGGCACGTCGCGCAGGCCGGTGCGACCAAGGGTCCGTACTCGCAGGCCGAGCTGGCGCTGATGGCGGCGTCCGGCGACGTCACGCCCGACACCTATCTGTGGACGCCGGGCGGACCGGACTGGCGGCGCGGCCGCGACGTCAGCGAACTGGCCGACCTGTTCAGCGCGCCGCCGCCGCCGCCGGCCGATTGACCGCGCCGATGCAGGCCGGATCGACGCAGGATGCGGCGGCGGGCGCGGGGCCGGGGGCGGCGACGGTCGAGGAGCGCCGCTTCCCTTGCCCCGCCTGCGGTTCGGATCTGCGGTTCGATCCGGCGTCGCAGGGCATGATCTGCGGGCATTGCGGCCACGCCGAACCGGTTCCGCGCGTCCGCGCCGCACTGGAGGAGCTGGACCTGCGCGCGGTCGCCGGGACCGGCCTGCCGGCGGGGGTGATGGAGGAGGTGCGCGTCGCGCGCTGCGGCAGCTGCGGCGCGGAGATCGAGTTCGATGCGGGGTTGCATGCGCGCGAATGCCCGTTCTGCGCGTCGCCGCTGGTCGCCGACACTGGCGTCAGCCGGCACATCAAGCCGCAGGCGCAACTGCCCTTCCTGCTCGGCGAGGCCGAGGCGCGGACGGCGATGAACACCTGGCTGGGGCGGCTCTGGTTCGCGCCGTCCGATCTGTCGAAATACGCGAAGGCGGACCGGGCGCTTACCGGCGTCTACGCGCCCTACTGGACCTATGACGCGCAAACCGAAACGACGTACACCGGCCAGCGTGGCACGGTGCATTACGAGACGCGTCACGTGCCGGTCACCGTCAACGGCAAGCGCCAGATGCAGGCGCAGCAGGTGGCGAAAGTCGATTGGCGGCCCGCGCGGGGCCGGGTGTCGCGCAAGTTCGACGACGTTCTGGTGCTGGGCTCGCGGAGCCTGCCCAAGACCTACACCGACGCGCTGGCGCCTTGGGACCTGAGCGTGCTCGCCCCGTACGACCCGCGCTATCTCGCCGGGTTCCGCGCTGAGGGTTACACGGTCGGCGTCGAGGACGGCTACGCCGAGGCGAAGGCCGCGATGAACGCGGTGATCGAGAACGACGTGCGGGCCGACATCGGCGGCGACCAGCAGCGGATCGCCGCGCTCGACACCGAGGTCGGGCGGCTGACGTTCAAGCATGTGTTGCTGCCGGTCTGGCTCGCGGCGTTTCGGTATCGCGGCAAGGCCTACCGCTTCGTCGTCAACGGGCGGACCGGCTCCGTCGACGGCGAACGGCCCTACTCGACGATCAAGATCGCTGTCGCCGTGATCCTCGGCCTTGCGCTCGCCGGGGCGATCGCGGCGCTGTTGATCGCACAGAATTCATGACGAGGACACCGGGCGCCGTGCATCGACCGACCCTGACCGCCGCTCTTTTCGCGCTGGCCCTGCCGGCGATGGCCCTGCCGGCGATGGCCGCCGAGTTGCCGCCGCCGCTGGAGGCTTTCGCCGCCGAGCAATCGCGCGTCTGCACGGCGCTCGGGGGCGCGCCGCGCGTCGGCCCGGCGTTCGCGACGGCGGTCGATCTGAACGGCGATGGGGCGCTCGATTACATCGTCGACCTCGCGGGGATCGAATGCGCGAACGCGTGGTCGGCCTTTTGCGGGCCGCAAGGCTGCCCGTTGTCGGTCTGGCTCGGGGGCGCGGCCGGACCGGCGCGGGCCTGGGCCGACGTCGCTCAGGGCTGGCGGCTGGAGGGTGCGGACGCCGACATGGCCGTGGTCGTGGACCGCTCCGGCGACGCCTGCCCCGAGGCCGAGGCGGTGGTGTGCAGCGAGCGGCTGGCGTTCGACGCGGCGCCGGTCGCGCCGCCGGCCGCCCCGGTCTCCGCCGCGCCGCCGGCCGCGCCGCTTTCGGTCGTCCCGCTGCAGGCGCCCGGCGGCGACGGCTGGATGGTGCGCGACGTTCCGGGCGCCACGCCGGTGGCGATCAGCGATGGGCCGGGCGCCTTCGCGAGCGTCGCCGTGTTCTGCCTCGCCGGCCAGCCTCTGCTCGCCGCGCCGCTGGTCGCCGCACCGCTGGTCGACGGGGGCCTGGGCGAAACCGCCGAGATCGCCTTCGCCTTTTCGGGCGAGCGCGTCGCCTACGCCGCCCGGCGCGAAGCGGGCGCCGGCGGCGCGCTGGTGATCGATCTCGCGGACCGGCCGCTGGCCGGGCTTCTGGCCGGGCGGGACAGTTCGGTGCGACTGGCGCTCGACGGTGTGGCCCAGGGGACGCTGTCGCTGCGCGGCTCGAGCAAGGCGATCCGCGACGCACTGGCGCGTTGCGCGCCGGGCTGAGCGGCGCCGTTCGCCGGGCGCGCCGCCGCGCGCAGCTTGATGCAGGATTGGACTGACCGCCTCAAGGCGCATGCATTCGCCACGCCTGACGCGCCGCCCGATCATACCACACGGCACTCGGGAGCCGCCTCTCCTTTTCTTCCCGGATTTGTCCCGTGACCGATCCCGGAAGGGAGTGAAACGGTCCTTCCGACGCGTGCCATCTGGCGTATCCCCCAAATCTCGCGACCTTAAAAATGTGCGGTATCAATAGGTTACGCATGTCGCACACGCGGACAATCTGACGCGCGCCGACACTGCGAACCCTCCCGGCGGCGTTCGGGCGCGCGGAATCGGGTTTGCAGCCCGCTGCGATCTATGGCCATCTGCCGGCGACCGGAGACGAGGTGGATGGACCAAACCGACCCAGCCGCACAAAAGGCGAGGATCGCCCGGCAGTTCATCCAGGCGATCCCCCACTCCCGCGCGCTCGGCATGGAGATGCTGGAGGTCGGCCCCGGCTGGGCGCTGATGGCGCTCGACTACGACCGGCGCTTCGTCGGCGACCCGGGCACCGGCGTCCTGCATGGCGGCGTGGTCACGGCGCTCCTCGACACATGCTCGGGCGCCGCCGTCATGCTCCACCCCAGCGCGCCGGGCGCCACGGCCACCATCGACCTGCGCATCGACTACCTGCGCGCCGCCGAACCCGGGATGCGCCTCTTCGCCCGCGCCGAATGCTTCCGCGTCACCCGCACCGTCGCCTTCGTGCGCGCCACGGCATGGACCCGCTCGATGGAGGAAGCGGTCGCATCCGCCGCCGGCGCTTTCACGGTCGAGGGCGGCTGATGGCCCGCAAACCCCCGGAACCGGTCCAGATCGTCAAGCAACGTCGCGACGGAGCGCTCGCCCGCATGGTCGGCGCCGTACCCTACGCGCAGTTTCTCGGCGTCAGCTTCGACCGCCGCGGCGACGAACTGACCGCGCAGCTCGCCTATGACACGCGGCTGATCGGCAACCCGATGCTGCCCGCGCTGCATGGCGGCGCCATCGGCGCGTTCCTCGAGATCACCGCGATCATGGAGCTCGCCTGGACGCTGGTCTGGGAGCGGATGGAAAACGGCGGCCCGTCGGCCGACGACATCGAGGCGGGCGACATCCCGCCGTTGCCCAAGACCATAGACTTCACCGTGGACTTCCTCCGCACGGGACTGCCACGCGACGCCTACGCCCGCGCCCGCGTCAACCGCATGGGCCGGCGCTACGCGAGCGTGCACGTCGAAGCGTGGCAGGACAACCGCGCCCGCCTCTTCGCCCAGGCCACCGGGCACTTCCTGATGCCGCAAAACGAAAGCGGATGACGACCGAGCCGATCACTCACCGCAGGGTGCTGGTCATCGCCGTGCCCATCGTGCTCTCGAACGCCACGATCCCCATCCTCGGCGCGGTCGACACCGCGGTGGTCGGCCAGCTCGGCACAGCAGCGCCAATCGGCGCCGTGGGCTTGGGCGCGATCGTCCTCACGTCGATCTACTGGGTCTTCGGCTTCCTGCGGATGGGCACGACCGGCCTCGTCGCGCAGGCGCGCGGGGCAGGCGACGCGGCCGAGACCGGCGCCCTGCTGATGCGCGCCCTGATGATCGCAACCGCCGCCGGAATCGTCTTCGTCGCGGCGCAAACGCTGGTCTTCGCCGGCGCGTTTCGCCTCGCCCCCGCCTCACCGGAGGTCGAGGCCCTCGCCCGCGATTACCTCGTCATCCGGATTTGGGGCGCGCCCGCCACAATCGCGATCTACGCCCTCACCGGCTGGCTTATCGCCATGGAGCGAACCCGCGGCGTACTCGCGCTCCAGCTGGTGATGAACGGCGTCAACATCGTGCTCGACCTGTGGTTCGTGCTCGGCCTCGGCTGGGGCGTGCCGGGCGTCGCCGCAGCCACCTTGATCGCCGAGTGTTCCGGCCTCGTCCTCGGCCTCTGGCTCTGCCGCGCGGCTTTCGCCGGCGACCAGTGGCGGGCGTGGAGCCGGATCTTCGACCGGGCGAAAATGCGCACCATGGCGTCGGTCAACGGCGACATACTGGTTCGCTCGGTCATCCTGCAGGCGAGCTTCACCTCGTTCCTCTTTCTCGGCGCGGGCCTTGGCGACATCACCCTCGCGGCGAATCAGGTGCTGCTCCAGTTCCTCGCGATCACCGCCTACGCCCTGGACGGCTTCGCCTTCGCCGCCGAGGCGGTCGTCGGCCAGGCGCTCGGCGCCCGCCGCCGCGCCGATCTGCGTCGCGGCGCGATCCTGACAAGCCAATGGGCCTTCGGCGGCGCGGCGCTCCTGACGCTCGCCCTGTTCGGCTTTGGTCCTGCGCTGATCGACCTGATGGCGACATCGCCCGACGTGCGCGCCGAGGCGCGCGCCTACCTGCCCTGGATGACGGTCGCGCCGATCGTCGGCGTCGGCGCCTGGATGCTCGACGGCGTCTTCATCGGCGCCACCCGCACGCGTGAGTTGCGCAACGCGATGATCGTGTCCGTCGCAATCTACGCGGTCTCGCTGCCCATCCTGCTGCCGACCTTCGGCAACCACGGGCTCTGGGCGGCGCTGATGGTGCTCAATCTCGCGCGCACCGTCACTCTCGCGGTGCGCTATCCGCAGCTCGAAGCCACCGCCGACGCATGAGCAACGAAACGTGCTAGTTTCGTTTCCAGCCAAGCCAGATCCAGTGGGGACCCGAGCCATGCCTACCCTCGGGATCAACGGACAAAGCCGCGACATCGACGCACCCGACGACATGCCGCTTTTGTGGGCTTTGCGCGACATCGCGGGCCTCACCGGGGCCAAGTTCGGTTGCGGCCAGGCCCTGTGCGGCGCCTGCACCGTCCATGTCGACGGCGTCCCGACCCGCTCCTGCCAGACATTCATCGGCGACGTTGCAGGGTCGGAAATCACCACCATCGAAGGCGTCACCGGCCGTGTCGCCGAGACGGTGCAATCGGTTTGGGTTGCGATGGACGTGCCGCAATGCGGTTACTGCCAGTCCGGCCAGATCATGTCCGCTGTCGCGCTGCTGAGCGAGACGCCGAAACCCACCGACGACGACATCGACGGCGCCATGTCCGGCAACCTGTGTCGCTGCGCCACCTACCATCGTATTCGCGGCGCGATCCACGAAGCCGCCCGCCAGCTGGAGGCCTGAGATGCTGCACCACATCATGTCGCGCGCCGCCGCGAAAACCAATGTCCGCACGTCGCGCCGCGGCTTCCTCATCGGCGCCGCAGTCGTCTCGGGCGGGTTCGCGGTCGGCTTCCGTGCGGCGCCGGCTTTTGCGCAGGATCCGGTCCCCGGCCCGATCAACCCGCTCGCCGCATATATCCACATTACCGCGGACGACCGCGTGACGATCCTCTCGTCGCAGTTCGACATGGGCCAGGGCAGCTACCACGGGATCATGACGCTCGTGCTCGAAGAACTCGGCGCCCGTCCGGACCAGACCGATGTGATCGGCGCCTGCGGGAACATTCCGGCATACGGCAACGCCGCCGCCGGTGGATTCGCGCAATTCAGCGGCGGCTCGACCTCGATGGCCTCGTCCTGGGATCGCTACCGTCTCGCCGGGGCCGCCGCCCGCGAGATGCTGGTCGCCGCTGCCGCCGAAGCCTGGAGCGTGCCCGCCGCCGAGATCACCGTCGCGAACGGCGCGCTCACCCACCCAACCGCCGGGACGGCCAGCTTCGGCGCGCTCGCCGAGGCCGCAGCCGGCATGGCGATCCCCGAAGCTTCGGCGCTGAAGACCGAAGCCGACTGGACGATCATCGGCAAGGACGAGGTCCGCCGCGCCGACAGCGCCTCCAAGACCGACGGCACGCATCCGTTCACCATCGACGTGGCGCTTCCGGGGATGCTGACCGCCACGATGATCCACCCACCGAGGTTCGGCGCGACGGTCCGCGGCTTCGACGCCGCGGCCGCATTGGCGATCCCCGGTGTGCGCGACGTCGTCGCCACCCCGCGCGGTGTCGCGGTTGTCGCCGAGAACATGTGGGCGTCGCTTCAGGGCCGCGACGCCGTCACCATCGATTGGGACGAGACCACGGCCGAGACCCGCGGCACGGCCGAGATCATGGCGCTTTACCGCGATCTCGCGGCAAAATCGCCCGCGGCGACCGCCCTGGTCGAAGGCGACAGCGCCGCCGCGATGTCGACGGCCGTCAGGACGGTCGAGGCGACGTACGAATTCCCCTATCTCGCCCATGCCGCGATGGAGCCGCTGAACGCGGTCGCCCGGATGAACGCAGACGGCACGCTCGAGATATGGGCGGGCCACCAGATGCCCGACCTCTATCAGTTCATCGCCTCCGAGGTTGCGGGGATTACGCCCGACAAGGTGATCCTTCACGTCATGAAAACCGGCGGCGGGTTCGGCCGGCGCGGCGTCGGCGATGCGGACGTGATCGTCGAGGCGGTGGCGACCGCCCGCGCCGTCGGCTGGTCCGCGCCGGTCAAGGTGCAATGGACGCGGGAAAACGACATGAAGGGTGGCCCCTACCGCCCGGCCTACGTCCACACGATGAAGGCCGGACTCGACGCTGACGGGTCGATCATCGCCTGGGAGCATCACATCGTCGGCCAGTCGATCATGAAGGGCGGCCCCTTCGAGGCGATGATGCAGGACGGCATCGACCCGACCTCGGTCGAGGGTGCGCAGGTCCTCCCCTACGCGGTCCCCAACCGGACGGTTGGCCTCACCACCACCGAGGTCGGCGTGCCCGTGCTCTGGTGGCGCGCCGTCGGCTCGACGCATACGGCGTTCGCGGTCGAGACCTTTCTCGACGAACTCGCCGCAGCCGCCGGCCAGGACCCGCTCGACTTCCGCCTCGCGATGCTCGGGGCCTCGCCGCGCCACGCCGGCGTCCTTCGTCTCGCGGCGGAGAAGGCCGGTTGGGGCACGCCGCCGCCCGAAGGCCGCAGCCGCGGCATCGCCCTCGCCGAGAGCTTCTCGACGTTCGTCGCCGAGACCGTCGAGGTCAGCATGAGCGACGCCGGTCCCATCGTCCACCGCGTCGTCTGCGCGGTCGATTGCGGCATCGCGATCAACCCCGACACAGTTCGCGCGCAGATGGAGGGGGCGATCGGCTTCGGCCTCGGCGCGGCGCTGGCCGAGGAGATCACGCTCGAAGGCGGCGAGGTCGTTCAGGCCAACTACGACACCTACACTCCACTGCGGATCGAGGCGATGCCGACTGTCGAGGTCCATATCGTGCCCTCCACCGAACGCCCCACCGGCGTTGGCGAACCCGGCGTGCCGCCCATCAGCCCGGTGGTCGCAAACGCCATCCGCGCGGCCACCGGCAAACCGGTGACAGTGCTGCCGATCTCGCGGGGCATGTCGGTCTGAGCGCGCGACTGGCGCGTCGTCGCGCCGGTCGAACTAACGGCGGTCGGACGCCGGCCAGCCGTCGATGTCTGCGCCGACCGCAGTCGCGACGCTGCAGAATCCGTCGCGCTCCAGCAACCGCTCCAGCCCGTGGAGGATCGCCCCGACGAGCGCCAGACCGCCGTAGACCAACCCGGTGTAGACTTGCACCGCCGTCGCCCCCGCCCGGATCTTGGCGTAGGCCTGTTCGGCCGATGCAACGCCGCCAACCCCGATCAACGGGATCCTCCCGCCGGCAAGCGACGCGACCCGCGCCAGCGCCCGCGTCGATCGCTCGAAAAGCGGCCTCCCCGAAAGCCCCCCCGCCTCATCGCTTCGCGCGCTCGTAAGGCTGTCGCGCGCCAGCGTCGTGTTCGTGGCGATGATACCGTCGATCCGCCGTTCCAGTGCTACCGCCACCAGATCCGACAGTTCCCCGTCGCTCATGTCGGGCGAGATCTTGAGGAACACCGGGACTGGTCGCGCCAGCGCCGCATTCGCCGCCATCACCCCGGCGAGCAGCCCGTCCAAGGCCGCCGCCCCCTGGAGATCGCGCAGTTTCTCGGTGTTCGGCGACGAGACGTTGACGGTGGCGAAATCCACGAACGCTCCCGCTGTGGCCAATACCTCGGCAAAGTCCGCCGCCCGATCGGCGCTCGTCTTGTTCGCCCCGAGGTTGAGCCCGACGACACCCGGAAGCCGCCGCCGCGACAGCCGCGACGCGATCGCCTCGACCCCGTCGTTGTTGAACCCGAACCGGTTGATAACGGCCCGGTCCTCGACGAGCCGGAACAGCCGCGGCCGCGGATTGCCCGGCTGTGGTCGCGGGGTCGCGGCGCCCACCTCGACGAAACCAAACCCGGCGCGCAGCAGCGGTCCAACTGCGACCGCGTTCTTGTCGAACCCCGCCGCGAGGCCGAGCGGATTGGGCAGGTCCAGGCCGGCGAGCCGCACCTTCAGCCGTGGCGACGTGATCGCCCCGCCTCGTGGTCCGAGGCCCGCCTGCAGCGCCCGCAACGCCAGTCCGTGTGCGGTTTCCGGATCGAACCGCCGCAGCGCCGCGAGCGCCGCCCGATCGGCGAGGCTCACGACACCTCTTCGGGCCAGACATGCCCGTCCGGCCCGAGCGGCAACGGTCGCGCCCAGATCACGTCGCGGCGTTCCAGCGCCCGGTAGAGATGCGGAAACAGCGC
>JBBRUZ010000060.1:0-15237 GCA_038247355.1 Rhodobacterales bacterium
CGCCGAGCCGCCTCTCGATGGCTCAAGCCATCCCGCAGCACCGCCATGCGGACCTTCGAATACAGCTCCACGCCATACCTCCTTCCGCCTCCGGACCGTTCCACGAACCGAAGACTTGTCGCTGGCGGGATTTTCGACCGCCCCGCCCGACCAATTCCGGGCGCCCCCGTGGCCGATTATTGCGGCGCCGTTCTCAGCTGACCGGCCAGAATTCGGCGTCCTCCGAAGAGGCTGCACGCAAACTTCTCGCGCTATTGTAGCAAGGTCTGGCAGCCGGGCAAGCAAAGGGAGCCGCAGGGACCCGTACAGCGCCTATGCTCGTCCGGATTCTTTGCGGAAAATTGACGCGTTGGCGCGAAGGGCGAGACTACCCCGTGGTGGACCGGTTGCGGCCCAGCAGGCCGATCGCGAGCAAAACAAGCGTCACGACGCCGATGATCGCCAAGGTCAGATCCGGCAGATAGTAGGTGGTGTAGACTTCCCACCCAAAACGCCGAAGCAATTCGCTGACTTCGGTATAATTGCCGACCAGATGCCCGCCTAGGGTGCCTGTGATGCCGACAAGAACCACACCGATTCCGGCAAGCAGAAACATGATCCAGCGCGAAAGCCCCTGCCAGATCGCCGGACCATGGCGATACCGGATGAAGGCCAGCAACGTAAAGTAGGCCAGCGACCAGCTTGCCATCAGCATGTGGTTGCGTCCCAGCGGCGTCGAGGAGAGCGTCTCCCACGGCCAGACCGACAGACCGACCAGATAGGCAATCGCGCCCATGATCACCCCCAGCACAAGAAACACCGGCAGAGCGCGATCCATCGCCTGGCCCAGCACACCGTCATCGAAGGCGCGGATGAAGATGCATAGCGAAGAGACCATCCACAAAGCGATAGGAAAGTGTATCAGAACGACGTGATAGGCGGCCACGATCAGGCTCCTTTCCGTGAAACGATGGTTGCGTTCAACGCCACGCCGAAGGCCCCGATCAGCAATATCCCGGCCAGAAGCGTCATCAGCCACTGGCGGCGGATTTCGGTTCTGAACTCATGCTCGACACCGTAATACGCCAGTTGCTCGGGGCTGTGGCGCGCCCGCACCGGAACACGATCGGCAATGCTGCTGGCGCCGCCATGGACCGCGCTGTTGAGCGACGGCCAGGTGACCTGCCCCGGATAGAACAGCGTGACGTCGCTCCAGGTATCGCTCCATTGCGGCATGGTCCCGACGAAGCGGGTGGCCATGATATCGGCCTCGCGCGCCAGTCCCAGGCTGAAGGGCAACGACACATAATGCCAGCGCCCTCCGGTGGCATTGCGGTGAATGGCAAAGGCCACATCATAGGTGCCGAGATCTTGCAGGATCTTGTCATCCACCGGATTGCCGGTGTCGAGCGCGCGCGCCAGCGTGACATCCCAGTATCCGTCTGCCCAACGCCCCTCAGCGCGGATATCCCCGCGCGAGCTGGCGCCCGGCCGGATGACCCGGCGTGGCAACAGATCGCCGTTCTGCCAGCCGGCATCGGGGTCATAGGGCACTGCAGCATCGGCGATCAGGGCATAGGTCTGCTCTTGCGAGACGCGCCCGGCCTGCACATCGTCCCAGTTCAGCGCCCGATACCCGGCCGAGGCGATATCGAACATCACGCGCGGCTGACTGATATCGGAATCCCAGTTCGTGGTATAGCTTGCTTCTCCGGCGTCGCCATCGCGCCCGGCGCCGACATTCTGGTCGTCGGCCTCGTTGACCGGATTCGAGCGCGCGCCGCGCCAGTGCCACAGATCAAGGAAATAACCCGCAGAGCGCAGTTGCGCCAGTTCGCTGTCGGGCGCCATGTCATCCCACTGGCCGAGCGTGTTGCGGGTCATGGGCAGGTATTTCGTAACCTCCTCCGGGGCCTCGTCGGTCAGACCGGCCAGACCATCGCCGATGGTGATGTAGCCACCATAGCGGCCGAATTCCGGCACGCTGCCGTCATCGAGCATCATCGCGACGCGGTCTTCGTGGACGCCGAAGGGATTGGGGCCGGGCATTCCGCCACCCTCGGTGATCCAGCTGCCATCCTCGTAGCGAAGGATGTCGTGGAAGATCCCCATGCTGGCTGAGGGCCAGCGATAGCGAAAAAAGATATCCTGATCGTTGTAGGAGGCCTGCACCTGAAGCGGGACTGTCAGCGTGTCGGGGATGCTTATGTTTCGTTCGGGATCATCGCGCACGACACCCGTGCCATGGGTCACCCATGAAACGAGCAACGCACCCGAAAACAGCGCGAATGCACCGGTCAGCTTGATATTCTGCATGTGTTTGATCCCGCTTCATCGCAACTCAGGCATCAAGACCCTGGCCACTCCGGACTTCTAATCGAACCGTCCCTTTCGGGCACTGATCGAAATCAACACAGTCGCGGCGGCCCCCCGCAAAATAGCGACGGGTTTTTTTCAGGCAGGTTTCAAAGATCACTTCTGACCCTTCCACTGCAACCCGACGCGACCGATCGCACCTCGGCGCCGAACGGGCAACGCTAACCCCCGTGGGTCGCGTGCCGGTCAGCCCTGAAACCGGTCGCCCCACAGGTCGCGCCGGCCACCGCGACTTGCCGGCGGCGGGGCAGGCCGCTAGGGTTCGCAGCGATTTTTGATGCGAGGAGCCGCCCATGGATAACGTGATCGAGGACGAGGGCGCCGCCCGGCAATACGAGGACGAGGGCGCCGCCCAGCAATACAAGGTCACCGCCGCCGAACTGCGCCAGTTCATCGAGCGGTTCGAGCGGCTGGAAGCCGAAAAGAAAGACATCGCCGACCAGCAGAAGGAGGTGATGGCCGAAGCCCGCGGCCGGGGCTACGATGTCAAGGTCTTGAAAAAGCTGATCGCCCTGCGCAAGCGGGAACCCGCAGACGTCTCCGAGGAAGAAGCGATCCTCCAGCTCTACCGCGAAGCCCTCGGCATGTGATGCTTCCGCCCGATCCGGTCCGCTCGGCGACGATGCGCGCGGTCAAGAGCCGCGACACCGGCCCTGAACGGGCGGTGCGCCGCCTGCTGCACGGTCTGGGCTACCGCTTCCGTCTCCATGACGCGTCGCTGCCCGGCACGCCCGACATCGTCTTCGCCGCCCGGCGCAAGGTGGTCCTCGTCCACGGCTGTTTCTGGCACGGTCACGACTGTCCGCGCGGCGCGCGCACCCCCCGCCGCAACGCCGACTACTGGCGCGCCAAGATCGCGCGAAACGTCGCGCGCGACGCTGCCGCCGATGCGCGACTGACGACCCTCGGCTGGGGCGCTTTCGTCGTCTGGGAATGCGCGCTGAAGCGCGCGCCGACACACGATCTCGCCGCGCACAAGGCTGATCTGCGCGGTTTTCTCGGCGCGACCGCCGCCGCCGAACCGAACCGGCGCCCGCCGCGCTGACGACCGGGCGTTCGCCTGCGCCCGGCTGCGCGATCCTCCGCGCAGCCGGGTGAGCAGCCCCGGCGACGGTGCCCCGTCGCGGGCCCGAGCGGCGATCTATCAGATGCCGGCTGGGCGCAGTGCAACCATTTGCGCTACCTGAGGTTGAGAGGAGCCACGTCGCGCACGCCGACCCGCCCTCTGCTTTGACCAGGATAAGACCTGACGATGGATGATAGACCGAACGAGAAGGCGATGGCGGCGCTTCTGCGGCTGTTGCAGGCGCAGGCGCCCGAAGCGCAGGCGGCAGTCTATGCGGTGATCGGCGGCGAGCTCCGGTTGTGGTCGATGACGCCCGGTGTTCCGCTGACCACGGGGGCGGACCCGGCGGCGTGGCGCCCCGTCGATCCGGCCATCGCCGCAGCGCTCGCGCGCGGAGGCTGCGTGGTCGTCGATCCCGTGGCGGTGGGTCTCGACGCGCGCTTCGCGGCGCTGCATCCGCTGCCGGGCGCCGACGGGGCGCCGATCGGCTTCATGCTCCTCTGCGATCCGACGCGACGGCGCCGGTTGGGGCCCACCCTCGCGCAGGCGCTCACGGACGCGGCGCTCGCCGCGGCGCCGCTGCTGTCGTCTGCCGGTCCGCGCGCCCCTCCCGGCTCCGCGCTTCCCCCGGCGCCGACAGGGCGCCTCGCGCCGCCGGCCGCGGTTCTGTCGCGCGTGGCCGCCACGCTGATGATCGAGGAGGCCCGGGCGCAGCGGAACGCCGGCTGGTCGCTCTATCTGATCGATCTGGACCGGTTTCACGCCGTCAACGAGGCGCTGGGCGATGGGGCCGGCGATGCGCTGCTCGCGGTGCTCGGCGCTCGGTTCGGGACCTGCCTCGGGCTCGGCGACCGGATGGCGCGGCTGGGGGGCGACCGTTTTGTCGTACTGGCGGCTCGTCGGCCCCAGGCCGCCGCGAGCTACGCCGCCGGGCTTCTCGTCGCGGCCCGTTCGCCGTCGATCCTCGCGGGACGCTCGGTCGTGATCCAGGCCAGCATCGGCGTCGTTGCGCCGGTGGACGAGCAGACCCCGACCGCGGAAATCCTCAAGCGGGCCGAAGCGGCGCTGCGGCAGGCGAAGGTCGAGGGCGGCAATCGCTACGTGCTGCACGATCCGGGCACGGACGCGGCGACGCGGGACGTGAGCCAGCTCGAACTCGATCTCGCGGAAGCGCTCGCTGGCGGCCAGATGCATCTGGTTTATCAGGGCTATGTCGACCTCGTCAGCGGGGCGACGAGCGGCGTGGAGGCGTTGCTGCGCTGGCGACATCCGACACGCGGAGATCTCGCGCCAATGGCGTTCATCCCGCTCGCGGAAGCGACCGGGCTGATCCTGCCGCTCGGCGCCTGGGCGCTGCGCACGGCGCTTGACGCCGCGCGGCGCTGGCCGGAGACGATCGCCATTTCGGTCAATGTCTCGGTGCTGCAGTTCCACGAGCCCGATTTTGTAGCACAGGTGGCGGCCGCGCTCGCCGCCTCCGGCGTGAACCCGCAGCGCCTCGAGCTCGAAATCACCGAGACGGTGCTGATGCGCGACAACCCCGAGACGACCGCGCAACTCGAAGCGCTGATCGCGATGGGGGTCCGCATCGCGCTCGACGATTTCGGCACCGGCTACAGCGCGCTCGCGTACCTTGGCCGCCTTCCGCATCACCGGATCAAGCTCGACCGCTCGTTCGTCCACGACCTCGGCAACCCGGCCACGGTCGAACTGGTCGGCGCGATCATCGCGCTGGCCAAGAAGACCGGCGTCAGCGTCACCGCCGAAGGCGTCGAGCGACCGGACCAGCTCGCAATTGTGCGAAAGCTCGGCTTCACCCACGCCCAGGGCTTCATAACCGGCCGGCCGGTGGCCGACCCGTCCGCGCAGTTCGCCGCGCGCCAATCGTCGCTCGCGGACGCGCTCGACGCCATGTCCCGGCCGGGCTGGGTCACCAACATCGGATGATCCGACGGACGTCAGCCGCCCCCTCCCCCGTCCCGCCGACCGGGTCCGGCGGCGGCGGACGGCGCGGACCGGGTTTGACCGCACCTGGTCGCGGCGGCCCTGTGACAGGCCCGATCGCCGCCGTATCGCTATCCGCGCGGTGGCGGCGGCCGCACCGAAACCGCGCCGGGACGCGCGCCCCGGCAGCGATCCGAACAGTACCGCAACCGGTCCCAGTCGCGCGCCCATTTCTTGCGCCAGGCGAAGGGCCGTCCGCAGGCGGCGCAGATCTTGCTCGGCAGGTCGGACTTGGCGCGCATCTTCGGCATGGCGGGATCAGAAGTCGAACATCAACTGGCCAGCCGCCGGCCGGCGCCCGCGCGCCCGGGCCGGCTCGCGATCGTTGGGCCGCTTGCGCGACGCGTGGCGGGCGACGATGCGCGCGCCCGTCTCGCCGAACGTCGCGTCCGCGCGGCGGGCGGTGGCGAGACGCGCCCTGGCGTCGCGGGCCGCGGCCACATGATCGACGATCGGCGCCGGATAGTCGCGGTCGAGCACGCAGCCCGCGGCGCGTTGCGCGGCCCCGTCCATCCGCCATGGCTCGGCCAGAAACGCCGTCGGCGCGCCGGCGAGTTCCGGAACCCACCGACGCACGAAGACGCCGAGCGGATCGTGGTCGATCTGCTGCTTCACCGGATTGTAGACGCGCGTCGCGTTGATCCCCGTCGCGCCGGCCTGCATCTGAAGCTGCGCCCAGTGAATGCCCGGCTCGTAGTCGGTGAACATCCGCGCCAGCGGCGGCCCATAGTCGCGCCAGTCGAGCCACAGGTGATAGGCGGCCACGCTCGAGACCATCGCCCGCATCCGGAAGTTCAGCCAGCCCGTGGCGCGCAGCGCACGCATGCAGGCGTCCACCAGCGGCAGCCCGGTCGTCCCGGACACCCATGCCGCCAGCCGGTCGGGATGCTCTCCGCGAACCCGCAGACGTTCAAGCGCGGGATGCAGGCACCGGGTCTCGATCGACGGCTCGTCTTCCAGCTTCTGCATGAAGTGACAGCGCCAGTGCAGCCGCGCGACGAAACTGTCGATCGCGCCGACCCAGCCATCCCTCCGACCCGCGACGCGGGCCCGCATGGCCCGGGCGGCCTGCGTCGCCTCGCGGGTCGACACCGTCCCCCAGGCCAGATGCGGCGACAGGCGCGAGCAGGCGTCGTAGGCGGTCACCGGCGAGGACATCGCGCGGCGATAACTCTGGCCGCGGTGCGCGAGAAAACTGTCGAGCAGCGCGAGACCTTCACCGCGGCCGCCCGGCTGGCGCTCCGGGCAGGGATCGGATGCGCGCCCCGCCGCCACGCCGGACGGCGGCGGCGCCGGGGCCGCGCGCAGCGACGCGACAGGCGAAACGGGGACTGCCATCCGACGCTCCCACGCAGTCGCCCATCCGTCGCGCGATGCGAGACGCCGCACGACGCCCGCGGGCGGAAGCTCGACCCAAGGCGCCCCCTGCGCGCGCGCCCAGGCCGCGACCCGGCGGTCGCGGGCGAATGTCCAGGCGTCGCCGGTCTCCTCGTGGCTCCACAACGCGACGCGGCCATAGCGGACCCGAAGCGCCTCTAGCACCGTCACGGCGTCGCCAGCGAGGCGGACGAGCCCGGCGCCGAGCCGCGCGAGTTCCCGGTCGAGCGCGTCGAGGCTTTCGGACACGAACGCCCACTGCCGCCCGGCCATCGTCGGTTGCGCCCAGAAATCGGGTTCGAAAACGTGCACCGGCAAGACCGGACCTGCCGCGGCGGCGCGCGCCAGCGGTGCGTGGTCGGATGCGCGAAGGTCACGCTTGAACCAGACGATCTGGACGGTCTCACGCATGGCTTGCGAAATCGCGCGGGCGCCGGTCAAGTCAAGGGCGCCTCGGGCCCGCCGACCAGCAGCGCCCCGCTAGGCGCGTCAGGTCACGGGCGCCCCGTCAAGCTCGGCGCCCCGGCGGCGTCACCCGGTCTCGGTCATCAGCTGCTTTTTCGCGACCGCGAGGAACTCGTCCATCCTGGTGCGGATCGTCGTCTCGTCGGCGCGATGGTCGAGATCGGCCGCGAGCTTGGCGTATACGTCCTGCTGCCCGGCCCCCTTGAACTGCGCCTTGACCACCTCCATCGCATAGGCTGCGGCGTCGTCGCCCGTCTTGTCCAGCAACTCCGCGGCCCAGAGCCCGACGAGCTTGTTGCGGCGCGCGAGGGCGCGGAACTGCATATCCTGATCGTGGGCGAACTTGTTTTCGAAACCTTTTTCGCGGTCCTTGAAGCTGTCCATCACGCGTCTCCCGGGCGGCTGTTTTCAAAACGGACATAAGCATCCGACAGGCCGCCCGACAAGCGCCCGGTCGGGCAAAACGCGCGTCGGCGGCGGCCCGCGCGGGACCATGTGCTCACGCCCTTGAAATCACGGCACTTTCCCTGGCTGCGGGAGCGACCGCGCGCATGTAGGAGCCACCGTGCGCGCGACCGGCGCACGGTGGCGATCGGTCAGAACCCTTGCTTGCGACCCGGCCTTTCGCATATAGAGCGTTCAACTGGGAAGGGCGGGCGCCTCGCCCCCTTTTCCTTTGCCATTTTTGGAGACATCCATGGCCCGACGCAGGCTGGTTTACGAGGGCAAGGCGAAGATTCTGTACGAGGGTCCGGAGCCCGACACGCTGATCCAATACTTCAAGGACGACACGACCGCGTTCAACTCCGAGAAGAAAGCCACCATCGAGGGCAAGGGCGTGCTGAACAACCGCCTGAGCGAACATTTCATGACCGGACTCAATGCGATCGGCGTGCCGACGCATTTCATCCGCCGGCTGAACATGCGCGAACAGCTGATCCGGCTGGTCGAGATGATCCCGCTCGAGGTCGTCGTGCGCAATTACGCCGCCGGCTCGATCTCGAAGCGGCTCGGCATCCCCGAGGGCCAGCAACTGCCGCGCCCGATCATCGAGTTCTACTTCAAGGACGACAGTCTTGGCGATCCGATCGTTTCCGAGGAACATATCATCGCCTTCAACTGGGCGAGCCAGCAGGACATCGACGACATGATCGCACTCGCGCTGCGGGTGAACGACTTCCTGTCGGGGATGTTCCTCGGCGTCGGCATCCGGCTGGTGGATTTCAAGATCGAGATCGGCCGGGCCTATGACGGCGACTTCCAGCGCCTGATCGTAGCCGACGAGATCAGCCCGGACAGCTGCCGTCTGTGGGACATCGAGACCGGCCGCAAGCTCGACAAGGACGTGTTCCGACAGGATCTCGGCAACCTCGCCGACGCCTACACCGAGGTCGCCAAGCGCCTCGGCGTGATGCCCCGCACCAACGGCCGCGGGACCGGTCCGAAGCTGGTCAACTGATGGCGGCCCCACTTGAACGGTCCTGAGTTCAACGACCCCGGATTGAACGCACCGGGATCGAGCGACGCCCGGTCGGACGGTCCGCGCCTGAAGGCGCGCGTTCACGTCATGCTCAAACATGGCGTGCTCGACCCGCAGGGCGAGGCGGTGCGCCATGCGCTCGGCTCGCTCGGCTTTCCCGGGGTCGGCGACGTGCGGATTGGCAAGGTGATCGAGCTCGACCTCGACGCGACCGATGAAGCCGCCGCGCGCGTGCAGGTCGACGCGATGTGCCGGGCGCTGCTCGCCAATCCGGTCATCGAGACCTACGTGGTGGACATCGCATGACGCTGCGGGCGGGCGTGCTGGTGTTTCCCGGCTCGAACTGCGACCGCGACCTCGTCGTGGCGCTGCGCCGCGCCGGGGCGCAGGTGTCGACGGTCTGGCACAAGGACGCGGCGCTCCCCGTCGGGCTCGACCTCGTGGCGGTTCCCGGCGGGTTCTCCTTCGGCGACTACCTGCGCTGCGGCGCCATCGCCGCGCGCGCGCCGGTCATGCGGGCGGTTGTCGCGTTCGCGCGCGGCGGCGGGCTGGTGCTCGGGGTCTGCAACGGCTTTCAGGTGCTGATCGAGGCGGGCCTTCTGCCGGGCGCGCTGATGCGCAACGCGGGCTTGCGGTTCGTCTGCGCGCCGGCGGATCTCTTTGTCGGCACGCCCGACAGCCCGTTCACCAACGGCTACGCCCGAAGCGAAACCGTGACCTTTCCGATCGCCCATCACGACGGCGCCTACTTCGCCGACCCGGAGACGCTGGCGCGGCTGGAGGGCGAAGACCGCGTCGCCTTTCGCTACCGCGCCAACCCGAACGGCTCGTGCGGCGGGATCGCCGGCGTGCTGTCGGAAAACCGCCGCGTGCTCGGCCTGATGCCGCATCCCGAGCGCGCCGTCGATCCGGCGCACGGTGGCGTTGACGGCGGGCGGGTTTTCGCCGCTCTGGTCGAGACGGCGGCGGCAGGGGCGCTTCAAGGCGCTTGAGCGTGGCCCCCCCGCAGCGTAATCCTGCACGATGTCCGATGCCGAACAATCGACGCGCCCGCGGACGGCGCCGTCCGCAGTCTGGTTGCGGTTGGGCGTCGCGATCTGGCTGCTGGTCATGATGATGACGATCTGGGGCGGCCAGATCTATCTGACGCGCTTCTTCAGCGAGGACCAGAACGCCGACGCGACGGTGCGCGCGACGCTCTATGCGGGATCGCTCCAGAGCGCGATGCAACGCCACTCGATCGTACCGTTGCTGCTGGCGCGCGACCCGATCCTGATCGATGGGCTGCACTTGGGCGAGTTCGCCGAGGCCGACGCACGGCTCGCGACGTTTCGCGAAGAAATCGGGGCTGGCGCCATCTTCCTGCTCGACGCCGACGGGCGGGTCGTCGCGGCCCGCGACGCCCGGCCGCGGGGCGAAAACAACAGCGACATGAGCTATTTCACGCTGCCGACCGGCGACGCTGCGGGCAACACCGCTTTCTCGATCATCGGGGGCGAGAACGCCGGCTACGGCTTTCACTATTCGCGGCGGCTGGTGGAAGGCGAGGCGGTGCTCGGCGTGATCGTCGTGACGGTCGACCTCGGCCTCCACGAGGAAAGCTGGCGGCGGGCGCGGGTCAAGGTCGTGGTCGCGGACGGCGAGGACATCGTCCTGCTGGCGTCCGAGCCGAACTGGCGCGGCAACACGCTGAGCAACATCCTCGCGAACGTCGGGTCCGACACCCGCGTCGCGCAGGCGCTCAACGAGGCGCGGCGCACGCTGTCCTCTTCGAGCTACGTATACATCGTCGGGACGCCGCATCTGCGCAACGAGGTCAGCGTCGGGTTCCGCGGGTGGAACCTCACCTATTTCCCGACGCTGGAGGGCGTGCGCGCGCGGGTGAACGCGGTTCTCGCGCTGGTGTTGATGGCGCTCGCGATGGTGATCGCGCTCGCGTTCTACCTGCTGTCGCGAAGGACCCGCGCCGAAAGCCGCCGCATCCAGCGCGAATCCGAGGAACTGCGCCTGCTGAACCGGCGGCTCTCGGTCGAGATGGCGGCGCGAAAGCGCGTCGAGCGCGACCTCAAGGACGCCGAGCAGAGCCTCGAGCAGACCTCGAAACTCGCCGCACTGGGCCAAATGTCGGCGGCCGTCAGCCACGAGCTGAACCAGCCGCTGGCCGCGATGAAGACCTATCTCGCCGGCGCGCGCCTGCTGCTGCAACGCCGCCGTCCCGACGAGGCGCTGAGTTCGTTCCAGCGCATCGACGACCTGATCGACCGGATGGGCGGCATCACCCGCCAGTTGAAATCCTATGCGCGAAAGGGCGACGTCGATCTCGAGCCGGTCGACCTGCGCACGAGCGTGCGCGCGGCGCTCGGCATGATGGCGCCGCAGCTCGGCAAGATGGCGGTGACGATCACGACCACCCTGCCTTCCGAGCCCGCGGTCGTCATGGCCGATCCACTGCGCATCGAGCAGATCATCGTCAACCTTCTGCGCAACGCGCTCGACGCGGTGAAGGGCCAGACCGACCGGCGCATCAAGATCTTCCTCGTCATCGGCGAGACGATCCTGCTCGCCATCGAGGACAACGGCCCGGGCTTCACCAATCCGGGCAAGCTGTTCGAGCCGTTCTACACGACGAAGAAACCGGGCGAGGGGCTGGGGCTCGGCCTCGCGATCTCGGCGGGCTTCGCGACCGAGCTCGGCGGGCGGCTCCTTGCGCGGAACGCACCCGACGGCGGCGCAGTGTTCGAATTGCTGTTGCCGCGCGAACAATCGCAGACGCGGCCCAGGGCGGCGGAGTAGGGTATGATCGCAATGACTGGTTTGACCGCAAAGCCCAACGTCGCGATCATCGACGACGAGGCGGACATGCGCGAGAGCGTCTCGCAATGGCTCCAGCTCTCAGGGTTCGAGCCCATCCGCTTCGACGGGGCGGAGGCGGCGCTGAAGGCGCTCGGGCCGGAGTTTCCGGGCGTCGTCGTCACCGACATCAAGATGCCGGGCATGGACGGCATGGCGCTGCTGCGCCGGTTGCAGTCGGTCGATCCCGGCCTGCCGGTGATCCTGATGACCGGCCATGGCGACGTGCCGATGGCGGTCGAGGCGATGCGGATCGGGGCCTTCGACTTCGTCGAGAAGCCGTTCGAGCCCGAGCGGCTGGCCGAATTGTGCCAGCGCGCCTCCGAGGTCCGCGCCCGCACGCTGGAGACCCGGGCGCTGCGCCGCGAACTGTCGGACGGCGCGGTCATCATGCGCCGGATGATGGGCGCAAGCCCCGCCATCCAGAAGCTGCGCGAATCCATCCTCGACGTGGCCCAGGCCGACGGCCACGTGCTGATCCTCGGCGAGACCGGCTCGGGCAAGAGCCTGATCGCGAGCGCCCTGCATGCCTGCGGGCCGCGCGCGACCAAGCCGCTGGTGGTGATCAACTGCGCGTCGCTCGCGCCCGAGACGCTGGAGACGGCGCTGTTCGGCGGGCCGGACTGGCCGGAAAAGCCGCTGATCGACCAGGCCGAAGGCGGCACGCTCTGCCTTGAGGACATCGAAGGTCTGGCCGCGCCGGCGCAGGCCCGCCTGCTCGAGACCATCAACGCCACCGATTCCGGCAGCGCCTCGACCCGGCTGCACAACATCCGCGTCGTGTCGTTGTCCAGCCGTCTCGCCGCCAGCCCGCCGCCGCCCGACGTGATGCGCGACGATCTCTATTTCCGCCTCGGGGCGCTGATCCTAGAGGTTCCGCCGCTGCGCGTCCGCGGCGAGGACATCCTGACGCTGTTTTCGCACTTCTGCGTGCAGTTCGCCGAGGAGTACGGCTGCGAGCCGCCCAACCTCGGCGCGGGCGACGCCGCGAACCTCGTCCAGGCGCCATGGCCGGGCAACATCCGCCAGTTGATCAACCTCGCCGAACGCGCGGTGCTGCAGACGCGCCGCGGCGACAACAACATCTCCGCGCTGATGATCGACGACGGTTTCCAGGCGCCCGCCGCGCCGCTCGGCACGGATAAGCCGCTGAAGGACCACGTCGACGCGTTCGAGAAAATGCTGATCGACCACGCGCTGCGCCGCAACTCCGGCAGCGTCTCGACCGTGATGACCGAACTGGCGCTCCCCCGCCGCACGCTGAACGAGAAGATGGCGAAGTACGGTCTTGCCCGCAGCGACTATCTGTGACGCCCCGATCGCATCGGCGGTGGCGTCGGGCGCGGCGAGATCAGCCGGCCGGCGCTCCGGCGCGTCGTGATGCGGATCGCCTTCCAGACCTGTCCCGAACTTCCGGCCCCCAACTGAAACCCGCGGCTTCGCGCGCGCTGCGGTTCCCCCCGCGCAGGCCAGATCGCGAACGCAGTGCGGGGGCTGTTTCCGCGCGCGATTCTGCGGCAAGCTCGTCGGCGCATCGGATCGGCCGTCCGCGCCGGTCCTTCCCCTGACCCCGGTGCGAGGAACGACCCCATGCCCGAACTGCCCCTGCGCCGCCTCTCGATCGCGGCGGTCGCCGCGGCGGCTTTCGCCAGTTGCGCCGCCGCGGAGCCGGTGTCGCGCGACCGCGTGACGGCGGCGCTGCCGCAGGTCGCCGCGATGGCCGAGGCGCTGGTCGCATCGCGCGCCGTGCCGGGTCTCGCCATCGTGGTCGTCCATGCCGACGAGATCGTCTACGCCGAAGGTTTCGGACTGCGCGACGTTGGCGGGCCTGCCGAGGTGGACGGCGACACCGTCTTCCAGCTCGCGTCGATGTCGAAGCCGGTCTCGGCGACCGTGGTCGCGGCCCTCGTCGGCGACGGCGTGCTCGACTGGGCGACGCGCATCGCCGATCTCGCGCCCGACTACCAACTCCATGACGCCTATCCGAGCGCCGAGGTCACGGTTCGCGATCTCTTCAACCACCGCAGCGGCCTGCCGGGAACCAGCGGCAACGACCTCGAGGCGATCGGCTTTACCCGCGAGACCGTGATGCGCCGCCTGCGCCTCGTCCCGCCGTCGTCCAGCTTCCGCGCCGGCTATTCCTACAGCAACGCCGGGTTGACGATGGGCGCGCTGGCGGCGGTTCGCCCGACCGGCAAGGACTGGGAGACGATCGCGAAGGAGCGGCTGTTCGACCCGCTCGGCATGACGTCGACGAGCTTTCGCCACGCCGATTTCGCCGCCGGCGCCAATTCCGCCGCGTTGCACGTCGAGGTCGACGGCGACTGGGCGGCCGCGTTGAAGCGCGACGCGACCGCCCAGGCCCCGGCAGGCGGCGCCAGCGCCAGCGCGCGGGATCTGGGCGCCTGGATGCGCGTCGAACTCGCCTCCGGCAAGTTCGACGGAGCGCAGGTCATCGCCGCCGACGCGCTCGCCGCCACCCACGTGCCGCTGTTCGCGCGCGGCGCGAACCCGATCACCGACGCGCTCACGTTTTACGGTCTCGGCTGGGTGGTCGAGTATGGCCGGCACGGAACGACCTGGGGTCATGCCGGCGCCTTCAGCCTCGGCGCGCGCACGGTGGTCATGCTGTGGCCCGACGCCGACCTCGGGATAACGGTGCTTGCGAACGCCTTCCCGACCGGCGCGCCCGAGGGTGTCGCGGACAGCTTCGCCGATCTCGTCTTCGACGGCGCCGTCGCGCGCGACTACGTGGCGCCGTGGGACGCGGTCTACGCCGGCCTCTTCGGCCCCGCCGTCGCGTCAGCCGAGGCGACCTACGCGGCGAAGCCCGATCCGGCGACCCCGGCCCTGCCGGCGTCCGCGTATGTCGGGACCTACGCCAATCCTTACGTCGGCGAGGCCGTGGTCGCGGAGGATGCGGGCGGTCTGGTCCTCGTGCTCGGACCGACCGGCGCCACGCGCTACGCGCTGACGCATTTCGACCGTGATCTTTTTCTCTACTACTCGAGCCCCGACCTCCCGACGCTGCCCGACGAACTGCGCTTCGCCGTCGGGCCGGACGGCATGGCCACGGCCCTCACTGCGGGGTCGCTGAACGATGCGGGTCTCGGCACGCTGGCTCGCATGGCGCCATGACGGTCGCGCAACGCGCGTCGCGTCAGCGACACGGCCGTCCCAACGCGGCGTCACAGGGAGGGGCGGCGCGCCCTGTCGCGTCCGAAAAACTCGCGGCCCTCCGAGTGAACGAAATCAATGGGTTGAACGTGTCGCACACGCGGACGTCGATGTCCGCGCACGCCGACCTCGCGGTCAGATCCCCGCCAGCGCCCCTTCCAGATCGCCGTAGCCGGTGAAACGCCGCTCATAGGCGAGGCCCAGCCGCCCCGCGCAGCGCTCCGCCGCCGCATCGAGATCCGAGTTCTCGGTCTGCGCCAGATAAACCAGCCGCTCGTACCCGGCGAAAATCTGGTCGCGCAGCTCCGGATGCCGGTCGAGACCCATCGGCCGCCACACGAACGCGTCGAACTGCCGCACGAGAAAATCGGTCAGGTAGAACGCCCGCATCTCCGCATCCCCCCGTGCGGCGAAGGTCGCGTTGCCGTCAAAGAAGCTGTAGCAATGCGGCCCCGCGATCATC